>DASYUC010000099.1:0-37977 GCA_036001645.1 Candidatus Limnocylindria bacterium
CAGCCCGTCGCGCTCGTCGGCATGACCGGTCAGACCGAGGGGCCGCACGTCCACTGGGAAGCCAAGCGCGAGGGTCGGATCGTCGACCCGCTCGCGCAATAGCAGCCGCGGCTTAGCGCGCAGGCGCGCGGGCGAGGTCGAGGGAGGGGCCATGTCTCGCGACGAGCGTGTGGCCCCCCGCGCGTACATCACGGCAGCCGTTGACATGGCAGGGGGCACCGCGAGGAGCGAGGCAGGCCCCGACCGAGGCAACGTCGCCCCCGCGGCAGTGAAACCGCGATCACTGCGCGAGCGGGTCGACGATCCGACCCTCGCGCTTAGCTTCCCAGTGGACGTGCGGCCCCTCGGTCTGACCGGTCATGCCGACGAGGGCGACGGGCTGGCCGCGCACGACGTGATCGCCGACCGAAACGAGCGATAGCGAGGTGTGGTAGTCGCAGCTCTCGAGGCCGTCCTCGTGCATCACGCAGACGCGACGCCCTCCGACGGGGACCCAGCCGACCGCATTGACGACGCCATCGTCCGAGGCGAAGAGCAATGAGCCGAAGGGTGCGGCGACGTCCACGCCGGTGTGCCTGCCCTGGACGAACTGCACGATCATCCCCGCCGCCGGCCGCACGAAGCGGTGTTCGTCGGCGTCGATCCTCTGCGATCGCGACCGCGCCGTCGTCTCGGCGCGCGGCATCGCGGCGGTGTGAAAACTGACGCCGCAGCGATAGAGCTCGAGCTGTGTACCTTCGAGTCCGGTCCGGCTCACGCCCGCGAAGTGGCGGCCATCGGGGCTGAACGTTCGCGCGCCGAAGACATTCGGCAAGGTCGCAAAGGCCGTCTCCTCAGCGCCGTCCCACACTTCGAACTGGTCGAACGCGTTTCCCGCCGGGACCGTCGGCGAAAGCACGCCGAGCAGAAGCCGTCCGTCGGAGGACCAGCTGTGGACCGGGCCGGGCAGGTCCGCGAGCGGCGTGCTTGTCACGGTTCCGTCGCGATCCCGCAGAGCCACGCGATCTTCCGACCGCATGAGCAGGGTCTGGCCCCGCGGCGACCACTCGGTGTACGTGATGTCGGGTGCGTCGAGCGGGGACATCTCGCCGGTCGCGGTCAGGCCGATGTAGCGCTCCGTCGTGCCGTCGGTCGCGTAACGCGTGATCGTGAACCGTTCTCCGTCGGCGCTGAAGAACGCGATGTCCCGCGGATACCGCGGCACGACGTCATTCGCGACGCGCGACACCGTCTCGGTCACGCCGCGATCCCAGGTGCGGATCTCCTCGGCGTACCAGTAATAGAGGACGTCGCCGACCCACCGGACATCGGGGTGCGACACCTCGAGGCGCCCCACCGTCTTGTCGCCCTGGAGGATGTGGAGATAGCCATCGTTCTTCCAGAACGAGAGGAACGCCCCCGACCCCGACCATTCGGGCTTGTTGCCCTGGCCGAGCTCGCGCACCTCACCGGTGCGAAGGTCGAGGACGCTCATGACCGGGTCTTCCTCGTATCCCGTGATCGTGAGGTGTGAAGGGATCGTGATGACGCGCGCGATCGCGAGGCTGTTCGAATCGGGCGACCACTTCGCGACCGTGACGTTCTGGATCAGGGGGATCGTCGCGTGATCGGTGCAATCAAGCGGATCGACGAACGCGGGGATCGCCAGCCAGGCTCGATCGTCTGGTGGAAGACCAAGCGAGGCCTCGCTTGCTCGCATGGGGGCGGCGGCCGATCCGCAGGCGAGCGACGCGATAGCGACCAGGACCGAGGCGATCGCAACGAGACACACCCACCCCCTGCTCATGCCGTGGGAACGGACGTGCAAGCCAGGTGTTGTGGCTGTGGTTGGTCCCAACTCTCTAGCGATGATTCCCCGCCCTCATGAAGAACAGCCTGCGTGGACAGGCTCGCTCAATCCATGGACATATCGGGGGGTTCTTGCGTCACGACGACCGCAGTAGTCCTTTCGCCGCGACCGTTACCTGCGTGTACGCGAAAGCGTGCGACCGGAGACCGAGCCTACTTCGTTGTGACTAGAATTCGCGCCGCATCACAGGGAGGAGATCGATTGAAGAAGCTCTTTGCGATCACGGCGATCGTCATGTCTCTATTGCTCACGTCTGGCAACACCGCGCTCGGGCAGACAGGGGATGCACAACCGGACGGCGACGGCCATCCGAACGTCGGCGCGTTCCTCCTGCCGCGCCTTGCCGACCATAGCCTCCGGATCATCTGCAGCGGCACGCTCGTCACGCCGCGCGTCTTCCTCACCGCCAGCCACTGCACAGCGTTCGCGCTATCGCAGGGCTTCACCGAGACGTGGGTCACCTTCGACCCGAACTTCGGCACCGACCCGGGTCACGACATCTTCTCGACGCCCTATCACGGGAGGATCGTCCACAACCCCGACTACAAGCCGCCGTATCACGCTGACGTGTCGCTCATCCTGCTCGACAACCCGGTCACCACGATCGCGCCCGCCAAGATCGCGCCGCTCGGCTTCCTCGACGGACTGAGCGCCCTGGGGACCATCACGACGACCGAGTACCTCAACGTCGGCTACGGCTCGGCGGAGCAGCTCGTGGTTCCCACCGTCGGACCGACATTCCCATTCGACGGGATCCGCAAGTGGACGATCTCTGGCTTCTATGCGCTCGACCCGAAGTACATCCACCTGAACCAGAATCTCCACCAGGACTTCTCCGGGACCGGCTACGGAGACTCCGGTGGCCCGACCTTCGTGCGATCGGGGAACGACCTGCTCGTCGTGTCCGTCGTGTCGACGGGTGACGTGCCCTGCTGGGCGACCAGCGTGAATCAGCGCGTCGACACCAAAGCGTCGCGAGACTTCTTCGCGCCCTACCTCGCGATCCCGTAGCGCGTGACGAGGGGCGGGAGCATGGGCTCCCGCCCCGTCAGGCCGGCGCGAAGGAACGGCGCGCCGATCAGTGCTCCGCCGACGGATGCGGCGAAGACCTGAGTGAACAGGACGGGCGCGAGCGTCCCGCTCATCGCGGGTGCATCATGACCTCCACCGATGGTCTCGCCCGAAAAGTTCCCCGACCCTGAAACCGATATCGCCCGCGCCGCGAGCGCCGAGGGCGTGGCCGTTCTCGCCGGCGGATGCTTCTGGTGCGTCGAGGCGGTGTACAAGCAGCTCGACGGCGTGTCGGCGGTGACCTCCGGATATGCCGGCGGCTCCGCGGACTCGGCGGACTACGAGACGGTCTCGAGCGGCCGCACCGAACACGCGGAAGCCGTCGAGGTGCGCTTCGATCCGGCGAAGATGACCTTCGGGCAGATCCTCAAGGTGTTCTTCTCGATCGCCCACGATCCGACCACGCGCGATCGGCAGGGTCCCGACGTCGGACGGCAGTACCGCTCCGTGATCTTCTACGCCGACGACGAGCAGCGCCGCGTGGCCGAGGCGTACATCAAGCAGCTCGACGCAGCGAAGGTCTTCGATCGTCCGATCGTGACCGAGGTCGTGCTGCTCGCGCGCTTTTACGAGGCCGAGGCGTACCACCAGGACTACGCCGAGCGGAACCCGTTGAGCCCGTACATCCTTTTCAACGCACGCCCCAAGGTGCAGAAGGTGCGCGCCGCGTACAAAGAGCGCCTCAAGCAGGCGTGATGAACCGCCGAGGCGGAGCGTTCAGAGCTGATACGCCGACGGATCCACGTACGCTGCGATCAGGGTCGGTCTTTCAGACGAACGCGCGCCCAGTGCCCGGCGGACCTCCTCGGCCGTTCGCGCCTCGTGGCCGGTGATGCCGAAGCCCTTCGCCAGCGCCACGTAGTCGAGCGGCCCGAACGTCGTGCCGGTCACGGGATAGCCTTTGCGCTCCTGTCCCGCTTTGATCTGCGACAACGCGTCGTCGGCGAGGACGACGACAGTCACGCCGAGCTTCTGGCGCACCGCTGTCTCGAGCTCCGCCATCAGCATCGCGAAGCCGCCATCCCCGAGCACGCACGCGACCTCACGATCCCGGTGAAGCAGCTTCAGACCGAGCGCGGCAGCGAGCCCGTAGCCCATCGACGAGAGGCCGTTCGACATGAAGAAGGTCTTCGGCTGGTACAGCGGGAAGCATTGCCCGGTGACGGCCTTGTTGTATCCGACGTCGCAGGTCACCAGTGCGTCCTCGGGCAGCGCCGCGCGCAGCTCCGCGAGGACCTGCTGCGAGGTGAGACGGTCGCGCTTCGGCGTGACGAACGCGCGGAACGAGTCGCGAAAGGTGCGCACCTCCTCTGAAGCGCGCAGCTGTGCGGGCGCACCCGCGACCGAGCGGATGACGTCGATCCCTTCGCGCACCGGACCGATGACCTCCGCGACGCTTTCGTAATAGCGATCGTCGTTCGGTAGTGGGCCGATGTGCACGACCGGCGCCGTGGCGGTCCAGTCGCGATCGAACTCGACCGGGTCGAAGCCGATCATGAGCACGAGGTCCGAGTCATCGATGTACTCGTACAGCTTGGCGGTGCCAAGCATCTCGATCGTTCCGATGTAGAGCTGGTGGTCCTCGCGGAACACGCCCTTCGCCTTCGGGCTCACGATCACCGGGATTCCCCATTCCTCCGCGAAATTCCGCAGCGCTCCCACGACGCCGTCGTCATTCGCGTCCATTCCCGCGAGGATCACCGGTCGCTTGCTCTCGCGGAGGAGCTGCGCTGCCCGACGGGACGCGACCTGATCCACGGCTGGGCTCATGTCGTTCGCGTCCCGGGACACGATGCGAGACGGCGGCGGCACATCGTGGCTGCCCGCCGGCATCTGTCGCGGAACATCGCTGGGCACTTCGATGTAGATCGGGCCGCGTCGTGGTCGCAGGGACTCGCGGAGCGCGCGATCGATGACATCCGCCGCGTTCGACGGCGTGAGTCGCGCCTGCCACTTCGTGATCGGGGCGAACAACGCGCGCAGGTCGAGCTTCTGATGCGTCGTGATCTCGAAGCGGTCGGCGGGCAGCTGACCGGTGAATGCGATGAGCGGCGCGCGATCGAGATACGCCTGCGCGACACCGGTGACGAGATTCGTCGCGCCGGGTCCGAGCGTCGCGATGCACACTCCCGGTGTCCCGCTCGCGCTCGCCATCGCCTCCGACATGAATGCCGCGCTCGTCTCGTGCCGTGTCAGCACGAACTCGAGCCCGGCCTGACGGAAGCCCTCGATGAGATCGACCACTTCACCGCCCGGATGACCGGTGACGTAGCGCACGCCCGCCGCGCGCAGACGCTCGCCGACCAGACGCGCGACCGTTGTCTCGGTCAGGCCGAGGCCCTGCCGCGCAGCAATATCCACGCGCCCGCCGCGATCAGGAGGATCGGCCAGCCCTGCTGGATCAGGCGCGCGCCCTCCGCGCCGAACGTGCTCTCAGCGGCGGCGATGACCGTGAGGATCGCGCCGGGGATCAGCGGCCACCATCGGCCAGATGCGCGCGCGCCGCTCGTGAGAACGTCGCCGGCGTAGATCGCGAGGAACCCCAGGCCGAGGCCGAGCGCCACCGGCTCTCCCATCACGCCGAGGTCCTCGAGCACGATGCCTGCGCCAAGCCCGGTGAGGATGCCCGCGGGGACGAGCAGCCCGTACCGGCGCGTCGCCGCGAACGCGATCGCGAAGATCAGCCCGATGACCAGGACGATGACGTCGCCGTCGAGGTGCAGCAGCTGAATGGCGAACAGCGTGACGCCGACAGCGATCAGGATTACGCCTGGTAGCCAGCCGCTCATATCGCGCATAGCCAAAGCATCACCCGTCTGGGTGAAACCTCAAGTGGCGGGACCCCGCTCCCCTAGACGGGGGATGCCGGTCGGGGGATGCGGTCATACGGTCCTCATCGGGAGAGAAATGGTCACTTGGGAGATGCCCGACGGCACCGAGTTCCGATACCTCGGTATTGGCGTATCGGACGCTGCCCTGCGGGAATTCGTGCTCCGCTTCATGTCCAGCGAGGGCATGTCGTGGGACGCCTCGACCTGGGATGACCGGCAGCTCGAGCTCGCCTTCCTGCGGCGTTTCGGGGAGACCATCAAGGTCCTGCGCGAGCGGACCGCCGGCCGGACCATCCTCGTCTTCCAGCCGGTGATGGCCGGAGCCTAGCCCGAACGTATCGCGTGTGATGGTGCGGACCTCCCGCACCGGTACTCTCTTCTCATCGTGAAAGAACCCGACGGATATCGCATCGAGGCGTTCGAGCCGACCGAGGTGACGCCAGCGGAGCTCCGCGAGGCCGCCCTCCTCCAGCAGTCGATCGGGCACGAACGTGTGCCCGAAGATCCGCTCATGGCGCCCGAGGCGATCGAGGCGCGCCTCCTCGCGGAGGCACCGGGCGAGTGGCGCGCGATCTTTGGCGCGCGCGACGCACGTGGCGCGCTCGCCGGCTTCAGCTTCGTCGGCTGGGAGAAGAACGAGCCGGGAAATCAGCACCTGCGTTGGTGCGAGATCGCCGTCGGGCCAGGGCATCGCCGTCGCGGCCTTGGGCGCGCGCTCCTGCGTCGCGCGGTCCAAGCCGTAGCGGATCAGGGCGAGGACATCGTGTTCATGAGCCAGCTCAGCGATCGCGTCCCTGCTGGGGAGAAGTTCGCGCGCGCGATCGGTGCGACACCGGGTCTCGAGATGAAAACGAATCAGCTGGATCTTGCGGCCGTCGATCGCGCGAAGGTCAGCGAGTGGGCGGCCATCGCGCCGCCCGGCTATCGGCTCGAGCGCGTCGACGGTCCCGTGCCCGCGGAGCTCATCGCTCCGTACATCGAATCGGCGTCGGGCATGAACGACGCTCCGCGCGGCGACCTGCGGATGGACGACTGGGAGCTCAACGAGCAGCAGATCCGCGACCGCGAGACGTGGCGTCGGCAGGCCGGCATCGAGCGCTGGCTCATCCTCGCGCTGCACGAGAGCGGCGCGGGTGCCGGATTCACCGAGGTCTCGTATGACCCCCGCGTTCCACATCTCATCTGGCAGCAGGGCACGGCTGTGATCGACGCCCACCGTGGACATCGCCTCGGCCTCTGGATGAAAGCCGTGATGCTGGAGCGGATCCTCGCGGAGCGAACGCAGGCGCGATTCATCCGCACCGGCAACGCGAACGCGAACGCGCAGATGCTCGCCATCAACACACAGCTCGGCTTCAAGCCGGCCTGGTCAGCCGCTCTTTGGCAGCTCACCCTTGCTGACGCGCGCAAAGCCGTCGGCCTCGAGCGCGCTGGAGCGACCGCCTGACCGAGGCCGCTTTTTAGCGGATAGCTGCAGCCCGAGCGCGACAGCGAACGCCAGGAGTCCGACGACGTCCGCCAGCACCCCCGGTGCCAGCAGGAGCAGCCCCGCGGCGACGAGGAGCGCACGCTGGGGCCACGGCGTCGGACGGAGCAGATAGCCGCCGACGCCGCTCACGAGCGCGACGATGCCGACGATCGCCGAGAGAGAAGCCACGACCGCTTCACCGATGGAATCGCCACGCCAGAGGAGCGCGAGCCCGTCAGGCTGCGTGAACATGAAGGGCACGAGGAAGCACGGCAGTGCGTACTTCCAGGTGAGCATCATCGTCCGGTACGGATTGCCGCGGGTGATCGCCGCGGCCGCGAAGGGCGACAGTGCCACCGGCGGCGAGACCTCGCTCAGGACCGCGTAGTAGAAGACGAACATGTGCGCCGCCGGCAGCGGGACGCCGAGCTTGTCGAGCGCGGGTATCACGGTCGGGACCGCGACGAGATAGGTCGCGGTGATCGGCAACGACAGGCCCAGGACCCACAGCACGACGCCCGCCACGATGAGCGTGAGGAACAGGTTGCCGGCGCCGAGCGTGAGGATCAGGCTCGAGACCTTCAGGCCCAGTCCGGTCTGCAGCAGCACGCCGACGATGATTCCCGCGACCGCCGTCGTCGCGGCGATGCTCAGCACCTGCTTCGTGCCGGCCGACAGCGCCTCGATGAGCTTGCCCGGCCGGAGCGCGGTCTCGCTTCGGATGTAGGACACGAGGATCGCGAGCACGATCGACCAGAACACGGCCGTGAGCGTCGTGAAGCCGATGAGCAGGAAGCCGATGATCGCGAAGAGCGACGTGTACTGGTACCAGTAGCGGGCCGTGAGCGCCCAGAACCCCGGCGCGTCGAGGGCGATCTGACGCGTGCCCATGCGGCGCGCGTCGACCTCGATCATCAGGAGGATGCCGAGGTAATACAGGATCGTCGGCATCATCGCCATGATCACGATGTCGAGGTAGCTGATCTTCAGGATCTCGGCCATCAGGAAGGCCGCCGGTCCCAGCACCGGTGGCGAGATGACCGCGCCGATCCCACCCGCGGACAGGATCGCCCCCGAGGAGTCGCGGTCGTGTCCGGCCTTTTTCAGCATCGGATAGCAGATCGAGCCCAGCGTCACGGTCGTCGCGACCCCCGAGCCCGACACCGTCCCGAGCAGGAACGACGCAAGCGTCACCGTGCGCGCCGCGCCGGTCGGCCGCTTTCCGGTGAGGGCGAACGCGAGGTCGACGTAGAACTTGCCGGCCTTGGTGTAGTCGAGGATCGCGCCGTAGATCGTGAACAGGATGATGAACGTCGCCGCGACCTGTAGGGGCGTGCCGAGCATGCCGTCGAGACCGAGGTACTGGTTCGCGATGATGTCGTCCAGGTCCTTCGGCGGACCGCGGAACGGGCCGGGCATGAAGTCGGTGAAATACGCGTACGCGATCGCGACGAGTCCGATGACCGGCAGGTGCCAACCGGTGGTGCGGCGCCCCGCCTCCAGCACAAGGATCAGCGCGATGACCCCGAACGCGAAGTCAGCCGCCGTCGGCTCCGTGATGCGGTAGATGACCTGCTCGAAGTTGATGAAGATGTAGGCGGTGATCGCGATCGCGCCGGCCGCGGGTATGAGATCGAGGAGCGTGATGCTGTTCCGGAATCGCGGGAGCGCCGGGTAGAGCAGGAACGTGAGGATGAGCGTGCCGGTGAGGAAGAGCATCACGTAGATCTGCGGCGTCGTGATGGTCTCATCGAACAGGCGAATGCTCGGGACCACGATGCCTGTGAGCGGGATCTGGGCGCCGGCGATCGCGTAATAGAGAGCGAACAGCGTCACGGCCACGGCGAGCCCGGTGACGATCCAGCTCCAGACCCCGGTGAGCGTGCGGGTCCGAGCTTCCTGCTCGAACTCCTCGATCAGCTCCTTGGTCTTCTCGTCGGCCAAGACCTCCTCGAGGTCGGGCCGGATGATGACCTCTGCCGGCTCCTCGGGGGGTCGCGCCGAGGCACTCATCGCGTGCCGAGCAGCGCGAGGACGAACGGGCGTCGATCCGCGCGAACGCGCACGACCGTCTCGCCGAATCGCGCGAGCATGTCACATGTCCACCGCGCGGTCGTGATGCGCTGCTGCCCGAGCGGTGCGATGCGGATCACGAGCTCATCGATGTCGCTGGGTGGCGCATCCGCCTTCCACCAGCCGCCGTCCTCCTGGACGACGGGGCTGTCCCAGCGGAAATACTCGATCGAGCGGATGTCCTGCGACCGCACGCGCAGCAGCTCGACGCGATCGCCGTCACGCTCGAACTCCTCCCACACCGGCACGTCGTAGATCGATTGGCGGTAGGAGTAGCGCAACGCCTCGCCGTCGTCCAGCGGTCCCACGAACTCATGTGCGCCGTCGCTCACCGTGAGAACGGGAACGGGGGTGGCGAGTGCCACCCCCGTCACCAGGATCAGCGCGCCGAGAAGGGCAATCAGCCCTCGACGCATGTCCCTAGGGCTTCCAAACGCCCTTGGCCTTATAAAAGTCGATCGCGCCCTCGTGGAAGGGGAGCGGCGAGCCGATCGTCGCCGTTTCCAGCTTCAGGTTCTTGGCCTCGCTGTGAATGGTCTCGAGGTCGCTCTTGCTGTCGAACATGGTCGTGAGGATCGCCTTGGCGAACGCGGCGTCGAACTTCGCGTTCACCACGAGCAGGTTCACGACGCCCGAGACGGTCACCTCGGGATTGTCCTTGTACACACCAGCCGGGATCTTCACCGGCACGTAGAACGGGCCGTACGTGCTGGCCATCTTCGCGATGCCCTCATTCAGATCGATGAACTTCAGCTTCGTCGCGTTCGCGAGCTCGAGGACGGCGGCGGTCGGCAGGCCGCCGCTCCAGAAGAACGCGTCGATCTTGTTGTCGCGTAGGGCGTTCGCGGAGTCTGCGATGCCGAGGCGCTCGCGCTGGATGTCCTTCGCGGGGTCGAGGCCATACGCCTCCAGCGTGCGATTGCCGATGATCTCCGTACCGGAACCCGCGGAGCCCATCGAAACCCGCTTGCCCTTGAGATCGGCGACCTTGGTGATGCCGGCGCCGTCCTTCGCCACGAGGTGCGTGAAGTTCGTGTAGAGGACGGCGAGCACCTTCGCGTCGACCTTCTCGGTGAACTGCGGCGCCTTCGCCTGAGTCGCGTCGTACGCGGTATCGGCGAGCGTGAACGCGAGGTCTGCCTTGCCCTGGCCGATGAACTTCATGTTGTCGACGGATGCGGTGGTCGACTGCGCGCTGGCGGCGACCTTCATCTTCTTGTTCAACACGTCCGCAAGGCCGGCGCCGTACACGATGTACACACCGCCCGTCCCACCCGTGACGATGTTGAGCGTCTTGCCCTCGAAGCTCGGCGTCGCCGTGGCGGCCGCCGTGCCCGCTACGGTTGGCGTCGCCGCGGCTTGCCGTGGCGCCGCGCACGCCGCGGTGACCAGCAGCAGCGCGGCGAGCGGTGCGAGTGTTCGGAGTGAACGTCTCATCTCTCAGCCTCCCAGTGGCCGGAAGTCTAGGAGGTGCGTGGTCGCTTCAGCCGGAGTCCGCGCCGCTCCTCGGCCGCCTTCATCCGGCGACGCTCATCGTCCGTCTCGGCGAGCAAGGGAGGAAGCGGAACGGGCCGGCCGCGCTCGTCGATCGCGACGAACACGAGGTAGGCGGAGGCCACGTGAGCGGCCTTCCCGGTGAGGAGGTCTTCCGCGTCGACACGCACGCCGACCTCCATGCTCGAGCGGCCGACGTGATTCACGGACGCCGAGGCGGTGACGAGGTGCCCGACGTACACCGGCGCGAGGAACGAGAGCTCGTCGATGCGCGCCGTCACCACGCGCGAGCGCGCGTGGCGCGTGGCCGCCGCGCCGGCGCAGGCGTCGATGAGCTTCATGATCTCGCCGCCGTGCACGTTCCCGTACGGGTTCGCGTCCGAAGGGAGCATGGTCTGCGACATGGTGGTCTTCGAGGCCGCGACGGGCTTCGGATCGGGCATGCGTGCGAATCCTAGACTCCAGCTCATGTCCGTCCTGTCGCGTGAGGAGCTGCGCGCCGCACTTGCGGCGGATCCGCCGTTGGTCGAAGGCCTCGACCAGCAGCTGCAGCTGCAGCCCAATGGCATCGATCTTCGCGTCGACCGTGTGCAGCGACTGACGTCGCCGGGACTCCTCGGCGCTTCGGACAACGTGCGCGAGCCCGCCGCCCGCGAGGATGTCCCCCTCGACAAGGACGGCTGGTGGGACCTGCACCGCGGTGCGTACGTGATCACGTATCAGGAGAAGGTGAATCTGCCGACCGACATCATGGCGATGGCGCGGCCGCGCTCGACGCTCCTGCGATCGGGCGTCGCGATCCACGCGGCGGTGTGGGACGCCGGCTACTCGGGGCGGGGGGAGGGGCTGCTCTCGGTGCTGAACGCGCGCGGCTACCGCCTGCAGCGTGGCGCGCGCGTGCTTCAGCTCGTGTTCTTCCGGCTCTCGTCGCCGACGGCCGAGGGCTACAAGGGGCGATATCACGGGGAGAACGCGGGATGACGAAGCCTTCGATCCGCATGGAGCCGAACGGTCCGTACGTCGTGACCGGTCCGATCACGATCGTCGACGCCGACGGGAACGAGATACACGTCGAGGACGGGCGCACGGTGAAGCTCTGCCGCTGTGGCCATGCGGCGAAGAAGCCGTACTGCGACGAGACGCACCGCCGCGTCGACTTCGTCTCGCGCCCGTCGTTCCTGCCGGAGCCGACCGACCGTTAACTGGGCCGGGACGAGAGGACGCGAGCGACGACGGCGCGACCCTCCTCGAGCGAGCATCTGCGCCCAGCCGGCCCGAACGCCGCCCGCGCCGTGGATGGCGGGCCGGCGTAGCCAGCAGCGAGCGAGAGGAGGGGCGCGACGTCGAGCTTGCGGGCGCTTTCCCGAACGAAAAGAATATGCCTTGACAGGTATATTCCTCTAGGAGTATGTTCGCGGCATGAACGCCACGCTGATGGCCCTGGCCGAGCCAAATCGCCTTCGCATCGTCGAGCTCCTCCGCGACCGGCCGCGCCCCGTAGGGGAGATCGCCAAGCGCCTCCGGCTACGTCAACCGCAGGTGTCGAAGCACCTCCGCGTGCTCAGCGACGCCGGGCTCGTGGACATGCGTCCGGTCGCGCAGCAGCGCATCTACCAGCTGCGGTCGGAGCCCTTCGACGAGCTCGACACCTGGCTGGAGACCTTCCGGCGCCGGATGACCGACCGGATGGATCGGCTGGACGACCTGATCAGCAAGCGGAAGGCAAAGAAAGAACGGGAGAAAGATCATGGCCACTAAGACGAAATACGAGACCACGCTCACCCTGCCATCGGATCGGGAGATCCTCATGACGCGCAAGTTCGACGCGCCGCGCGAGATCGTCTGGGACACGATCACGGATCCGGATCTCATCCCGCAGTGGTGGGGCTTCGCCAGGGACACCACCGAGGTCAAGAAGATGGACGTGCGCCCGGGCGGCCAGTGGCGATACATCACGCACACGTCCGGCGGCGAGGATGTGGACTTCCACGGCGAGTACCGGGAAGTCGTCGCGCCCGAGCGCCTCGTCTACACCTTCCTCGTCGGCGACATGCCTCCGGGCGACGGATTCGTGGAGATCACGCTCGTCGAGCAGGGCGGCGTGACCGAGCTGCGGGATCGCAGCGTCTTCAGCTCGAAGGAAGAGCGCGACGCCATCATCGCGAGCGGCATGGAATCCGGAGCGCGGGAGACCTACGAGCGTCTGTCCGAGCTCATCGCGAGCCGCGTCGCCTAGCGCATCACCATTCGAGGCTCGGCAGGTGGTCGCGGAGCGCTCCGCGAACTGCCGAGCCTCGTCATATGCGGCGCCAGCCGAATCTCGGCAACATGCGACCAATTCGGTGCCACATCGGCTCCCGAATGTCAGCCGACAGCAAAGTCGTCTTGAACGGACCTAATCCCTCGGGATCGTGAGTCGCCTCCCAGGGGCAAGGCTCGAAACCCGTGGCGCGAACAAAAACGACCGTGGTATCGCCCTCGATCCACTTGACCATTACGTCGATGAGTTTGTAGAAACGCTCCGGGCCCAGATAGAGGGCCTCCGCAGCCGCGTCTGGCCCCATTCGATCGCCTCCGTGCCCAGCTGCATGTAGCTCAACAGACGTGTTCTTGGGCAGGTTGAGGCGGAAGTGCTCTTGCGTTCGAGCTGCAGCCACGTTGAGCGCATCAGTGAAGTACGCCCTGAACTGTCCACGGTCGACCTGCCTCGCCAACGTCAGATGCTCGGCAGGTCGATCCCGCTACGTTTCGCAAAATCAAGAGCCTCGTCGTACCCAGCATCGGCATGACGCATTACGCCGGTGCCGGGGTCGGTGGTGAGGACGCGGCGCAGCTTCTCGCGGCCCAGCGGTGTCCCATCAGCGACGGCCACCATCCCCGCGTGGATCGAGTTGCCGATGCCCACCCCGCCGCCGTGATGTACGGACACCCAGGTCGCGCCGCCCGATGCGTTCACGAGAGCGTTAAGGATCGGCCAGTCCGCGATCGCGTCGCTGCCGTCCTTCATCCCCTCCGTCTCGCGGAACGGCGACGCGACGGACCCGGAGTCGAGGTGATCGCGACCGATGACGATCGGCGCCTTCAGCTCTCCGCGTTCCACCAGGTCGTCGATCCTCTCGCCGAACAGCGCGCGCTCGCCGTAGCCGAGCCAGCACACGCGCGCTGGCAATCCCTGGAACGGCACGCGGTCCTGCGCCAGTCGGATCCAGCGCGCGAGAGTCTCGTTCTCCGGGAAGAGCTCGAGCACGAGCCGGTCCGTGCGGTGGATGTCCGCCGCGTCGCCGGACAACGCGACCCAGCGGAACGGTCCGCGCCCTTCCGCGAAGAGCGGGCGAATGTACTCGGGGACGAAGCCGGGGTAGCTGAACGCCTCAGCGAAGCCTGCCTCCTTCGCTTCACCCCGTAGGTTGTTGCCGTAGTCGAAGGCGATCGCGCCGCTCTTCGCGAGCGCGACGATCGCTTCGCAGTGCCGCGCCATCGACTCGCGTGACCGCCGGACGTATGCCTGCGGGTCCCGCTCGCGAAGACCCGCCGGATCCTCGACGCCCGCCGGCACGTAACCGTCCAGCGGATCGTGCGCGCTCGTCTGATCGGTGACGACGTCGACGCGCACGCCGCGGCGCGCGAGCTCGGGCAGCACATCGGCCGCGTTCGCGATGAGTCCGATGCTCCGCGGCGTCCGGTCGCGGAGCGAACGCTGCGCGACCTGGAGCGCGTCGTCGAGGGTCGGCGCGATCTCGTCGAGGAAGCCCTGTCGGCGGCGGCGCTCCGCGTTCGCCTGATCCACCTCGACGATGAGACCGACCCCTTCGTTCATGGAGATCGCGAGCGGCTGTGCGCCGCCCATGCCGCCGAGCCCCGCGGTGACGACGAGGCGACCCGCGAGCGTTCCGCCAAAGTGCCTGCGTGCGACGGCCGCGAAGGTCTCGTACGTCCCCTGGAGGATCCCCTGCGTCCCGATGTAGATCCACGACCCCGCGGTCATCTGCCCGTACATCGTGAGCCCCAGGGCCTCGAGCTCGCGGAACTTTTCCCACGTCGCCCACCTCGGCACGAGCATCGCGTTCGCGAGGAGGACGCGCGGCGCCCACTCGTGCGTGCGGAACACGCCGACCGGCTTGCCCGACTGCACGAGCAGCGTCTCGTCGTTCTTGAGGCGGCGGAGTGTCGCGAGGATGCGGTCGAACGACTCCCACGAGCGCGCGGCGCGGCCCGTGCCGCCGTAGACGATGAGCTCGTCGGGGTGCTCGGCCACCTCGGGATCGAGGTTGTTCTGGATCATGCGGAACGCGGCCTCTTGGGGCCACGCGCGGCACGCGAGCGTGGTGCCCCGAGGTGCCCGGACGGCCCGTGCCGCGATGGTCATGGCCTCGATTGTCCACCCAAGCCGTGCCGGTCGAGGAAACCCTGCACCGCGGCGTTCCACGCGGGCGCCGCCTCGCGCGGCGCGGCGTGATGCGCGCCAGGCAGGACCAGGAATTCGGCGCCGGGGATCCATGACGCCCATTCGCGCGAGCCCTCGATGGTCGAACGCGGCTCGCGCTCGCCGACGATGATGAGCGTCGGCACCCGGGTCTTCGCGAGGTCGGCCTTCCGCGGGCGCTGGTCCCAGTCGCGCAGCACCGCGATCGCGCGTGCGCGCTCGTCTCCGGTGCGCCCCAGACCCGTGCCGGTGGCGGCCATCAGCTTTCCCCAGGCGGACGCCGCGAACTCCGGGTCCGTCGTGAGCGGGCCCTCCTTCTCATCAGGACCGGACCGCGGTTGGCGCACGATCGGCGGACGGCCCGCGCGTGCCGTCGCGATCTCCTCCTCGAGCCACGTACGTCCCTCCCCCTCGACGTAGGGGACGGTGTGTCCGATGACGAGCGCGAGCGCGCGGCCGGGATGATCGACCGCGAACTGCGCCGTGACGACGCCGCCGAGGCTGGAACCGCCAACGATCGCCTTCTCGATGCCGAGCGCGTCGAGGAACCCGGCGAGGTCGTTCGCGAGATCGGCGGCGCTCCACGGTCCGGCCGGGCTGGAGGAGCGGCCGGTCCCGCGACGGTCGTAGGTGAGGAAGCGGTACCGCTGCGAGAACACCGGAGCCTGGCCGAAGAGCCACGGCGTGTGGTCGTGCGCCTGGAGCACCATCGGCGTCCCCTCGCCGAGGGACTCGTAGAACAGCTCGACCGATCCCGCCATCACGCGCGGCATGGGCGCATCATCCTGGAAACGCGGGAGGAACGGGATGCCGGCCGAGCTGCAGATCGCGTTGGCCCTGATCTCGACGGCCACGGTCGTCGGCGGATTCGTCTTCGCCGCGTACCAGTTCGTGGCCTTCGTGCGGCAGCGGCGCCAGGAGACGGCCCTCACGCTCATGAAGACGACCCAACCGCCGGAGCTCTTCTCGCGATCGATCCGCAGGATCTTCGAGCTGCCCGACGCAGCACCCGCGGACGCGATCCACGCCCTCGGCCCCGAGCTCGAGCAGGCCCTCATCGAGACGTTCGTTAAGTTCGAGAACCTCGGCTATCTCGTGTACTCGCGCGCCATCCCGCTGCACATGGCCGACGATCTCATCGGCGGCATGGTCCGGCTCACGTGGCGGAAATGCCGCGGCTACATCGGGCAGTTCCGAGCGGTCACGCCGACTGCGTTCGAGTGGTTCGAGTGGCTCTACGACCGCATGGAGCAATACCCGGCTGCGCCGGACTCGAGCATCGGTGCCCACGTCTCGCGAAAAGCCTGGAAACCCTAGGAGTTGGAGACCTAGGGCCCGCTAGCGTCGGCGGTGGCTCCGCTCGTCACGCAGCGCGCCGAGGTTTTCGAGCTCGAGCCGGTCTTTCGTTCGTCCGGCCGCGCGTTTCATACGGATCAGATCGTCGATCGAACAGACCCACACTTTGAGGCCATCGCCGACCGTCATCGTTTCGGCCGCTTGCTTGAGGTCGACGTATCCGTTCGTACCTGTCGGCGTCGCCAAGCAATCGAGGGCGCCGAAGTCCGTCGTGAACGTGAAGCTGTCGCCGTTGAAAAGCGTGCGCGCGTCCAGCCGGAGTGGCCCGTCCTCCTTCACCCCGCGCAGCTTCGCGTGCAGCTCGCGGAGGGCTGCAGCAAGATGCTCGAGGTTCGCTCTGTCTCGGGCGTGACAGATGTCCAGATCTTGTGTGATCGTTGGCGAACCCCAGAGCTGGCCGGCGATCCCGCCGATGATCACGAAGTCGACCTCATGACGCTGGAGGATCCGGACGAGCGCACCGGCGTCGAAGCGCCCGTCCGTCATCGGCGGGCGGTGCCGAGGAATCGCTGCAGCGCGCGGGCATTCTCGCCCGCGTTGCGGAGCCGTTGCGCCGGGGTGAGCCGCAGTTGCTCGCGGATCAACGATCGATCGACGCCTTCACCTGGCCTTGGCACTGCCGCAAGCTCCTGTCCGCACGCCTCGACGAGCGCCAGCAACGTTTCGAACCGTGGATCCTGACGACCTGTCTCGATCGAGGCGATCGTCGGCTGCGGCACCTTCGAGCGCCGGGCGAGAGCACGTTGCGAAAGGCCGGCGGCGCGTCTGGCGCCCCATAGCAGTCGCGCGGCGGCTGGTCGTGTGGATGGCTTGATCATGAATACATTATCACACAAAAAAAGTCGCAGTCCCCAGCGGGAGCGACTGACCTGCGACGTGGCCATTCCAGTTTGCGTTGGATCGCGTCCCACAACAAGACTGTTCTTTTCGCGCTCTCTGCGCGGATACTGCGCGGCTCCCACAGCGGTGGGCGGTGGAGGACGCGTGGAACGACACCTCGTTTGGCCGGATCTTCTCAACGCGCGCGATCTCGGTGGCTTGGCGACCGCGTCCGGAGCACAGAGCGCATGGCGCCGCGTGGTGCGCGCTGACAACCTCAACAAGCTCGCTCCAGATGGAGTGGCTGCGCTCGTTGCCTATGGAGTCCGGATGGTGATCGACCTCCGCGATCCGCGCGAGCTGGAGAAGTTCCCGAATCCGCTCGCAGCCGCGCCGCCAGTCGGAGTCGCCTTCGTCAACGTGCCTCTGATCAGCGAGAGCGAGTGGGAAGCGATCAAGGATCCCGCTCGTATGGCCGAGGGCTATGTGCTCACCGCGAGACTCTCACACGAGGGCATCGTCAAGGCGATCGCGGCGGTCTCCGATGCACCGCCGGGCGGCGTGGTGATCCACTGTCACGCCGGCAAGGAGCGGACCGGCATCGTCGCCGCGTTCCTCCTTTCGCTCGCGGGTATACCGGACGAGACGGTGGCCGAGGACTGGACCGCGAGCGACGCGTATCTTCAGCCCCTTTACGAGGAGTGGCTCGCGAACGAGACGGACCTTGCGATCCGAGCGAAGCGTTCTGAGGGATTCATCACGCGGGCGGAGCACATCGTGGACGTATTGACCTACGCGCGGCGGACTCACGGCAGCGTGGAGGAGTACCTGTTCGCGAGCGGACTCGAGAGGGACCAGCTCGATCGCGCCCGACGGCGCTTGCTGTCGAGCTAGTCGCTGACGCTCGGGATCCGCGGGTCGAGCGCGTCGCGCACCGCGTCGCCGAGAAGGTTGACTGACAGCACGACCGTCACGATCGCGAGGCCGGGGAATACCGACAGCCACCACGCGACGCGCAGATACTTCCGCGCCTCGGAAAGCATCAGACCCCATTCTGCCGTCGGTGGCTGAGCGCCGAGGCCGAGGAACGAGAGCGAGGCGATCGAGAGGATCGCGGTCGCAAGCCCGAAGGTGGCGATCGTGATCGCCGGGCCGAGGACCTGTGGAACGAGGTGCACGAACATGATCCGCAGGTCCGCGGCACCGATGCTGCGCGCGGCCTCGACGTAGAGCTCGTTCTTCGTATTCAGGACGGAGCCGCGCACGACGCGCGCGAAGCGGGGGATACCCCCGATCCCGACGGCGATCATCACCTTTTCGAGCCCGGTGCCGAGGACGGTGACGATCACGAGCGCGAGCAGGATCCCCGGGAAGGCGAGCTTCACGTCGATGAGCCGCATCAGGATGCGGTCCGTCCAGCCGCCAAAGTAGCCCGCGACGAGGCCGATCAGCCCACCGATCGACGCGGAAATGATGACCGCCAGGATGCCGACCGACAGCGAGACCCGCCCGCCGTCGACCAGGCGCAGCAGCACGTCGCGGCCGAAGTGGTCGGTCCCGAGCGCATGACCGGCCGTGCCCGGCGAAAGGAGCGAGTCGCGCAGGCTCTGCTGGTAGGGATCGATCGCGACGGCGAGCGGCACGACATACGCGATCACGACGAGCGTCGCGAGCATCAGGAACGCCGCCATGGCCATACGGTCGCGGCGCAGCCGCCACCAGGCGCGCCGGTAGGGCCCGGCTGAGGCAGCCAGCTTCGGCAGCCGGCGCTGATCGGCGATGACCGCCGACACGATCGGCGCGCGCGCGATGTCAGGAGGCGGTACGGATCCTGGGGTTGAGGAAGCCATACGACACGTCCACGAGCAGATTCGCGAAGACGTACGTGATCGCGGTGAGCAGGATGATCCCCTGCACGAGCGGGTAGTCCTTCGACAGGATGGCGTCGACCGCGAGCTGGCCGACGCCCTGTCGCGCGAAGACGGTCTCGACGATGACGCTGCCGGCGAGGAGACGACCGAGCTGCAGTCCGACCACGGTCACGACCGGAATGAGGGCGTTGCGCATCGCGTGTCCGAGCACCACGGTGCGGCGCGGGAGGCCCTTCGCCCGCGCCGTGCGGATGTACTCGCGCGAGAGCACCTCGAGCAGCGAGGCGCGCGTCAGACGTGCGATGAGCGCCGCGCCTTCGTAGCCGAGGACGACGGCGGGAAGGATGAGCCGGTCGAAGCCGCCGGATCCGGTGGCCGGCACGAGGTTCAGCGACACCGAGAAGACGAGGATGAGGATCATGGCGGACCAGAAGCTCGGCATCGATACGCCCGCGAGCGACACGAGCATGACCGCGCTGTCGATGGGTGTATTCCGCCGGAGTGCGGCGATGATGCCCGAGCTCACCCCGATCACGACGCTGATGAGTAGTGCCGCGAGCGCGAGCTCGATCGTGCTGGGCAGCCGCGCGGCGATCAGCTCGGTCACGGGCGCGTGCCGGATGAACGACTCGCCGAGATCGAGGCGGACCGCGTCGAAGAGCCAGCGCGCGTACTGCTGCCAGAGCGGATCGTCGAGGCCAAGCTCGGCGCGGATCTGCGTGACCAGCTTCTGGTGCTCGACCGGATCGCCCACGCCGAACGCGGCCGCTCCGAGCATCGCGTCGATCGGATCGCCGGGGATCAGATGGAGGATCGCGAAGACGAGCAGCGACGACAACAGGAGGACCGGGATCGTCTCGACCAGGCGCGTCAGGACGAACTTACCCACGTCTTCTCCTACGCCGCGTCGCGGCTGCGCTTCCTCCGCTCGATCTCCTCGGGCGGATGGACGTTCCGGAATGTCAGGTACACGAGCCCGTCGTACAGGATCTTGAGCCCGCCCGCGATGAAGAACGGCAGCCCGAACGAAGCCGCCGACAGTGCCATACCCGCGAACGTGGGCGAGATCGCGCTCGCCGTCGTGCGTGCGACGTTGGTGATTCCGGCGGTCGCGGTGCGCTCGTCGGGATCGACGACGGCCATCGTGTACGACTGTCGCGTGGGCACGTCCATCTGCGACACGCTCATACGGATGAGGAACAGAGCGACCGCCAGCCACGCCGTCGGCGCGAGCGGCACGAGCATGAGCAGTACGTTCGAGGGAAGGTGCGTGAACACCATCGTGTTCAACAGGCCGATGCGATGGGCCAGCCATCCCGCCGCGAGGAGCGAAATGCCGGAGAGGATCCCGACCCAGAAGAAGACCACCGCCAGCTCGCCGATCGAGAGACCCCATTTCAGGAAGAACCAGTACGACACCACCGACTGCACGACGAAACCTCCGGCGAACGCGTCGATCGCGAACAGCGCGGACAGCCGCGCGACGGTCCCACCGCTGCGGTGGATGCCGACGAACCGCCGCTCACCTTCCACATGCACGAGCTCGACCTTTGGGCTCAGCGTGAGGAAGATGAGCAGGTTCGCGAGCCCGATAAGCGCGTACAGCACGAACAGCGGCCGGTACGCATCGGCGCCCTCGAGACCGAGCGATGCGAAGAACACGACGCTCGCCGCGGCCAGCGACCCGAGCGCGCCCGCGAAGTTGGCCGCGGTGTTGTAGATGGAGAAGAGCCAGGTGCGCTTCTCGTTCGGCGCGGTCTGCGGAAGGACCGCCTGCTCCACGGTCTGGAACACGCCGACCTCTGAGCTCGTCGCGCTGATGGTCCCGGTGAACGCGCCGAGGAGCAGCAGCCAGAAGTTGTCGGTGAGCGCGAAGATGATGCCGCCGAGCGCCATGAGCGCGGCCATGATCGCCACCGTTCGGCGGCGGCCGACGCGATCTGCGACGAGCGACCAGAAGACGGTCATCACCGCCGAACCCGCGATCGCGGCCGTGAACACGACGCCGATCTGCGTCGGATCCATGCCGAGCCGATCGAGGTACAGGCCGAGGACGACCGCCAGATACCCGTACGCGAACGTGCGGAGGATCCGCGTTACGAGGAGCTTCTTGCCGTCGAGGCTGAGCCAATCGAGCACGCTGCCTCCTAGTCGCGGGCGGGCGGAGCGAAGCCCTTCTTGGTCAAGTACGCGCGCGTGCTGTCACGCAGCCCGGTGATCTTCGCGAGCGAGACCGGCGTCCGCCGGATGTGCGCGAGGGGCCGGACCATCCCCGTCACCGCGCTCGGGTTCACGGGCGTCTCGCCGAACATGCGGGCGAGCAGGCTCTGGGTGTCGGGCGCAAGGAGGAAGTCGACGAACGCCTCTCCGGCTTCGCGATTCGGAGCGTCCTTGACCAGCGCGACGACGTGCGCCTCGACGTGCGTGCCGAGACCGCCTTCGTCCTGATCGAGCCAGGCTTCGCCGACGGGATTCCCCTCCATGAGGAACACGTGGTAGTTCGATGAGTTCACGAGCGCGACCGCGTTGCGGTCCCTGATGAGTGCTTCGCGCGTCGCCTTGTTGGATTCGTAGGTCCGAAGTCCGTTCGCCAGCAGCCGGTCGATGAGATCCCAGGCGTAGTCGTCGCCCTTCGCCGCGCGGATCGAGCTGATCTGAGAGACCGTCGTCTCCTCGTTCGTCGTTGCGATGGAGACCTTGCCGCGGAATCTCTCCTCCGTGAGCTCCTCGAGGCCACTTGGCCACGACGCGGGATCGTTCAGCACGCGTCGGTTGATCATCGCGGTGCGTGGCCAGGCCGTGAACGACAGCCAGGTGTAGTCCGGTGCGCGCAGCCACTCGTCGTACGCCCGCGCGACCTCGGCGCGGTACGGCTCGAAGATGCCCGCGCCGCGCACTGCCTCGACCGCGACCTGGCTGTTGGTGACGAGAACGTCGGCGCGGGGATCGCTCCGCTCGTGGATGAGGCGCCGCTCGACGTCGAGGTGATAGATCATCTCGACCTCGACTTTCGTATCGGTGAGACTCTCGAAGAGCCGGTAGATCGGCGTCAGGTCCGGGCGGTTGCGCCCGGAGTAGACACGAAGGGTCGCGTGGCCCATTACGCCGGGCTGGCCGCGGCGGTCGCGGCTCGCGGCCGCGCCGTCGTCTCGGCGTAGATGTTCCAGATCCGGCGATACTCGCTCTGGCACGGTGGACCCGCAGCGAGCCAATAGTCACCGGTCGTGAGGTCGACGATGCTCGACGCGATCGTGTGGTAGCGATCGCCCGTCCCGCGGCGATCGTCGTCATGCTTGCAGAGCGAGTTCGGATGGCCGAAGTGATCACGCAGCGCCGTCGCGATGGCCGTGCGCACACCGTCGGAGCCCTTCGCGCTCCGCACAGCCTGCACTCCGCGCTGTAGGCGATCGAGTCGCCACAGTGAGTTCACCGAGAACGGCCGGTAGGTCGCGGCGATCTGCTCGGGGACGAAGGCGATGAAGTGATTCGTGTGCACGAGGATGCCGTCGGTCGCGTACATCCAGCCGTGACGCGCTGGGGTCGTCTCGAGATCGATCGTGAAGCCGTCCCGGTGCGTGATCACGAGATTCGTGCACACCGACTGCTTCGAATCGAAGACGGCCTTCAGGGCGCCCTGCATCTCGGTCGACTCGAGGATCTTGCGGCGGATGAACGGCTGGGGGATCGCCACGCCCTTCCCGAAGCGCGCTCCGAGACCATTCGCATTCAGCGCGATGCCGGCGGAGTTCGCCCCGTGACGGCCGATCTGTCCGGCCTCGGTCTGCATGAAGATCGTGGGCTTTCCCGGCTGGGTGACCTTGAGAAGGATCACGGTGTCGCCCGTCTCCGCGAGCCAGTCCCAGTTCTGGCCGGCGTAGGTGTGCGCGTCGGCCGACGCCTCGGGGAGGATCGCGTACGACGAACAGCCCTCCGCGTTTTCCTCCGACTCCGCGAAGGGATTGCCGTGCGACAGCTCCCCGCGCGCGTTGAGGGCGAGCACTTCCTCGAACCGGATGCCCGCGCCCTCGGCGATGCCACGCAGCTCGTCGCCGATCCCTGGAAGGAACTCCTCCACGATCGGCGTCCACCGCGGCGCCTGCTGGAGGATCTCGTTCCACGTGAGGCCCGAGGCGCGCTTGAAGCTCTGCTTGTAGAACGCGATCGAGCTCCGGATCTGCGCGCGGGCCGCCTCGCCGTGCTGTCGGCCGACCTCCCGACGGTCGCCGCTGACCTCGATGACCGGTAGCTCCATCGCACCGACCCCCTTGAAATGTGGCCGCAGCATACACTACAGTCCGCGGGTGCCAACAGCAGCAAACGCTACCACCACGACGAACAGCCGCAGGCGTGAGGAGCCGCGCAGCGGCACAGCCTCACTGGATGAGCGCATCGCGGCGGCACGAGCGTCCCTCAGCCCGGCCGAGGACCGCGTCGCGACGTTTCTCTCGCAGCACCGTGAAGAAGCGGTGTTCCTGTCCGCCGCGGACATCGCTCACCGGCTCGAGATGAGCGACGCGACCGTCATCCGCGCCGTGCAGTCGCTCGGTTACAGCGGTCTCCCCGCGCTCAAGACCGAGCTGCAGGAGGCCCTTCGCACGCGCGCGACGCCGACGCTGCGCCTGGGGCGGAGCATCGAAGACCTGGGCGACGATCCGGCCGTCGTGCTCGAGCACGTCCTCGCTACCGAAGTGCAGCTGCTTCACGACGCGCGAGAGACCCTGCGCGCCACCGACTTCGCCCGGGCGCTCAAGCTTCTCGCCGGTGCGCAGCGAGTCGTCATCCAGGGCCTGGGTCCGAATGCTCCGCTGGGGGAGTACTTCGCGGCACGACTACGGCGCATGCGCCGGCCAGCCGTCGCGGTCGGCGCGCGCGGCCAGGCCCTCGCGGATGCGCTCATCGACATGCGGCGCGGCGATGTCGTCATCGTCCTCGCGTACGACCAGTCGAGTCCCGAGGCTGAGCTCTCCCTCGAACGGGCGCGCGAGCTCAAGGTGCCGTCCATCCTCATCACCGATACCCTCAGCCTGGCGCTCGCCGGCCAGTTCACGGTCGCGCTCTCAGCACGCCGCGCCGGTGGAGGGATGTTCCATCTCTCCGCACTGACGATCGTCGTCCTCGATGCATTGCTGTTCGGTCTCGCGGGTCAGGATCGCGCCGCGGCGCTCGCGGCCGCGGATGAGCTTCAAGAACTGCGCGCACGCATCGACAAGCGCGCGCTGGGGAGAGTGGAGTGAGCACGCTAGCGGAAACGCGCACCGGGCTATCGAGCGCGGAGGTCCGCCGCCTCCGGGATCAGTACGTGCCGAAGGGTCTGCACGTCGGCACGCCTGTCGTCGTGGCGAGAGCAGCGGGCGCCGAGGTGTTCGATCCTGAAGGAAGGCGCTACCTCGACTTCGTCGCCGGCATCGGCGCGCTGAACCTCGGCCATCAGCACCCCGAGATCATCGCGGCCGTCCGCGAGCAGCTCGAGAGATATACGCACGTCTCGGCGCAGGTCGTGACATACGAGCCTTATGTTCGCCTCGCCCAGGAGCTCGACCGGATCTTCCCTCGGGCGGAGGGGTCGACGGCCGCGACGAAGAGCGTCTTTGCCAACAGCGGCGCCGAGGCCGTCGAGAACGCGATCAAGATCGCGCGCGTCGCCACTGGTCGTGAGTGGATCATCGCCTTCCAGAACTCGTTCCACGGCCGCACCGCTGCGGCGATGACGGCGACCGGCAAGACGAAGAACTCACGCATGGCTTTCATGCGCTCGACGACGCCCAACATCGCGCACCTGCCGTATCCGTATCCATACCGGCCGATCGCCGACGTGAGCGAAGAGGAGCTCGCCGAGCTTCACGTTCGGCTGTTCGAGCAGGCGCTCGAGACGAACCTCGCACCGGAGCACGTCGCCGCTGTGATCATCGAGCCGGTGCAGGGCGAGGGCGGATTCGTCGTACCGCCCACACGCTTCGTGAAGCGGATCTCCGCGATCTGCCGCCGGCACGACATCCTCTTCATCGCCGACGAGATCCAGACCGGCATGGCCCGCACCGGTCGGATGTTCGCCATCGAGCATTCGGGCGTGACGCCCGACCTCCTCGTCACCTCGAAGTCGCTCGGTGCGGGTTTCCCCATCGGCGCGGTCACCGGACGTGCGGAGCTGTTCGACGCGCTCGGGCCCGGCACGCTGGGGAGCACGTTCGGCGGGCACCCCATCGGGTGCGCTGCCGCGCTCAAGACGATCGAGATCATCGAACGCGACCGCATCGCGGAGCGCGCGGCCGCGATCGGCGTGACGCTTCGCGCGCGCTTCGAGGCCATCGCCGCGCGCAACGCGAATATCGGCGAGGCCCGCGGCATCGGCGCGATGCAGGCCATCGAGCTCGTCCGCGACCGCAGCACGAAGAAGCCGGCGCCGGAGCTCGTCGAGGCCGCGATCAAACGCGCCTATGAGCGCGGCCTGCTCCTGCTTCGCGCGGGGCTCTACAGCAACGTCGTCCGCACCCTTGTTCCGCTCACGATCACCGACACACAGCTCGGCGAGGGCCTAGACATCTTGGAGGGATCGCTCGATGGCTGATCGCACGCTGCTCTACCGCCGTGAATTCCTGCGCCGGTCCGCGCTGGCCGCGGCCAGCGTCGCCGTCGTCGCCTGCACGCCGCCGGGCACGACGACAGCGTCTCCGTCCGCCAAAGCGTCCCTGACGCCTGTGCGCGGCGGCACGCTCACGTTCGGGCAATGGGACAAGATCGACTCGATCGACCCTGCGCTGACGACGGGCGCGGCTGCCGGCGAGGTCGCCCAGAACATCCTCGACACGCTTGTCACGATGGACGCGGACCAGAAGTTCTATCCGGCGCTCGCGTCAAAGTGGACGATCGAGGACAGCGGCAAGAAGTTCACGTTCACACTCCGCGACGGCGTGAAGACCCATGACGGAGGTACGATCACCGTGGACGCGGTGAAGCGCTCCTTCGAGCGCATCCTCGACCCCAAGTTGAAGGCTGGCGCGGTCACATCGCTCATCGGGCCGCTGGACACGATCACGACGCCGGACACGAAGACCGTGGTCTTCACCTTCAAGCAGTCGTACTACGCGTTCATGCTGCAGATCTGGCGGTACTTCTTTGGGATCCTCTCGCCGAAGTACCTCGACACCCTGAAGCCCGGTGACTCGGCGGTCGCGCCGGTCGGGTCGGGCCCGTTCAAGTTCGTGAGCCGGTCCGCCGACGGTGTCGTGACGCTCGAGCAGTTCGCCGACTACAGCTGGGGCAACGACCTCACCGTCAACAAGGCCGTTCCATACCTGCAGACCGTGAAGTTCCGCGCCATCACCGACGCCTCGACCCGCGTCGCGACGCTCGAGTCCGGCGAGAACCTGCTCATCGACGAGGTGACCGAAGCCGATTACGCGCGCCTGAAGGCGGACAACCGCTTCACCTTCGTGAACTCGCCGCGCGCGAGCCACACGCTCGGCTTCTTCATGAACGTCACGCGCGCGCCGACAGACGAGAAGCCGGTGCGTGAGGCCGTGAACTGGGCGATCGACCGCAGGTCGATCGTGGAGAAGCTGTTCTTCGGTGTTCACAAGGTCTCGGTCGGTCCGCTCTCCGAGGGCGTGTGGGCGCGCCTCCAGGAGATCGAGACGATGTTCAGCTTCGATCCGGCCAAGGCGAAGACGATCCTCGACACCGCCGGATGGAAGGTCGGCGCGTCGGGTCCGATCCGCGAGAAGGCCGGTCAGAAGCTCGAGATCCTCCTCGCGACCTTCCGCAGCCCGTGGAGCGAGATCGCCGAGGCGATGCAGTCGCAGCTCCGCGATGTCGGCATCGACCTGAAGGTCCAGAAGATGGAGCGCGGCCCGTACCTGGACTACGTCCGCGCATACAAGCACAACATGGCGGCGACGGCGTCGACGAGCGTCGATCCCGACGGCGTGTTGCGCATCGTGTATCACTCGTCTGGGCGCGGATCGGGCAGCAACTTCGCGAACGTGAACGATCCGGCGCTCGACGCGCTCCTCGTGAAGGGGCAGGGCCAGGAGCTCGGCACGGCCGACCGCAAGAAGACGTACGAGGACGCGCAGCGAAAGGTCCTGGAGATCCTCCCGTACGTCGGCGTGATGAGTCAGGTCCGCGTCGAGGCGATGTCCACGAAGGTGCACGGCTTCAAGCCAGGACCGGACGGTCTCACCGGCGCCCCGCTGAACGACGTCTGGCTGGACAAATAGGAATGGCGGAGGTGCGGTAAATGGATCTCGTCACCCTCGCCATCGCGGCGACACCCGCGTTCATCGCGAGCGCGGTCGAGTTCGTCGAGGCGACGACGATCGTGCTCGCGGTCGGGATCACGCGCGGCTGGCGCGCTCCGCTCGTCGGCACGGCGCTCGCGGCACTCACGCTCGCGGTCATCGTCGCCACGCTCGGCGTGGCGCTCGTCACGGTCGTCCCCGAGCACCTACTGCTCGGTCTCGTGGGGATGCTGCTGCTCCTGTTCGGTCTGCGCTGGCTACGCAAGGCGGTGCTCCGCTTCGCGGGCATCGTCGCCCTGCACGACGAGGAAGAGATCTATCGGAGAGAGGTCGCCGACCTGCGGGCACAGGGTCTGAAGAAGACCGAGTGGGACTGGGTCGGCACGATCGTCGCGTACAAGGCGGTGCTCCTCGAGGGCATCGAGGTCGCATTCATCGTCATTGCCTTCGGCGCGAAGGGGGTCGCCGCGATGAATGCCGCGATCGTCGGCGCGATCGCCGCCGGCGTCATCGTGACCGCGCTCGCCGCGGCGCTCCGTCACCCGCTGACCGCCGTCCCCGAGAACTGGATGAAGTTCGGCGTCGGCGCGATGCTCTCGGCCTTCGGCGTGTTCTGGTTCGGCGAGGGTATCGGGGCCGAGTGGCCGGGCGACGCCGCATCGATCCCCGTCATCCTCGGCGCCTTCCTGGCTGCGAGCTGGCTCGCGGTCCGGATGCTTCGCGGGCTCTTGCCCGAAGGCGCGCGGGTGGAGGCGCGCAATGTCTAGCGTGCTGCGCGGGATCTGGGACAACACGTACGGTCTGCTCGTCGACGACGGGCAGCTCGCGGTCGGCGCGATCGCCGCGCTCGCGATCACGTGGCTCGTTGCCTCGACGGGCACGGACGAGGTGCGCGAGAACGCGGGATGGCTGCTCCTCGCCCTCGTCGTCGTGCTTGTCGTCGCGAATCTGTATCGCGCAGGCCGCAACGCGCGGCGCCGCGTCAGCTAGCTCACGGCCGAAGCAGCCGACCTCCTCATCCACGGCGGTCGCGTCTGGACCGTCGATCCGGCGCTGCCCGAGGCGCAGGCCGTCGCCGTGCGGGGCGACCGGATCGTCCTGGTCGGATCGGCAGCGGACGCGCTCGGGCTCCGAGGGCCACGTACGCAGGTCGTCGACCTCCGGGGTCGTCTCCTGCTTCCCGGTTTCATCGACGCGCACACGCATTTCGGGAACGCGGCGGCGTGGGCGACGCGCGCCGGTCTGTACGAGCTGCGTGAGGTGCGTGACGTCGTCGCTGCGGTCGCCGCAGTCGCGCGACGCATACCCGAAGGACTCTGGATCGGTGGCGGCGACATCGGAGCGGCGGCTGCATGGGAGGCTGACGCGACGGGTCGCGCGCGGCCCGAGCCGATGGCGATCGACCGCCGTACGCTCGACGCCGCCGCACCGCGGCACCCGGTGCTCCTGCGCCGCGTCGACGGTGCCTACGTCGCGAACTCGCTCGCCCTGTCACGCGCGCGCCTGACGCGAGAGACGCCTGATCCACGCGGCGGCCGCAACGAGCGCGATGCCGCCGGCGAGTTGAGCGGCGTCATGCACGGTCGCGCCGGCGAGCGGATGGTCGAGCTCGTGCCGCCGGACACCCTCGAGCTCCAGCTCGTCGGCGCGCGCGTCGCGCTCGCTGAGCTCCGTCGCGCCGGCATCACTTCCGTCCATGACGTCGCGCGTCTCGACGCGGCCACCCAGCGCCACCTCTTCCACACCAATGTCGAGCGCAGCGCGACGGACCTCGAGCTCTTCCGCGAGCTCCAGCGTCGCGACGAGCTCAGCGTTCGCGTCTACGCGTTCCTGTCCCTGCCAACGTGGCGTGACGCCATCGCCGCCGGCATCGGCCCGCGGACCGACGACGGGCTCATCCGCTTCGGCGCCATGAAGGCGTTCATCGACGGTTTCCTCATGGACCAGCCCTATGCGAATACGCCGAGCTTCGGCGGGAGCTTCACCTTCCGTTTCGTCGACGAAGAGACGATGGCGGCGGACATCGCGGGGGCGGATGCAGCGGGATTCGATCCGGTCGTGCACACGGTCGGCGACAAGGCGCACCGCCTGCTCCTCGACTGGTACGAAGCGGCGATCCGCCGCAACGCTCCGCGCGATCGGCGTTTCCGCGTGATCCACGCTTGGTACCCGAGCCCGCGAGCGATCGAGCGCATCGGAAAGCTGCGCCTCTACGTCGACATCACGCCGCAGCACCTCGTGAATGACCTGTCGGCGGTCGAGCGAAAGCTCGGCCCGGAGCGCGCGCAGAGTGCGCATGCCTGGCGGTCCCTCCTGGAAGCCGGCGCGCGGCTCAGCATCGTGTCGGATTGGCCTGGGAGCTACAACGAACGGAAGGCGACGCCGCTGGCGCCGCTCGAGAACATCGCGCTGGCCATGACGCGGCAGTCGCCTGAGGGCGTGCCGGCGGACGGTTGGCACCCCGAGCAAGCGCTCACGGTGCGGGAGGCCATCGCCGCGTACACGATCACTCCGGCTTTCGCCTCGTACGAAGAGGATCGCAAGGGCAGCATCAGCGTCGGCAAGCTCGCCGACCTGGTGGTTCTCTCGCGGGACATCCTGAACGCGTCGCCGGCGGACATCCGCGCGACGCGGGTGGAGGCGACGATCCTCGGCGGCCGTGTGATCTACGCGACCGGCTGAGCCGCCTTGCGCACGCGCTCGCGCGTGAGCGGCACGTCGCGCACGCGCGCACCGCACGCCGCGAACACCGCGTTCGCGATCGCGGCCGCACTCGGGACGGCGCCCGGCTCGCCGACGCCGGTGGACGGCGCGTTCGCGTCGCCCTCGACGAGCACCTCGATCGACTCGGGCGCGTCGCGGAACGTGGCGATCGGGTACGTGTCCCAGGACGTCGTGGCGACGCGGCCACCTTTGTGGCGGAGCTCCTCCAGCAGGGTCCACGAGGCCGACTGCTGGATGCCGCCCTCGACCTGATTGCGCACCCCGTCCGGATTGATGACGAGCCCGGGATCGACGACGCACCACACGCGCCATACACGGACCACGCCGGATGAAGACACCTCGACCTCGGCCACCTGCGCGACATAGGTGCCGTGATAGAGCGTGCACGCGAAGCCATGCCCGCGGCGATCGGGAACCTTCCTTCCGTAGCCGCTCGCATCGGCGACGCGCTCCATCACTCGGCGAAGGCGCGGGTCGTCGACGTGGCGCATGCGGAACGCGAGCGGATCCTGATGCGACGCGTGCGCGAGCTCGTCAACGAACGACTCGATCGCGAACACGTTCTCCGCCGCCGCGAGGGACCGGAAGTTCGCGGTGCGGAGCGGCGTCGGCTCGACGTGCAACACGACGTGCGCGCTCGGGATCGCGTACGGCGGGATGGCGTTGCGGCCCGACGTCATCGCCGCGACGCGTGGATCCGGACCCGCGGCGGTGTGGACGTTGGTGTGCTCGTCGTACCGCCACGCGACGATCTTGCCGTCGGCATCGAGTCCGGCGGTGACCTCGAGGACCGCCTCCGGCCGGCTGGGGGAGTACGCGAACTCCTCGGCGCGGGACCACTGCACGAGCACCGGCCGGCGCGCGTGCTTCGACAGGACAGCCGCCTCGATCGACACGTCGGGCGCGCTGCTGCGGCCGTACGTGCCGCTCGACATCTGCGGCATCACGCGCACGCGGTCCTGCGGAAGACCAACGCGGCCCGCGACGGCGTCGCGCAGCCCGAATGGACGGTGCGTGCCGGCGTAGATCGTCGCGCCGTCGGACCCGACCAGGGCGACCGCGGCGCTCGGGCCGATCGACGCGCTCGCGATCGATGGCAGCGTGTATGTCGCGGAGCGCGTGAGCGCGGCCGATGCGAGCGCGCCATCGGTGTCCGCATCCTCGCGCAGCGGGACGACCTGCGTTGCCAATGCCTCGCGCTGGGGTGCTTCCCAATCGATCTCGAGCGCGTCGGCCGCGGCTCGCGCCTGCTCTTCGCGTTCCGCGACCACGCCGACGATGTCACCGTCGTGCACCACCGCGACGACACCGGGCATGGAGCGCGCGGCGCGGTCATCGACGCCTTTCGCGCGCGCTCCCCGCGCCGGCGGGCGCGCGATGGCTCCGCGTGCGAGGCCCTGCAGCCGGACGTCGGCGGTGTACCGCGCGCGACCGGTCACGATGTCGCGCGCCTCGACCCGCGACAGCGGCTTGCCGATGTGACGCCAGCGGTCCGGCGGCAGCAGGGGCTCGTCGTCGGGGATCGCGCCAGCGAGGGGCGCCTCGCGCACCAGGTCGGCGTAGCTCACGCGCTCGCCATTGCCGTCGCCGATCGTCCCGTCCTGCGTGTTCAGTCCTGTCGCGGGCACGCCGAGGCGCGTCGCCGCCCGTTCGATGAGCGTTCGCCTCGCGAACGCCGCGGCCCGGCGGAGCGCCGGCGCCTCCTGGGCGACGGAATTGCTTCCGAACGTGCCGAAGTCGAAAGGCACCTGCTCGGTGTCGCCGAGCACGACGCGCACGCGCTCGACCGGAACATCGAGCTCATTGGCGACGAGTTGCGTGAAGGCAGTGCGGATGCCCTGGCCGAACTCGATCTTCCCCGAGAACGCCGTCACCGACCCGTCGGGCTCGACGCGGATGCGCTCCTCGAGGTTCATTCGCCCATCGCCGGGGCTCTCGCCCCTTCCACCCCAAGCGCGTCGGCTGCGCGCCGTACGGCGCGGATCGCGCGGCCGTAGACGCCGCAGCGGCAGAGGTTTCCCGCGAGCGCGTCGCGGATCGCGGCGTCGTCAGGAGCGGCGTCGCGCGCGAGGAGCGCTGCGGCCGAGACGATCATCCCGCTCGTGCAGTAGCCGCACTGCATGGCGTCCTCGGCGATGAACGCATCCTGCACCGGGTGCAGTGCCTCGCCCTGGGCGAGACCTTCGATCGTCGTGATCTCGCGCTCCGCGGCCTGACGCGCCGGCATGAGGCACGACGCGACCGCGCGTCCGTCGGCGATGACGTAGCACGCGCCGCACTGGCCGCTCCCGCAGCCGAAGCGCGTGCCGGTGAGTCCGAGGTCGTCGCGCAGGACGCTGAGGAGCGACGCGCTCGGTGGCGGGTCCACTTCGTGAGCCGTGCCGTTGACGGTGAGAACGAGCCGCATGCCGCTCCAGCCTACCCACGCGGAGCGGGCGCTGCTTCCTGCGATGCTGTTCGCTATGGAAGATCCGAAGTCGATCGTGCGGCGCGGATACGACCTCGTGTCACGCGCGTACCGAGCCGACGATGCCGACGACGGCATGTACGCGGACTGGCTCGATCTGCTCGAGAAACGGGTCGAGCGGGGATCGGCCGTCCTCGACCTCGGCTGCGGCTGCGGTATTCCCGTCGCGCGACGCTTGGCGCAGCGCTACGCCGTAACGGGCGTCGATCTGTCCCCGGTCCAGGTCACGCGCGCTCGCGAGCTGGTACCGAATGCGACCTTCGCCTGCGCGGACATGACGACCACGCAGTTCCCGGACGAAAGTTTCGGCGCGATCACCTGCCTCTTCGCGCTGATCCATCTTCCGCTAGCGGAGCAACCCGCGCTGCTGAGAAATATTCGACGATGGCTATCGCCCGGCGGACTGTTCTTCGCAACGGTCGGCTCTCAAGCATGGACCGGGCTTCAGAAGGACTGGCTCGGGATACGCGGCGGCGATATGTGGTGGAGCCACGCCGATGCCGAAACATACCGGCGATGGCTCACCGAGGCCGGGCTGCGGATCGAACTCGAGTCCTTCGTGCCTGAAGGGGCCGGCGGACACACTTTCATGCTTGCTACCCGGTAGCCGAGCTGTCTCTCGGCGTAGTTGTTCGGCGCACCACACGACGCAGTGGGACGAGACCGACCGCGGCGGCGGTGAGCCACGCGAGACCCGCGACCACCGGGTTCGCGAGGTCGGTCCCGGACATGATCCCGTGCGCGAACGCGGCGCCGAATGCGACGTAGGAGAGGCGATGGAACGCGCGCCACTGCTCGAGCGTGAGCGACGAGCGCAGCCAGGTCGAGACGAGCACGACGAGGGTGAGCTGCGCGGAGATCGTGCCGAGCCCGATCGCGAGACGTCCGTACGAGACGCCGAACGGGACGATGAGGTCGAGGATCCCGATCTGCGCGTGGCGATCGAAGAGGAGCGCGATGACGTGCGCCAGGCCGAGCGGGATCCACAGGACGGTGAGGAACCCGTGCACCACGCGGACGCCGCGGTTGTGCGACAGCCACGCGAACGTTCCGGTCCGGAGCCCGATGCCCGTGAGGACGGATAGCGTCAGCGCGACAAGGGAGGCGGTGCCGGTCGAGCGCGCGATGACCCAGATGAGATCGGTGCTGATGCTCACGGCGGGTCACGACTGCTTCGTGCGGGTCAGCGCGGTCGTACTGGTGCTCGTCACCGACGTACGCACCGGGGTGCGCGAGGTCGTGACCCTCGTCGTCGGTGCGGTCGTGGGCGCGGGCGTCGCCGCGGCGACAGCCGGGGGCTGCAGCGGTGCGTTCGTTGCGTGCAGGTTCTCGCTCGCGAAGATCGTCATGCCACCGAAGCTGCTGAGCGTGATCGCAGCGGCGAGCGTGCGGAGCACGAGCGTCGAGGCGATGAGCGGCCTTCGGCGTCGGCGTCGATCCGTCATGTGGATAAGGGAACATCCGGGCGCCGCGCGAGCATGAAAGCCGCTTAAGAAGGACCTAGGAGGTCGTGGCGAGTCGCAGTCGGAAGCGCGCGCCACCGCCGCTCGCGTGCTCGAGCGTGACCGAGCCGCCGTGCGACTCGGCGACCTCTTTCACGATCGAGAGCCCCAGGCCGGAGCCGGGCAGCGAGCGCGCGTTGCTCGCGCGCCAGAAACGGTCGAACACACGTGGGGCATCTTCCGGATCGACGCCCGGCCCGTGGTCCCGCACGCTCACCTCGCCGTCGTGCACGGTGACCTCGACCACGCCGCCCGCGGGACTCCACTTGCCGGCGTTGTCGAGCAGATTTGTCACCGCGCGCGCGATGCGAGGACGGACACCGCGCACGGTGGCCTCGTTCAGCGCCGCCTCGAAACGCACGCGCGGGTAGCGTCCGCGCACGTCGGTGATCGCGTCCGACACGACCTCGTCGAGACGGACGTCCTCGATCGGGACCTTCGCCTCTTCGTCGCGCGCCAGATCGATGAGGTCGGTGACGAGCGTCGAAAGGCGCTCGATCTGGCCGACGAGCTCCACCAACACCTGCTGGCGCTCCTCCCCGTCCGTCGGTTGTCCGCGCGCGAGCAGCTCGAGATTCGTGCGCAGGCTGGTGAGCGGCGTGCGCAGCTCGTGCGACGCGTCGGCGACGAGCTGCCGCTGCTGGCGTAGTGAGTTCTCGAGCTCGCGGAGCATGATGTTGAAGCTCGCGGCCAGGCGGCCCAGCTCGTCTGGGGAGTCGGCCGCCACGCGCTGCGAGAGATCGCGCGTGCGCGACACCTCCTCGACGATGTCGGTGAGTCGCCTCACCGGTGTGAGCGCTGCGCGCGCCACGATGGTCCCGAGGGCTCCGGCGAGGAGCACGCCGCCGAGGGCGACGATCGCAAGCCGGTTGCGCGTCTCCGCGAGCACGTCGTCGATCTCGACCATCGACCGCGCGACCTCGAGCGCGGCACTGCCGCCGATGGGCACGACATACACGCGGACGTGGCTTCCATCGCTCGCGATGACGTCGAACGGCGACACGCCCTGCTGCGTGGCCGCGACCTGCACGGCGGTGGGCGTGATCAGGGCGGTGTCGGCCTGGTTCAGATCGGCGCGGATGACCTTGCCCGTGGCGTCGATGCTCTGCGCGAAGACGTCGCCACGGCCGGTGACCCTCCCGGGGTCGTTGTACGGCGGGAACGGGCGCTGGCCACCCGAGCGTGGCCCTGTCTCGCGGGCATTGCCGGCCGACTCGACGAGGCTGCGATCCACCTGCGTCACGAGCTGCTGCTGCAGCACGAAATACATGAGCGCTGCCGCGCCGACCGCCGCGAGCGCGACCGCGGCGGCCGAGAGCAGCGCGACCCGAAGACGGAAGGTCACTCTTCCTTCAGCACGTAGCCGACGCCGCGCATCGTCTGGATGATCCGCGGCTCGCCGAGCTTTCGGCGGAGGTAGCCGACGTACACATCGAGCGAGTTCGAGTCGGGTCCGAAGTCGTAGCCCCAGACGCGGTCGAAGATGAGGTCGCGGCTGAGCACGCGGCGCGGATTCGACAGGAACAGCTCGAGCAGCTGGTACTCGGTCCGCGACAGCTGGATGGCACGATCGCCGCGCTGGCACGTCATCGCGTCGCGGTCGAGGACGACGTCGGCGAAATGGAGCGTGCCGCGCAGCTGCCCGCTCTGGGGTACTCGTCGCTCGAAGGCGCGGAGGCGCGCCAGGAGCTCGTCGAGCGCGAACGGCTTCACGAGGTAGTCGTCGGCGCCCGCGTCGAGACCCTCGACCCGCTCGGCGACCGCGGCGCGGGCGGTGAGCATGAGGACCGGCACGCCGTTCCCGGACGAGCGCAGGCGGCGGCAGACCTCGAGGCCGTCGAGGCCGGGCAGGCCGAGGTCGAGGACGATCGCGTCGTAGGGGCTGGCCGTGGCCACCTCCAGCGCTCGCGCGCCGTTGGCGGCCGTTTCGGTCCGGTGGCCGGCGCCGCGAAGCGCCCGCTCCACGGCTCCCCGCACTCCGGGATCGTCCTCGACGACGAGGACGTTCACGAGCCGAAGTGTATGGGCGCGCACGTAAGAAACAGGTAAGAAAGATCAGGGCAGAGCGCGTTCTTAGAGCCTTCTTAGAGCGCTCTCATGAAGCGCAGCGGCGCGAGTGGTGTCCTCATCGCAGTCACTTCCGAGAAAGGACACCGACATGAAGTACATCGACAAGATGCTCATCGCGAGCGGCGTCACGCTGCTGCTCACCGGCGGGGTCGCGGCCGCGGCGCTCGCTCCGGTCAGCGCCGACGCCGTCATCGCGCAGCTTCCGGGCGGCGTCGCCATCTTCGCGTCCAACAGCCCGTTCGGGTCGCCGAACATCCTCGCGACCGCCGCGACGTACATCGGCATCACCGAGGCGGAGCTGCGGACGGAGCTCCAGACCGGCAAGACCCTCGCGGAGGTCGCCGTCGCTCACGGCAAGACCCGCGACGGTCTCATCGCCGCGCTGTCGGCCGAGGCGACCAAGCAGATCGCGACCGCCGTCGACCAGCCGGGCACGAGCTTCTCCGGCCCGGGTGGCCGCGGTGGACCTGGCGGACCGCGCGTGATGATCACGAACGACATCGCGGCCGCGGCGGCGTACATCGGTACGACCGAGGCCGACCTGCGTACCAAGCTCCAGGCAGGCCAGACCCTCACGCAGATCGCCACGGCCGCGGGCAAGACCCGTGACGGCCTGATCGCCGCGATGGTGGCCGACGGCAACGCGAAGATCGATGCGGCCCTCGCGGCCGGCACGATCACCGCCGCGCAAGCCACCGAGAAGAAGGCCTCGCTCACCGCGCACGTCACCGCGGAGGTCGATCAGACCCGTCCCGCTGGTTTCCGCGGTGGCCCGGGCAGGGGTCCGCGCCCCTAAGGCAGCCTTTCCGTCTCCCTCCCTCCTTGCGCCGCGCCCGCCCATGTGGCGGGCGCTGCGCTATCCGACGCAAAAACGAGCGGCCCGGTCACCCGGGCCGCTCGCTCGCTGCGACGTTGCAGACGCTTAGGTCAGGTTGTTGCCGATGTTGCTGAAGATGTTCTGGATCTGGCCACGCAGGAAGACCATCGCGACGATGACGGCAATGGCGATGACTGCGATGATGAGTGCATATTCGACGAGGCCCTGACCCTCTTCGTCACGGAAGAAAGCGATCATAAGTACCTCCTTTCCTTACAAGGCTGAAGCAAAGTCTAGGTTTGCCGGGCCCGCTGCCTAGTCCCCTTTTCGGGTGTCAAGGGCGACTGATACGGCAGGGCCACCCCTTTTTTTGGGGCCTCCGGGAGCCATTCGGTAGCAGCCGCGTTCGTGGTGGTCGAGCATCCCGACGGCCTCCATGAACGACTCGCAGATCGTCGGCCCGACGAAGCGAAAGCCCCGTCTCCGCAGTTCGCGTGACATCTTCTCGGGATCGCTGAAGCGCCAGATAAAGGCGTCGAAGCTGCCGTGCTCCTCCGCCACGGCGAGGAAGGCCTTCGCGTTCGCGATGGCGGACGTGATCTTCGCGCGGTTGCGCACGATGCCCGCGTCGGCCATGAGCCGCGCCACGTCCCGTGCGCCGAAACGCGCGACCTTCTTTGGATCGAAGCGCGCGAATGCCTTGCGGTATGCCGCGCGCTTTCGGAGGATCGTTTCCCACGAGAGTCCGGCCTGCGCCCCCTCGAGCACGAGGAACTCGAAGAGCGTGCGCTCATCGTGTCGGGGCGTGCCCCACTCCTTGTCGTGGTAGCTGGTGAGCGGCTCGTGCGCCGCCCAGACGCAGCGCTTCACGCGCCTCCCCATGAGCGAAGCAGATCCGGGAGCTC
>DASYUC010000100.1:0-6936 GCA_036001645.1 Candidatus Limnocylindria bacterium
AGGCAAGACCGCGATGTGGCCTTCGGTACCCGGCAGGGCGATCTTCGTCGGTAGCACCGGCTCGTTCGCCGACAGGCGGACGGTCGTGATCAGCCCGGTCGTGGCAGTCGCGTCGCGAAGCGCGTTGGCCGGCGCCGCGTCGCGCGGCAGCTGGACAACCTTGACGTCACTGGATCCGAGGGCGGATCGGGCCTCGATGTCCCGTGCGGCGACGAGAACGTCGACCATCGCGGTCTCAGAAGGAGGGGCCGTCCGGGCGGCGACCGCGTAGAGATAGGTGCCGGCGCCCGCAACGACGGCGATGATCACTCCGAGCGCAAGTAGGATGCGGGCCGCCAGGCGCGAGCGTCGTGGACTGCTGTACGGGTCTCCGAGATTGATTCCCGTACTCAATGGTCGACTATTGTTTCGAAACTGCGCACTGCGGCGAGTCTAGCGGCGGGTGGAAGACCGAAAGGATGGCATGGCGGGCGAGAAGATCCTCTGCGTCGACGACGAGGACGCGATCCGCAAGCTCTGCACGGTCTATCTCGCGAAACGCGGATATCGCGTCGAGACGGTCTCGAACGGCGTCGAGGCCTTGACGCTCATCGAGGCAAAGGGCGCGCCGGACCTCGTGGTCACCGACGTGAACATGCCCCTGATGAACGGGCTCGAGCTCGTGAAACGCCTGCGCGAAGACCGCCGCACCGCCCGCACGCCGATCATCGTCCTGTCCGCCGCCAAACAGGAACAGGACATCCTCGCCGGGTACTCCCACGGTGCCGACGACTACATCGGAAAGCCGATCGACCTGGCCGTCCTGGCCGCGAAGATCGAGACGATCCTGCGACACACACGAACGGTCGCGAGCATCATCGCGGAACCGCGCAAGCTCGGCGTGGTCATCGCGTTCGCGCATGGAAAAGGAGGTGTCGGCGCGACGACCCTCGCGGCCAACGTGGCCGCGGCGCTCGCGGCCGATGGCAAGTCCGTCGTGCTGCTCGACCTCAACCTGCAGTTCGGCAACGCCGCGATGTTCTTCGACCTCCGTCCGCGCAACACGATCGTCGACTACGCGCGGGGTGACATCACCCGCGTCACCGAGGAGGACTTCGCCCAGTACCTCGCCGAGCACAAGAGCGGTGTTCGCCTCCTCGCGGCACCACCTTCGCCCGAGGAAGCCGAGCTCGTGAGCATCGCGGCCGTGCAACAGGCGATCGACCTAGCGCGCGGTGGACGCGACGCGGTCGTGCTCGATCTCGCCACGAAGCTGGACGAGATCACGCTGGCGTCGCTGGACGTCACCGACGTGGTCTGCGTCGTCACCGCACCGCACCTCGCGGCGCTGAGGAGCACGTCGGACACGCTCGCGATGCTGACGCGGATCGGCATCTCCGACGAGCGCATCCTCGTCGCGCTCGTCCGCAACACGGCCAAGGGGATCGACGACGCGAGCGTTGCGAAGTTCCTGAAACGCAAGGCGGATCTCGTCGTCCCCTACGCCGAGCGGGCCGACGCCGCGGCCGATCTTGGCGTCCCATACGTCCTCGCCGAGCCGAACGACAAGGCGGCCGTCGCCCTGAAGCAGCTTGCCCTACGGCTGGTGACGCGGAAAGCGGTGCCCGCGTGAAGCCGCCTTATCCGCTCGAGCTCGTTCCGTTGTTCCAAGAGTTCCTCAACAAGCGGCGCACGAAGTTCACGCTCCCGCTCCGCCTCATGGAGGAGCTGAGCATCGATCGACCGGCCCTGTTCTTCGTCATCGGCGGCGTCGCGCCTCAGGGCGGCGGGCGCTTCAGCGAGATGTGGAACCCCTACGCCACGCAGTGGGATCAGCAACAGGCTGCTTCGGTCGCAGCGCGCGACTCGGGTCTCGTCGACGAGAAGGACGGGCGCTGGGATCTGACGTCCGCTGGCCACGAGCTGATGAAGCGCCTACGCCGCGAGGCCGACCTGTACCTGGCCTCGCTGCCGTCGCCGCTTCCCCCGGACGAGCTCGCAAGACTGGCCTCGCTCCTCGGACGCGCCTTCGAGGCGATCGCCGCGGCCCTCGATCGGCGCTGGCAATCGCATATCCCACGAGCCCTGCGCATGGCCGGTAACGGCCAGAGCCATCCGATGGTCGCCCTCGAGAACGCGGTCTTTGGCCTCTGGCAGGCGCGCGACGATTGCCACATGGCCGCGTGGCGAGAGGCCGGCCTGGACGGCCCCACGCTCGACACCCTCACGCGCATCTGGCGTGGTGAGGCCTCGAGCGATGCCGAGCTTGCCACCAAGCTCACCTCGCAGCGGCCCGCCGACGTATCGGCCCAGCTCGAGAAGCTGCGTCGCGACGGCCTTGTCGCCGCCGACGGTGCGCCACGCACGACCGAGAAAGGTGCGAAAGCGCGCCAAGCGATCGAGGAGGAGACGGACCGGCTCTTCTTCGCTCCGTGGCCGGCCGACATCGGGTCGTCGGCGGGCTGGATCCGCGAGAGGCTCGCGGCGGTGAACGCGTCCTTCTAAAGCCCGCCAAAGGTCAACGCCGGGTCAACGGATCTGGGTAGGACCTTGGTTGCGATCGTTACATGTGGCACGCCAAATGCGACACAGGACCGTCACGATGATCGACCAGCGTCCTTCCGCCGCGACCGCCCCTTCCCACACCGGCGCGCGAGTGATGATCGTCGAGGACGACCGGGACATCGCGATGCTCCTCTCGAGCATCCTCGCGGAGGAGGGCTACGGGACGAATGTCGTCACCGATTCCCGGCAGGCCGTGGAGACCTTCGAGCGCGTCCACCCCGACGTCGTCACGCTCGACGTGATGATGCCCAGCCTGGACGGCATCAGTCTCTGCCTGGAGCTCCGTCGCAACAGCGACGTCCCGATCCTGTTCATCTCCGCCAAGAAGGAGCCACCGGACCGCGTCGTCGGCCTGCGGGTCGGCGCGGACGATTACATCGGCAAGCCGTTCGACAACGACGAGCTGCTGGCGCGCATCGAGGCGCTGCTCCGGCGCGCGCAGATGTCGCACGACGGTGCCGGCGCGAAGCAGCTGCGTTTCGGCCGGTTCGTGATCGACAGCGGCAGCGTACAGGCCGTCGCCGGCGACCGGCAGGTGCAGCTCACGCCCACGGAGTTCAAGCTCCTGCGCACGCTCGCGGGTGAGCCCGGTCGTGTGTTCACGCGCGACGATCTGCTCACCGGCGTGTGGGGCTACGAGCCGGGGAGCGATACGCGACTGGTGGACGTCCACGTGGGCCGCCTGCGTAAGAAGCTGGAGGACGCCACCGTGACGGAGGTCGCGATCGAGACCGCGCGCGGATTCGGTTACCGCTTGGTGGACGCCACTCGAGGGCGCTGACCCTCGCTCCGCGCGCGGCGTTCGCGCGCCGCTGAAGCAAGACCCTGGAGCGCTGTCACCGTGTCTTCCCACCCGATACACGCGTCAGTGATGCTCTGCCCGTACACCAGACGCGAGGGATCCGTGAGCTCCTGCCGCCCCGCGACGAGGAAGCTTTCGACCATCACGCCCGCGATGCCGCGCTCGCCGGCGGCGATCTGCGCCGCGATCTCCGCGACGACGGCGGGCTGCCGCAGGTGGTCGCGTTCGCTGTTGCCATGGCTGGCGTCGACGATGAGCCGCTCGGGGAGGTCGGCTTCGCGCAGCGCGTCGAGCGCGGCCCGGACGCTCGCCGTGTCGTAGTTCGGACCGCGCGCGCCGCCACGCAGGATCACGTGACCGTACGGGTTCCCGCGCGTGCTCACGAAGGCCGCGAGGCCCTGCTCGGTGACGCCGATGAATCGGTGCGGGTGCCCGGTCGCGCGTACGGCGTCGATCGCGATCTGCACCGTGCCGCCGGTCCCGTTCTTGAATCCGACGGGCATCGAGAGACCCGAGGCGAGCTCGCGATGGACTTGACTCTCCGTCGTGCGCGCGCCGATCGCGCCCCAGCTCACCAGATCGGAGGTGTACTGCGGCGACACGGGGTCCAGAAATTCGCACCCCGCGGGCACGCCGAGCTCCGCGAGATCGAGCAGCAACCGTCGCGCGAGCCGGAGGCCGTCGTTGATGCGGAAGCTGCCATCGAGGCCCGGATCGTTGATGAGGCCCTTCCAGCCGACCGTGGTACGCGGCTTCTCGAAGTACACGCGCATGACGATCCGCAGATCGGCCGCGAGCTCCGTCGCGACCGTCGCGAGGCGGCGCGCGTACTCGATCGCGGCCTCGACGTCGTGGACCGAGCACGGCCCGACGACGACGATGAGGCGGTCATCCTCACGATCGAGGATGCGCACGAGCTCTTCGCGCGCGCTCGCGACCGTCCGCGAGCCCGCATCGGAGAGCGGTAGCTCGTCGAGCAGGATCGCCGGCGGGATGAGCGGTCGATAGCCTTCGACACGGAGGTCGCGGGTCTTCATCGCGCCACCTACTCTACGGAGCCGTGCCGCTCTACGGCTACCGGGGCAAACGACCGACGGTGGCGCCCGACGCATTCGTCGCGCCGACGGCAGTGCTCATTGGCGACGTGACGGTGCGCTCCGGCGCGTCGGTCTGGTTCGGTTCGGTGCTCCGTGGCGACATGGACCGCATCGAGATCGGCGAGCGCTCGAACGTGCAGGACAACTGCACCATCCACACCGACACGGGTGAGCCGACGATCATCGGTGCGGAGTGCACCATCGGGCACGGCGCGATCGTCCACTCGTCGATCGTCGAGCGGAACGTGCTCATCGGATCGGCCGCGGTGCTCGTCGGCGCCAACACGGTCGGGGAGCGCACCATCGTGGGGGCCGGCGCTGTGCTTCCGGAGCGTTTCGCCGCACCCGCGCGGTCGCTGGTCCTCGGTGTCCCGGCGCGCGTCGTGCGCGAAGTGCGTCCGGACGACGATCGCTGGACCAGCGGTGCGGCGCATCACTACGCGGACCTCTCCGCCTGGTACCGCGAGAACTTGAAGGAGACCGAGTAGCTGCCGACGCTGCGGCTCACCGGAGCGGACCTCAGCATCGCCGACGTGCTCTCGGTCGCGCGGCGCCGCACACCCGTGGCGCTCGACCGCGCGGCGGAGCGTCGCATGTCGGAGTCCGCGAAGCTCGTCGCCGAGCTCGCGGCCCAGGACGCGCCCGTCTACGGCGTGAACACGGGCTTCGGCGATCTCGCGACGGTCCGCATCCCGATCGGCGACCTGAAAGCGCTCCAGCGCAACCTCATCCGAAGCCATGCGGCAGGCGTCGGCGACCCGCTGCCGGTCGACGTCGTCCGCGCCGTGCTCCTGCTGCGCGCCAACACGCTCGCCGCCGGTCGCTCCGGCGTGCGCCCGGGACTCGCGGAGATGCTGCTCGAGATGCTCGATCGCGGCGTGCATCCGGTGATCCCGATGCATGGCAGCGTCGGCGCCTCCGGTGACCTCGCGCCGCTCGCGCACGCCGCGCTCGTCGTGATCGGCGAAGGCGAGGCGCTCGTCGACGAGGTGCGGATGCCCGGCGCCGATGCGCTGAAGAAGGTGGGACTGAAGCCCGTCGAGCTCGGCCCGAAGGAAGGTGTGGCGCTCATCAACGGGACGCAGGTCATGGCGGCCATCGGCTGCCTCGCCCTTCACGACGCCGCGGTGCTCGCGGCGACGGCCGACATCGTCGGCGCCATGTCGGCCGAAGCCCTGCGCGCCACGGACGCGGCGTGGGACGCCGACCTGCACGCGGCGCGACCGCATCCGGGTCAGCAGACCGTGGCCGCCAACCTGCGCTCCCTCATGGAGGGCAGCGCGAACGTCGCCTCGCATCGCACCGGCGACACGCGCGTCCAGGACCCGTATTCCATCCGCTGCATGCCTCAGGTTCATGGCGCGTCGCGCGACGCGCTCGATTACGCACGGCGTGTGCTCGAGATCGAGATCAACTCCGTGACCGACAACCCGCTCGTCTTCGCGGAGCAGCGACGGGTCGTGAGCGGTGGCAACTTCCATGGACAGCCGGTCGCCATCGCGCTCGACCTCGCCACGATCGCGGTCGCGGAGCTCGCGGACATCAGCGAAGCGCGGGTCGATCGTCTGACGAACGCGCACACCAGCGGCCTGCCGCCGTTCCTCAGTCCCGCGGCGGGGACGAACTCGGGATTCATGGTCGCGCAGTACACGAGCGCCGCTCTCGTCACCGAGAACCGGCTGCGCTCGTTCCCCGCATCGGTCGAGTCGGTGCCGACGTCCGCGGGCATGGAGGACCACGTGAGCATGGGCGTGCACGCCGCGCTCAAGTTCGCGGCGGTCGTGCGCAACACCCGCGACGCGCTCGCGATCGAAGCGCTCTGCGGCGCGCAGGGCCTCGACCTCCTCGGCGTCAGGACGGCGCCGGGCGTCGAGGAGGCCCGCCGTGTGGTACGCGAGCATGTCCCGAAGCTCGAGACGGACCGCGCGCTCGCACCTGATTTCGCGACGGTCGCGCGGCTCATCGAAGACGAGATCCTTCTCGCCGGGGTGAGGTCGCGCATTCCCGACCTCGCGTGAGCGCCCCGCGCGCCATCGTGTTCGACCTCGGCGGCACCCTGGTGCACTGGCCAGACTGGGAAGGCGGCGCAACGACGAAATGGGGACTCGCGTACGACGCCGTGCGCGCGTCGCACGACCGCCTCCCTGCGTCGCGCGACGATTTCGTCGCCGCGATGCGCGCCGCCGAAAAGGCGCACTGGGAGCGTGTCGATCGCGAGCACTGGAGCGGACCGCCCACGGATCTCGTGACCGACGGCTTTCGGCGGCTCGGCGCGGCCGTCGACGATCGCACGCTCCTGGCGGCGTTGGACGGCTACGCAGCCGCCGTCGCGGGCTGGTGCACGGTCTTCGCCGATACGCGCGAAACGCTGGCGACGCTGCGCGAGCGCCGCTACCGCCTCGGCCTGCTGTCGAACACCTGGTGGGCCGCGGCGTGGCACAACGCGGATCTGGCCGCGCATGGACTCGCGGATCTGCTCGATGAGCTCGTCTA
>DASYUC010000101.1:0-5649 GCA_036001645.1 Candidatus Limnocylindria bacterium
GGTCTGGTTCCCGCGCGCGCGGTCGGTGGAGCTGCGGACCGAAACGCTCGCCGAGACCGGGCCGGACGAGGTGCGCGTCCGCGCGGCCCTCTCCGCGATCTCGCACGGCACCGAGATGCTCGTGTACCGCGGCGAGGTCGATGCCGACCTCGCGCTCGACCTGCCGACGCTCGCCGGCGGCTTCGGCTTTCCGCTCAAGTACGGGTACGCGAGCGTCGGCCGGGCGGTGGCGGTCGGGCACGACGTAGGCGGGGTGCGCGAGGGCGACCTCGTCTTCGCGCTGCACCCGCATCAGGACGAGTACGTCGTCCGCGAGTCGCTCGTGCGGCGGTTGCCGGCCAACGCGACGCCTGAGCAGGGTGTGTTCCTCGCGAATCTCGAGACCGCGATCAACGTGGTGCTCGACGCCAAACCCCGTCTCGGTGAGGTCGTCGCGGTCTTCGGGCAGGGGGTCGTCGGACTCCTCGTGACGCAGCTTTTGCGTCGCTCGGGAGCACGCGTCGTCGCGGTCGAGCCGTCGGCGCTGCGGCGCTCGTTCGCCGAACGCTGCGGCGCGGAGGCCGTGATCGCGCCGGGCGGCGGGACTCTTGTGCGCGAGCTCACCGGTGGGCGCGGCGCGGACATCGCCATCGACGCGAGCGGAAATCCCTCCGCCCTCCAGGAGGCGATCGACTGCGTCGCGCCCGAGGGCACCGTGGTCGTGTGTTCGTGGTACGGCGAGAAGCCGGTGCCGCTCGACCTCGGCGGCCGCTTCCACCGCGGTCGCGTGCGCCTGGTGAGCTCGCAGGTCGGGCGCATCGATCCGTCGCTCGCGCCGCGCTGGGACCGCGAGCGGCGGCTCGAACTAGCGACGGCTCTGCTCGGAGAGCTGATCCTCGCGGAGCTCATCACGCATCGCATCCCGTTCGCGCGCGCGGCAGAGGCCTACGCGCTCGTCGACCACTGGGACGCCGAGACGGTCCAGGTGGTGCTCGACTACGCCTGACGTCGCGCTCGTGACGGCGGGCGATCCGGCGCGGCGCACCGGAGGCAACCTCTACAACCGGCACATGCTCGCGGCCCTACGGAAGCGCGGCTTTCGCGTGACGACCGTCGTGCTTCGCAATCGGCGCGACGCCGCGCGGCTCGGCGAGCTGCGCGCGCCGCTCGTGCTGGTGGACACGATCGCGGCATCGCTCGCCGCGCCCAACCTCGCGGGCCTCCGCGCCCGCGGAATAGAGGTCGTGGGACTCGCGCACATGCGGCTCGGTGCGATGCGGCTCGCGCGTCGCGCGGATCGCGTCATCGCGGTGAGTCGCGCCCTCGCGGACGAGCTCGTCGCCGGCGGGATCGACCGGCGGCGGATCGTCGTCATCCCGCCCGGCCGTGACCGCGTCGCGGCGCGCCCGCGCGCGAAAAGCGACGGCAGGGTCCTGTGTGTCGGGAACTGGACGCCGGCGAAGGGCATCCACACGCTCGTCGCGGCCGCGGCGCGACTGCCCGACGTAACTTTGGATCTTGTCGGTCACACGCCCGATGCCGCATACGCCGCGCGCGTGCGCGGCGCGATCGCGGCCCGCGCGCTTGCGCCTCGGGTGCGCGTGTACGGCTCGCTCGGCCGGACCGCCTTGGCGCGCCGCTATGCCGCCGCATCTATCTTTGCGTTGCCGTCGACCCGCGAGGGGTACCCGATGGTGTTCGTCGAAGCACTCGCGCACGGCCTGCCCGTCGTGGGATGCGACATCCCCGCGGTCCGCGAGGTCACCGACGGGGCAGCCATTCTCGTCGCGCCCGGTCGCGTCGCGCCCCTCGCGGACGCGCTGAGGAGGCTCGTCACCGACGAGCGCTCGCGCCGCGCGCTCGCGCGGCGATCGCTCCTCCGCGCGCGCCGGCTGCCGACGTGGGCCGAGAGCGAGGCACGGTTCGTTCGTGCGGTCACAAAGGCATCAAGGTCGGCCGGTCGTCACGCTAACCCTTAACCGCGCTTTGGAGTGCGCGATCCGAGACGCCGGATCTTCGCATAGAAAACGCTCCCGCTCAGCCTCGCCTCACAGACTCCGGGCACGATGGCCATGAACGCGCTCGTCACCGGAGCTCTCGCGGCGCGCCGAAAAGGACGACAGGTTTGACAGACCCAGTAGGAATTCCTACATTCTCTGTATGAAAGCAACCGTTTCCGAGAAGGGGCAAGTCACCATCCCGAAGGCCCTTCGCGACCGCCTCGGGATCCGACCGGGCGCGATCCTTGACGTGCGAGAAGAAGCGGGCCGCCTGGTGGCTACCAAGCAATCCACGGAGGACGCCGTCGGCCGCGTCTACGGAATTCTCAAAGTGCGTCGGCGAACAGATCGGCTGATGGAGTCGCTGCGCGGCAAACCAGACGCGGTGTGATCACCTCGGTCGACACGAGGGTCCTTCTCGACGTGTTCAACGCCGACCCATCATTCGGCCCGAGGTCCTCTGCGGCCCTTCGCCGGTGTCTTCGGGAGGGCCGCGTCACCGCGTGCGACGTCGTCTGGGCGGAGCTGGGCGCCTTCTTCGCATCCAGCGAGGCCATCGGGGACGCGATGCGAAGCGTAGGAGTTGAGTTCGACGCGCTCACGATCGATGCCGCGCTACAGGCGGCACCACCTGGAGGAGATACCGAGAACGTGGTGGAACGCGCGGCCGGGTCATCGCGGACTTTCTGATCGGTGCTCACGCCTCAGCGCAGGCAGAGCGTCTCCTAACCGGCGATCGCGGCTTCTATCGAGCCTATTTCGCGCGACTGCCACTGGTCGATCCAGCTCGCGCCGTGCCTCGACCGAGTTGCTGACCACGTCGACGATGAAGGTGAAGCGCAAGGTCCTGGAGGACGCGTTCCGCGAGCTCGTCGACAACATGTACGAAGCGCGGACGGGTGCTGTCTAGAACGGGCCTCCTCACGACGTTCACGAGTTCTTCACAGGTACGCTCCAGGCTGCAGCCTGAGGAGGGGGGTCAGACAGATGGCGACTGAGGCAGGAGCGACTGAGACGGCGGACAAGCCCCGGGACCGCGGGAACTCGATGAAAGCGCTCGTTCAGGAAGGACGAGGCTCGGCGGACGTTCTGCACCTGCGCGACATCCCGAGACCGGAGCTGACGGAGGGTCGCGTGCTGGTCCGCATGCGCGCCGCGTCGGTGAACGCCCTCGATTGGCACACCACACACGGTGGGTGGCTGCTCGACATCATCTCGAAGCTCATGCGACAGCAGGATGAGCCGGTCCGAGGTGTGGACCTCGCCGGGACGGTCGAGGCTATCGGCCCGAACGTCACGCGATTCAAGCCGGGCGACGAGGTCTTTGGGGGCGCGGTCGCCACCTTCGCGGAATACGTACGAGCCCGTGAGGATCGATTGCTTCTGAAGCCACGCGACCTACCGTTCGAGCAAGCCGCGACGCTCAACGTCGCGGGGCACACCGCCCTGCAGGGCCTTCGCGACCACGCGCAGGTCAAGCCGGGTCAACGGGTCCTCATCCACGGCGCGGGCGGCGGCGTCGGCACGTTCGCCGTGCAGATCGCGAAGGCGCTTGGCGCGCACGTCACCGCGGTGACGGGCCCGCGAAATGTAGACGTCGTCAGGTCGCTCGGCGCGGACGAAGTCATCGACTACGCGAAGGAGGACTTCACGCGCCGCCCCGAGCGCTATGACGCGGTACTCGACATCGCCGCGACGCGCTCGCTATCGGATCTGCGACGCGTCTTGAAGCCGGATGGCATCTTCGTGCAGGTCGGCGCGCCGAAGACCGGCAGCTGGATCGGGGTCTTCGCGCGGATCATCAGTGTGATGGTGCGCGCGCGATTGCTGCGCCAGCGCGTGAAGTTCTACGTCGCGCAGAACAGGCTCGACGACCTCGTGTTCCTGAGGGACCTCACGGAGACAGGCAGGCTGCGCCCGGTGATCGATCGGACGTATCCGCTCGCCGAGGCTCGCGAGGCGGTGCGCTACGTCGGCACCGGTCAGGCCCGGGCCAAGGTCGTCATCACCGCGTAGAGGCCGCCAGTTCTCGCGAGCGGTCACACTTTCCTCCTTCGGCTCGTCATACGGTTGAGTCCTTCAAGGAACCAGGTAAGGGAGAAAACCATGCCTACACAGACAACCGTGCCGTTGCAGGTCAGCGCCATCATGATCGGCGTCAAGGACATCGCCCGCTCGAAGAAGTTCTATGCCGACCTGGGCTGCGAGATCGAGCAGGACTATCCGCAGTTCGTCAAGTTCAAGCTGGGCGACGGATCGTCGTCCCTGGCCCTCTACGAGCGTGAGGCCGCGGCCCAGGATGCCGGCGTCCGTCCGAGGGATCCGGATTCCGGGGCGTCTCGTTCCACTTCATCGTGCCGAAGAAGGAAACGGTGGACGAGGTCATGAGCAAAGCAAAGGCGGCCGGCGGCAGCGTCGTGAAAAACGCCGCAGCCACGCAGTGGGGCTACTTCGGGTACTTCAACGACCCCGACGGCTACCTCTGGAAGGTCGCGTCCGCCGCCTACTAGGACGCTTAGCCGTCGGTCGGCCCGCTCGATCCGAGGATCGCTTTGAGCTGCTGCGCGAGCGCGGGCAAGTCCTTCTGGACCGTCTCCGCGAGCACCGACGTGTCGAGGGCTCCGTAGTCGTGGTAGATGCGGTTGCGCATACCCGAGATCGTTGCCCACGGCACGTCGGGGTGCTCGCTCTTCAACGCGATCGACACGCGGCGCGACAGCTCGCCGATCTGCGCGACCATGTGGGCGATCGCGGCAACCGTCTTCGCGTCGCGTGTCCAGCCCCGTCCCTGTTCTCGCGACCACGCCATGGCTTGCGAAGCACACTGCCGCATGCCCTCTAGGGCGGTGCGATCACGCTCGTCCGTAGAGTGTCACCGCCTCGCGCTCGACGCGCTCGCGAGTTGAAGGGCGAAGGCCGCCCTCCGTCACTACGTCGACGTGACGATCGAAGGTTTCCTCAAGCTTCGTCTCTAGCTGCATGAGGTCGAGTAGCGAGAGCGCTCGGCCGCTCTTGGGCGCGATGAGCACATCCACGTCCGACCCGCTGTGGAGCTCTCCCCGGGCAGCGGAGCCAAAAAGGCGAATTCGACCTAGCCCGTAGGTTCGGGCCAGTGAGGCGAGGGCTCGTCTCGATATCCGCGGCAAGGGGCGCCGCGGGCCACGCGACCGATGTACGGGGAAGGAGCGCGCAAGGCTGCCCTTGACGAGCGTTGCGCGCTCCGCCCGCCGCCGTGGCGCAGGGTCGTCGACGAGGCGGTCCACGAGGTCCCGATGGCCGTACCGCTCCAGAGGAGGCACGTCCTCAGGAACCGAGCGGATCTTCGCGAGCACCGCATCGAGGAGGGCGATGTCGCGCGGATCGGCCAGCGGACCCTCGACGACGAGGTAACCGTCGCGGTCCCGCGCGGCGAACTCGACGGCGGGGCTCGCGCGGAGCGTGACATCCAAGACGCGTCGGGGCGCGGTCGTGCGGAGCGCGAGCTCGGCGAGAGCCTCCTTGGCGGGATGATCTCGCCGCAGCCGGTAGCGCGGGCGACGTCCCGGCTCTCGCTCGACGAGGCGGTCGGCGAGGAGCAGCCGCAGCGCGGCCTGTGTCGCGCTGAGCGTCGTGCCCAGCGGCGCCGCGAGTTGGGCGAGCCGAGCCCCCTCGCGCCGCTGCGTCAGCGCGA
>DASYUC010000102.1:0-16478 GCA_036001645.1 Candidatus Limnocylindria bacterium
GGGCCATGTCCGCACCACCCTCGTCCGGGGCTGTAGCTCAGTGGAAAGAGCGCCGCCGTCCTAAGGCGGGCGTCGCCGGTTCGATTCCGGCCAGCCCCTCCGTGGGGACGGAACTCCAGGTCGCAGCGGATGTATGGCCTAGCCCGGCTAGGTTCGCGAGCCGGCGGTGCTAGATGCGCTCCAGTAAGACGACCGGGATCCTCCGCGTCGTCTTCTGCTCATATCCGAGGAACTGCGGCATCGGCACCGCGTGTTGGTCGTAGAGGCGGCGCCGCTCCACCGGGTCCTCGACGACTTGGGCGCGGGCTCGGAACTTCTCCGCGCCTTGCTCCACGGTCACCTCGGGATTCGCGCGGAGGTTGTGATACCAGCCGGGGTGGGTCGGCGCGCCGCCCTTCGAGGCGATGATCACAAGCTTGTCCCCGTCCCGGGAGTACACCACCGGTGAGGTCCGCGCTTGGCCGGTCTTCGCGCCTTTCGTGGTGAGCAACAGGAGCGAGCGACCGGCGAATGGTCCGGTCTTCATCTGGCCCGCGTTCGCGCGGAAGTGCTCGATGATCGAGTCGTTCCAGCCTCCCGGGCGCGCGTTAGCCATTGCTGGCACAACGCGCTTGGGAGGGGGTGAAATTCCCGGTCAGTTGAGGTTCGCGCGACGAGGCTGCGAAGCGAAGACCTGGGCCGCATCGGCGGCGTCGGCGACCCGGTAGAACTTCCCTTGGTTGTCCGCGACGATGCGGGTGCGGCGGCCGGAGTCCTCGAGCCGCGTCGGCTTCCATTCGTACTGGACGAGCGCTTCGATGAGGTAGTTCGGCTCGCGGCGGGCGTCGAGGTCCGTGACGAGATCGATCGGCGGCTCCTCGACGGTGAATCCGTAGCCGCCGTCGGCGAGGAGCACCGCCACACCGCTGACCGCGGTCACCTGGCCATCGCGATCGACGATGCGCACGCGCGACGGTCGATGGAGGGTGACTCCGGTCTCGAGCTCGAGGGTCGCCTTGCTCCCGTCGATGTGCAGGGCCCACCGGAACGGCACGTGGACCGGGTCCGGTCCGTCGAAGGGGTTCTCGGGTGTTGGCACCGCGACGGGCTGCGGGTAGTGCGCGACCTGCTCGCGGAGCTCGAAGATCTGGCGCTCGAGCTTCTTGACATAGCGCTCGCGCTCGCGGGAGCGCTCCATGAGCGCGTCCGCAGCGCCCTGTGCGCGCTCGGCGTCGCGTTTGAGCTTCACGACGTCGTTGACGGCCCATTCGAACTGCGTGATGACGCTCTGGACGCGTGTGTCGGATTGCTCCGCGAGCGTGGTCAGCTCCCGGGCATGCGCGGCGCCGCGGTTGCGGCGAGCAGCCTGGAAGCTGACCCATGCGCACGCGATCCCAGCGAGGAGTCCGCTCACCGCGCCGACGCCGAACCAGCGCTCGACACCTGCGCCCATCGCGGTGATGACCACCGCGGCGGTCACGACGACCGTCCAGGGAAGCAGATCGGTGCGCTGTTTGACGGGGCTCGCGGGCTCGCCGCTCTGCGGGTGCGGCGCGTTGCACAGGGAGCAATCGTCCGATTTGACGGACGGACGCTCGGTGCGCAACGCGATGACATTCATCCCAACACCCCGCAATGAATCTGGCGGGGCGGCCCGTACCTGGCCATCACCCTCGCGGGGGACCGCCCCTGCCCCCCGCCGTCGCTGATAGGTGTGTGACACTTTTCACGTGACGACAGCGCCCTCCACGGACCGCACCCGCCTCGCGCACTCGCTCGTGCTGCTCCTTCCCGCTGTGCTGTTCGGCCTGCTCGTCAGCGTCCAGTGGCGCACGCAGTCGGAGCGCAACGAGCTGACCGTCCGGTACAACACGCCGCTGCTCGACGCCGCGAAGACGCTGCAGAACGAGCAGAACACGCTCAAGTTGGACCTCGCGCGTCTCCGCGCCGAGCTCGACCAGATCCAGGCCAGCGCCTCGACGCAGAGTGGGGCTGCGAACGATCTGCAGACTCGCATCGACGAGCTGAAACAGATCGCCGGGCTCAGCGAGCGCACTGGCGACGGCGTCGTCATCACGTTGGACGACGCGCGGGGTGCGTCCGCGGCCAAGGACATCGAGAAGTCGATCTGTCACAACACCGACCTCACCGACATCGTCAATCAGGCCTGGCGCGGGGGCGCTGAGTCCATCGCCATCAACGACGAGCGCATCGTCGGCTCGTCCAGCATCTACTGCGTCGGCTCCACGATCATGGTGAACGGCACGCTCATGTCGCCTCCGTTCTCGGTGGTCGTGATCGGACCGCAGAACGAGCTGCTCGCCACCTACGACGATCCGACGCAGCTCCGCGATATCAAGCAGCGCCGCGACGTCTACGGCCTCGGCTTTCGTGTGAGCCGCGCCGGCGCGCTGCACGTACCGCCGTACCGCGGCGCGCTCAACGTCCGGTACGGGGTGCCGCGATGAGGTCGAACGCGGGCGTCATCGCCGTCACGGTGGTCGCGCTCTTCCTCGGTGTGCTCGCGGTCACGCAGATCCAGGCGCAGGACGTGTACTCGCGCAGCCTGCAGCTCGAGACGCCGGCTTCGCTCACGACGCTCATCGCGAACCTCTCCGAGCGCAACAACGCGATCAAGGATGAGATCCTCGATCTCCGTCATCGCACCGAGACGGCGCGTGAGGCGATCGCGAGCGGCAAGGGCTCCCTGACGGAGAGTGAGCGGCAGCTCGGCCAGCTTCGCGTCTTCGCGGGCATGAGCGCGGTCAGCGGCCCCGGCATCACGGTGCGGGTCGAAGGGGCATTCGACGAACGCGCGCTGTCGGATCTGGTGAACGAGCTACGCAACGCGGGCGCCGAGGCGATCGCGGTCAACACCTCTCGGGTCGGGCCGCGCACCTGGTTCGGCGCGACACCCGAACGTGCGCTCACCGTCGACGCGGCCGCACAGCGTGGTCCATGGCACGTGCGCGCTGTCGGATCGCCCGAGGTCATGTATGTGGCGATGACCCGGACCGGCGGCATCATCGGTCAGTTCCAGCTCATCTACAAAGACACGCGCTTCGACGTGAGCCGGGAGTCCGCCCTCGACCTGCCGGCGCTTACGACACCGCTCCGATAACCCTCGCGGCTAGACTCGCGCGAATGACCGAGACGACCACCGGGGGGCTCCGCCCCCCGAGGACCCCCCGCGTGCTCAAGAACCCAGGACCCCTTCCGCTGTACCTCGACGACGTCGTCATCCTCCGCAAGGCGCATCCGTGCGGCGGGAACACGTGGCGGATCGTTCGGCTGGGCGCGGACATCGGCCTGCGCTGCACCACCTGCGAGCACCGCGTACTCGTGCCGCGTTCGTCGCTCGAGCGCGACATCAAGCGGTTCGTCTCGCGCGGGCCACAGGCCCCGACGGACTAAGCCCGACCGTTGGCCGAGGTCCAGGAGGCCGTACATGTCGGCCTCCTTCGTAATCGTGCGTTCCTCGCCGTGTGGGGGGCGCAGGTCCTCTCGCAGACGGCCGCGAACGCCGTCACGTCGGCGCTCATCATCCTCGTCGCGGAGCTCACGCACTCCAACACCTCGTCCTCGTTCCTGATCCTTCTCGCGATCATTCCGGCGGTGCTCTTCGGCATCGGCGCGGGGGTGCTCGTGGATCGCACGGACCGGCGTTTCGTTCTGGTCGTCACGAACGCGCTGCGTGGTGTCGCCGTGCTGCCGCTCCTCTTCGCGGGGACCAGCCTCACCACCGCGTACGTCGTGAATTTCCTCGTCGCCGCGGTGACGATCTTCTTCGTTCCGGCGGAATCGGCGACGATCCCCGGGATCGTGCGCAAGCGCGATCTCCTCGTGGCGAACTCGCTCTTCACATTCACCTTCAACGGCTCGTTCCTTCTGGGGTTCATCATCCTCGCGCCCATCGCGGTGAGCCTCTACGGCTTCGAGTTCCTGTGGAGCGTCATCGCCGCGATGTTCGGCATCTCATCGCTCCTCTGCGCGACGCTTCCGCCGGCGCCGCCACCGCAGAAAGCCGCGCATCTCATCAGCGCGGAGCTCGCGGAGCGCGCGTTCAGCGAGACCCGCAAGGGGATCTCGGAAGCGTTCCATTACCTTCGTGCGACCCCGCTCGTCACGTGGGCCATGGTCTACATCGCCCTCACGTACACGCTCATCGCGGTGGCGGGCGCGCTCGCGCCCGGCTTCGTGCGCGAGGTGCTGAAGCTGAACGAGCGGAACGTCGTGGTGCTCGTCGCGCCCGCCGGGATCGGGGTGGTGCTCGGACTGGGACTGCTGAACGTCGTCGGCAGCCGGATCGGCCGAGCGAATGCCATCGGCACCGGCCTCATGGTCGTTGGCCTTGCCCTCCTGTCCCTTGCCGCGGCGCGGCCATTCGCCGAGGTCTTCTCCTCTCGGCTCGGCGGCGTGCTCGGCGAGGCGCTGCCGTTCTTCGTCGGCATGGTGAGCGTGACGGCGTTCTTCTTCGGCGTCGCGTACGCGTTCATCACCGTCCCGGCGATGACGCTGCTGCAGGAGCAGCTGCGCGACGACATCCGCGGACGTGTTTTCGGCGTCCTCAACGTCCTCGTGTCGATCTTCAGCTTCCTCCCGCTCATCTTCGTCGGCCCCCTCGCCGACGTGTGGGGCGTCGCGCCGGTCTTCGTCCTCGCCGCCGCCGTCGTCTTCGGTGTGTGGTTCGGCGGTCGGAAGGTGCGGTTAAACTCGAGTCTCCAGTGACCTCCCCGCGCGCCACCTTCCTGCACTATCTCGGTCAGCACAAGGTCCGGATCGCTCTCGGGGTCTTCGTCGTCGGGCTGTCCGCGTTCGTGGCGGTGCTGTCACCGCTGCTCATCGGCCGCATCGTCGACGCCTTGACGCAGGGCGCACCCCTGGACTCGGTCGTGCGGCTGGCCGTGCTCATGGTCGCCCTCGCGGCGATGGAAAGCGCGCTGCGGGGCTTCGGCCGGTGGCGCATCCTCGACGCGTCGCGGCGCATCGAGTACCGGATGCGCAACGATCTGCTCGCGCACCTCCAGACGATGCACCTCGCCTATTTCCAGCATCAGCGGATCGGCGACCTCATGGCCCGCCTGACGAACGACCTGCAAGCCGTCCGACAGATGGTCGGCTTCGGCATCCTGATGCTGACCAACACGCTCCTGACGCTCGTCTTCACGTTCGTGTCGATGTTCGGCGTCGACACCAAGCTCGCGCTCGTCGCGCTCATTCTCACGCCGATCTCCTCGTACACCTTCTGGATGGTCGGTCGCCGCGTCAACAAGAAGTTCGAGCAGCTCCAGTCTCAGTTCGGCGATCTCTCGGCGGAGGCCCAGGAGAACTTCTCGGGTATCCGCGTCGTGAAGGCGTTCTCGCAGGAGGAGCCCGAGATCCGCTCGTTCGCCGCCGTGAACCGCGAGTACCTCGACAAAGCCGTCGCGCTCGCGAAGTGGAACGGGCTCCTGTGGCCGCTCATGGGGTTCATCCTCGGCGGCGCGGTCCTCGCGATCCTGTACATCGGCGGGCAGGACGCGATCGATGGACGACTCACGATCGGCCAGCTCGTGCAGTTCATCGCGTACCTGCAGCTCATCTCGTGGCCGATGATCGCGCTGGGCGAGGTCGTGAACCTCGTGCAGCAGGGCTGGGCATCGCTCGTGAGGCTCCAGGCCCTCTACGACGCGCGCGCATCGGTCGCCGACCCGATCGATCCGGTCGACATACCCATCAAGGGCGCGGTGGAGGTGCGAGGCGTGGCGTTCGCCTACGGGCAGACGATCGTCCTCCGCGACATCTCGTTCTCGGTCCCGGCCGGCGGCTCGCTGGCGATCGTCGGGCCGACCGGCTCGGGGAAGAGCACGCTCGTCAACCTCCTACCGCGGCTCTTCGACGCGCAGCAGGGCGAGATCCTCATCGACGGGATCGACGTGAAGCGGTATCCGCTCGCCGCGCTGCGGCGGGCCGTGGGCTACGTACCGCAGGAGACGTTCCTCTTCTCCGTGCCGCTCCGCGAGAACGTCGGCTTCGGCACGGATCATCCGCTCACCGCCGCCGAGCTCGAGTGGGCGGGCGAGATCTCGCAGCTCGGGAAGGATGTGGCCGACTTTCCGGCGCGCTACGACACGATGATCGGCGAGCGCGGCGTGACGCTCTCCGGTGGGCAGAAGCAGCGCACCGCGATCGCGCGTGCCGTCGCCAAGGATCCGCGCATCCTCATCCTCGATGACGCGCTTTCCGCGGTGGATACGTACACGGAAGCGGAGATCCTCAAGCGGCTGCGCGGCGTCATGCGCGAGCGCACGAGCATCGTTGTCGCGCACCGCATCTCGACGGTGAAGGACGCGGACGAGATCCTCGTTCTCGACGACGGTCGCATCGCGGAGCGGGGCACGCACCGCGAGCTCCTCGAGCACGGTGGCCTCTACGCGAGCATGTACCGGCGCCAGCTCCTCGAGGAAGAGCTCGAGGTCGACGAGGAGCAGCAGGAGCACGAAAAACGCGTGCGCGCGACCACCGACGACAGCGGCGGCTTCCAGCGGCCACGTGCCCGCATGGAAGAGATGGGACAAGACTAGGTGGCGCACGGACACGGGGGCGGGGGCGGCGGTGGGTTCGTCCACGAAGACGAGATCCTTGGAAAGGCGTACGACGCCGCGCTGACGAGGCGGCTCATCGGTTACCTCGGCCCGTACAAGGCCTGGGTGGTCGTCGCGCTCGCGCTCCTGCTCGCGATGTCGCTGGCGCAGATCGCGCCGCCGATCATCGCGAAGTACATCGTCGACCAGGCCGTCATCCCCGCGGTGAACGGGGAGCTCGGCCGCGACGAGGCCTTTGCCCGCCTCGCGGTGCTCGGTGTCCTGTACCTGCTCGTTCTCACGGCCGGCGCGGGTCTGCGCTTCGCGCAGACGCTGCTCGCGACGTGGGTCGGGCAGCGGGCGATGTTCGACCTGCGCCTCGAGCTGTTCCGGCACCTGCAGTTCTTGTCGCTCTCGTTCTTCGACCGCAACCCGGTCGGCCGGCTCATGACGCGGATCACGAACGACATCGATGCCCTCACCGACATGGTCACCCGCGGCGTCGTGTCGATCTTCGGCGACGTCGCCATGCTCGTGCTCATCTCGATCGCGATGCTGCTGCTCGACTGGCGGCTCGCGCTCCTGACCTTCGTGTCGCTGCCGATCCTCACCGCGATCACCGCGTACTTCCGCGGGATGATGCGCGAGTCGTTCCGATCGATCCGGATCCGCCTGGCGCGCGTGAACGTCTATCTCAACGAGACGCTCTCCGGGATGGCGATCGTGCAGCTCTTCACGCGGGAGAAGCAGACGTTCGATCAGTTCGAGGTCCTGAACCGCGACCTGCTCGTCGCGAACCAGGGTCAGGTGCGGGCGATGAGCGTCTTCCAGCCGACCGTGAACTTCACGCGGGCGGCCACCGCCGCCGCGCTATTCGTCGTCGGGGCGTACTGGATCCAGCAGGACTCGCTGAGCCTCGGGACGCTCGTCGCCTTCTGGCAGCTGCTGAACCAGTTCTTCCAGCCGATCCTCGACCTGTCGGAGAAGTACAACATCATGCAGGCCGCGATGGCGTCGTCCGAGCGCGTCTTCCGGCTGCTGGACACGAAGCCGACGATCGTCGACCCGCCGAGCCCGGTCGAGCTCCCGCACGTACGCGGCGAGATCCGCTTCGAGAACGTCTCGTTCGCGTACAACGAAGGGGAGTGGGTGCTCCGCGATGTCGACCTCACGATCAGCGCGGGCGAGAGCGTCGCCATCGTCGGCGCGACCGGGGCGGGGAAGACCTCGATCATCAGCCTCATCTCGCGCTTCTATGACGTGCAAAAGGGACGCATCCTCCTGGACGGCGTCGACCTGCGCGACATGCGGCAGTCCGACGTGCGCCGTCATGTCGGCGTCGTTCTCCAGGATCCCTTCATCTTCGCCGGCACCGTCGCCTCGAACATCCGCCTCAACGAGTCGAAGATCACCGACGAGCAGGTGCGCGCCGCCGCGAGGTTCGTGAACGCGGACAAGTTCATCGACCGTCTGCCGGTGGGCTACGCGACGGTGGTGACCGAGCGCGGCTCGACGCTCTCGGTCGGACAGAAGCAGCTGCTGGCATTCGCGCGCGCGATCGCGTTCAACCCCGAGATCCTGCTCGTGCTGGACGAGGCGACGTCGTCGGTGGATACCGAGACCGAGCACCTCATCCAGGACGCGCTCAAGAAGCTCATGCGGGGACGGACGTCGATCATCATCGCCCACCGTCTTTCGACGATCCAGAACGTGGACCGGATCATCGTGCTGCACAAGGGCCGCGTGGTGGAGATGGGCACGCACCGCGATCTCCTGGCGCAGCGCGGCGTCTATCACCGGCTGTACGAGCTGCAGTACCGCGCGCACGAAACAGAGTCCGGAATGAAGTCGGCCTAGCTCCAACTGCGAGGCAGCCAAGCGCCCGCGTGATGTACGGTCGACGCCCGCGGTGTACCCATCGCGACCGATCTTCGCGTAAGCGTCGATCCGTCCTAACGACGGCACCGGCAATGCGTTTAGTGAGTCGGATCGTTCGGTCGATTTGACCACGGGAGGAATTGCCGATGCTCAGACCGACGAAGAAGATGTGGGCCCGCATCGGGGCCGTAGCCGTTATCGGAGCTGCGTTCGCGTCGGCGGCCATCGCCGCAGAGACCACCGGCACCCTCGACACGAACGTGAGTGCCCTCACGGCTGCAGCGTCGAACGCGGCAAGCAGCGTGTCGTTACCCGCCGCGGCGAGCCAGGTCGCGACGCTGGTCCACGACGCGATCACCGGCGACTCGAGCCCTTCGGTCGCAGCGTCACGGCGCTCCGACGATGCCTCGGCAGCAAAGGGCAAATCCGGCGGTGAGGCAGGAGGTCTCATCTCCGCAGCGCAGCGGATGATCGGCGCCGGCACAGCGGGAACGGTCGGCGTACGCCCCGGTTGGGGCTGCGGCGACACGAACCACACGCACAGCGGACCCCCTGGGCGGCCGGACGCAAGCCCGCCCCCGGGCTGCGCCAGGTAACGCGGAGCTTCGGCTCCGGTAAGGCCTAGAGAAGCGGAGCGCGTGAGCGCTCCGCTTCTTGGTCTCTAGCGGCAGGCTGCGGCACGCGCGACCAGATCGGTGCGACCGAACGTTGCCGCGATCGCTGCCTCGCTGCGTGCGAGATCGCACATCCCGAAAGCCGTCGCGATCTCCGACAGGACGCTGTGCGCGACCGCTGAGTTCGGATCCGCATCGACCGCTCGCCTCGCGGCAGCGATCGCTGCCTCACGCGCTCCGGCATCGCCAGCGAGCGCGAGACGCGCGTGGCTCCGAGCGACGTTCGCCCAGTAGATCGGCTCGTACGGCCGGCGCGCCGCGGCCTCGCGGTACGCGTCGAGTGACGCTCGCCAGAGCTCGAGTCCGTCGAGCGCGATCCCGAGCCGATTCCAGTTCTCGGCGCGAGCGCTGTCCCGCGTGACCGCGCTCTCTGCGGCGACCAGTGCGCCTCGCGCGTCGCCGACCGCGCTCGCGTGCTCCATCACGAGCGCGTCGCGATTCGCGAGGAACACCCGCGCGCCCGTCGCAGCGACGACGATCGTGGCGATCAGCGCAAGCGCGGACGCCCAGCGCGGCACCCTCCGGATGCGCTGCAACGGGGCACGCGGCCCGAGTCCGACCGCGACTCCCAGCGCGACGGGCGGGACCCAGCCGATCGCGATCGAGCCGACCGCCACGAGCGCGTGAGCCCAGTACGCGCACCAGCAGAGCAGCAGGGGCAGGCCGACGCCGGGCAGGCGACGCGCGAGGGCGATGAGGTCGACCGTACCGACGACGACGAGTGCGAGGAGGGCGATCAGTCCGAGCGAACCGGTCATCACCGCGGCGTCGAGGATCCAGTTGTGTGCGGAGCTCTGCGGTGTCGTCGCTGACGGGACCTCGGCCGGGGATGGCCGGTGCTGCGCGTACGCGATGCGGAAATTGTCGGGCCCATACCCCGCGATGGGCCGGGCGGCGAACGCACGCAGCGACGCCGCATAGACCGTGGCACGGTCTTCCATCTGCGCCCCCGCGAGCGTCGCGCGTACCCGTTCGCCGAGCGGCGTCGTTGTGAAGATGGCGACGAGAGCGAGCCAGATGACCGCTGACCCGACCACGGCCCGCCAGCGCGCTCGGGCCGCGATCGGGGCCACCACGACGCTGGCGATGATCCCGAGCGCGGTCCCTCGTGTCGCGACGATGGACGCGGCCGCGAGGGACGCCCCGACGCCGAGTGCGCCGGTGGCGATACCGACAACGCCGCGGGCGGCGACCGCGGCGCCGAACGAGAGTCCGAAGAGCACGCTCAGGAAGTGCCCGAAGTGATCTGGATTCCCGAACGTCGAGAACGGCCGCGTCGCCGGCGCGTCCTGCCACCAGAAGGGGTCGGCGCCGATCGCCTGGGCACCGGCGTAGCCGAGAGACACCGCCGCGCCGATCGCGATCGCGGCGAATAGGAGCTTCGCGTCTCGGACGTCGCGCACGGCGACCGCGCACGCGACATAGAGGATCGTCATGTCCGCGAGGTAGGTGAGGCCGAGATATCGGTCGTCCTCGCCGAAGAGCGCCAGGTACCGGTCCTGGGCGACCGTCGCGGCGATCAGCCAGGTTGCCACCACGCCGACCACCGCGACGTGCAGGCGCGAGCGCGGCACGATCGAACGCCCATGCTCGATCAGGAGGATCGCGAGAACGATCGCGATCGGGCACGCCGTCGCGCGACTCGCGAGCGACTTGGGAAGATCGAACGCGATGAGCCCGCTCGGATCGAACGTCACGATCAGCAACGCGATCTTGAGGGCGCAGAGCACGAGGAGGGCGCGGAACCATACCGACGGGCGTGGCGGAGAGGTCATCGCCGCTAGCGAACCGGCTCCTGGAACGGGAAGACCACGAGCGTCGACGGGCCGGACGCATCGTCGCAGCGCGGCGCGCCGAACTTCGCGATCGGCTTGCCGGCGAGGTCGACGAAGGTGCCGTCGATCACGCCTCCGCCTTCGGGCAGCGTCACGCGAAAGCTCGCGGGCAGCACGTCGTCGCAGTAGTTGGACCACTGCAGCGGCGCAGTGGCTCCCGCGCCCACCAGGCCCGCCGGATCCTGGCGGAACTCGCTCACCGGAACGACGACCAATGGCGGCGTGCCGGTCCCGGTGACGGTGGCGCGCTTGATGTCCAGCGGCGAGCCGTCGCCGCCGAGGAGCACGAGCTCTGGATTGCCGCGCAGCGTGCACGGCGCGGTGCCGCGGTTCGCGATGAAGACGGCGCCGACAAAGAAGTCGGCGCCCATCACGCCGGCAGCCACGGCCTGCAGCTGTGACGCGATGCACTTCGGGAGACCCGTCGGCTCGGTCGTCGGCGAGGACCGCCCGCTCGGCGTCGGCGACCGCGTCGCGAGCGCCACCGACCGAGTCGCGCTCGGCGCACCTGGCGCGGGCGCGCTGACGGTCGGTGCGCCGCAGGACAGGAGCAGCGTCATCGCCACGAGCAAGCGGAGCATCGTTGGACGCTAGCATCGCGCTCGTGCCCCGGTTCGTCCTCGCCCTGGTACTCGCGGCCGCCGCCGCGTGCTCGCCCGCCGTCACTCCGCCGACAACGAGCGCCCTCGCGGACGACCGCATCCAGCTGCTGCACACCGACGACATCCACGGACACCTCGACGCGGACATCGTCCAGAGCGCGACCGCGAGCTCGGCGTTCCGTGCCGGCGGCATGGCCCAGCTCGCGGGACAGGTCGCGGTGTTCCGCGCGCGCGCCCCGCAGCGGACGCTCCTTATCGATGCCGGCGATGCCTGGCAGGGAACGTTCATCTCGAACGCGAACAAGGGCGAGGCGGTCACGAGGGCCATGAACGTCATGCGGTACGACGCGCTCGCGGTCGGTAATCACGACTTCGACTGGGGACAGGACGTGCTCGCCCAGCGTGCGAAGGAAGCGTCCTTTCCATTCCTCGCAGCCAACGTCATCGAGACGACGACCGGGAGGTCGCCGTCGTACCTGAAGCCGTTCGAAGTGCGCGATCTCGGGATCACGAAGGTCGGGATCATCGGTCTCACGAATCCGGGATCGGCGACCATCGTCAAAGCGACGAGCGTCACGGGGCTGCAGTTCCTGCCCGCCGTCGACTCGGTCCGCCCGCTGATCGCCGAGGTCCAGAAGCAGGCCGACATCATCGTCGTGGCAGCGCACATCGGCTCGGCCGAGGCGACACAGCTCGCGCGCGACGTCCCGGGGATCGACGTGATCGTCGCCGCGCACGATCACGTGCCGACCCAGACCGCGCGGGTGGAGGGCCGGACGACGATCGTCGACGCGGGCGCGTACACGTTGTACGTCGGCAGGCTGGAGATCGTCGTCGACCGGGCGACGCGCAAGATGAAGGACGCCGTCCGCGGCGGCGTGCTGACCGCGATCGCGGCCAACGCGAACGTCAAGCCGGATCCGGAGATCGCAAAGCTCGTCGAGGAGCGCCGCGCCGACGGCGAGAAGTACACGTCGCGAAGCGTCGGCCGCACCACGGAGCCGCTCACGAACGTTCGCGAGGAGACGGCCTTCGGCAACCTCATCACCGATGCCTTCGTCGAGTACGGGCGCCAGCAGGGATGGAAGACCGACGTTGCCTTCTACAACATGGCGGGTGTGCGCGCGTCGTTCCCCGCGGGGCAACTGACGTTCGGCCAGCTCTACGAGGCGCTCCCGTTCTCGAACACCGTCGTGTCCGTGGATCTGACGGGGTCCGATCTCGCCGCGATCATCGACCGCGCGGCATGCGTGAGCGGCCGGCTTCACATGGCCGGCGTGGTCGTCTCGTATCACTTCGACAACGGCGCGCCGAAGTGCGTGAAGGGCATCACCGTGGGTGGCGCGCCACTCGTCCCGACGCGCGTCTACCACGTCGCGACGGTCGACTACCTCCTCCTCGGCGGCGATGGCCACGCCGGCTTCACGAAGGGCGCGAACGTCATCTATGGCGACATCGAAGTCGACGTCGTCGCGGCGTACATCACGGCGCATTCGCCGGTGAGTCCCAAGGTCGAAGGCCGGCTCGCGCAGTCCTAGTTGGCGGAACCGATCGACGTTGCGACCCTGGCCGCGCGCGCCGCGGGCCGGCATCTGCTGGAGGGCTTCGAGGGTGTGCCCACCGGCGTCGACGCGAAATCCAGCCATACCGACCTTGTGTCAGACGCCGACCGCGAGTCCGAGACCCGGGTCGTGTCGGCGATCCGCTGGGCCTTTCCGGGGGACGCGATCGTCGCGGAGGAGGGCTCGCTCGAACAGGGCGGCTCCGGCCGCACGTGGTACATCGACCCACTCGACGGCACGATCAACTACCTCTACGGCGTGCCGCACTGGGCGGTGGTGATATGCCTTGCCGACGCCGAGGGGGCGCTCGCGGGTGTCGTGTACGACCCCATCCGCGACGAGCTGTTCAGCGCGGAGCGCGGCGGCGGCGCGTCGGTCTCGCGCGGCGGTGGCGCGCCGCGGGCGCTGCGCACGACCGCGGTCGCCGATCTCGGGAGCACGCTGGTCGCCACGGGATTCGCGTACGTCGCGGAGGACCGGGAGGAGCAGGCGCGCATCCTGACGCGTGTGCTGGGTGAGGTACGCGATCTCCGTCGCTACGGCTCGGCCGCGCTCGACCTCTCATGGGTCGGCGCCGGTCGCCTCGACGCGTACTTTGAATCCGTCGACAAGCCGTGGGACTGGCTGGCCGGCGCGCTCATCGTGCGAGAGGCGGGTGGGCGCGTGACGGAGCTGCCGCAGGCACGCTCGGGTCATCCGCACATCGTTGCGAGCGCGCCGGACGTGCACGATGCGCTCGTCACACTGCTGAAGCGGGCCGTGCAACCGCGCTAGAACTCTCTAGACTTCACTGTGATGCCCGTGCAGGAAGAACGTCCCGCCGAGCGCGCGGGAGTGCCGATCAACTTCGAACAGGACGTCATCCAGCGGCGTCCCCTGACCACGCAGGCCGGCCTCGGGGGCGAGGAGTTCCCGATGCGCGAGGGGGTCCTCGCGGACGAGGACAACGTCGTCTTCACGACCGTCAACAACCTCGTGAACTGGGCGCGCTCGCGCAGCCCCTGGCCCCTCGGCTACGGCCTGGCCTGCTGCGCCATCGAGATGATGGCCAGCGCGGCCTCGCATCACGACCTCTCGCGCTTCGGCGCGGAGGTGTTCCGCTCCAGCCCGCGGCAGGCGGACGTGATGATCGTCGCGGGCACCGTGACCCACAAGATGGCCCCGCGGCTGCGCCGCCTGTACGAGCAGATGCCCGAGCCGAAGTGGGTGATCGCGATGGGCAACTGCGCCTCATCGGGCGGCGAATTCTGGGACAGCTACTCGACGCTCCAAGGCGTCGATACGGTCGTCCCCGTCGACGTGTACGTGCCGGGCTGCCCACCGCGTCCTGAGGCGCTCACCGAAGGCGTGCTGCGTCTGCGCGAGAAGATCGCGAAGGGCGGATAACACTGACCACCACCGACACCGAGCAGCGGCAGATCCGCGAGGGTGCCGGCGTCGAGCTTCCGGTCATCGAGGACGAAGGCCTCGAGACCGAGGAGCTCATCCTGAATTTGGGGCCACAGCATCCTTCGACGCACGGGGTGCTGCGGCTGGTCCTGCGCCTCTCGGGCGAGAAGGTCATCGAGTGCATCCCGGTCATGGGGTACCTGCACCGCGGCCTCGAGAAGATCTACGAGTGGCGGACATTCCATCAGGGTCCGCGCTACGCCGACCAGGCCGACTACGTCTCGGCGATGCTCAACGAGCACGCCTACTGCGGCGCGGCCGAGGCGATCGCGGGCATCGAGGTGCCGCGACGCGCTGAGTTCATCCGCGTGATCGTCGACGAGATGTCGCGCTGCGCCGGACACCTCGTGTGGCTCGGCACGTACGGCCTCGACGTCGGCGCCACGACCCCGATGCTGTGGTGCTTCCGCGACCGTGAGGAGATCCTCGACCTCATCGAGGAGCTCTGCGGCTCGCGCATGAACCACAACTTCTTCCGGCCGGGCGGAGTGGTGTACGACCTGCCGCCGGGTTGGCTCGCGAAGCTCACGCGCTTCCTCGACCGCTGGGAGAAGCACATCGAGGACGACTACGTCCGCATCCTCGAAGGCAACGAGATCTTCCTCGAGCGCACCGTCGGCATCGGCCGCATCCCGGCGGACGTCGCGAAGCAGTACGGCGTGACCGGTCCGATGCTGCGCGCATCCGGCGTGCGCTGGGACCTGCGCGTTGACCGGCCGTACTCCGTCTACCCCGAGCTGAAGTCGATGGAGCCGGTCGTCTTTCAAGACGGCGATGCCTTCGCGCGCTACAAGGTGCGGCTCGGCGAGATGCGGCTCGCGATCGCGCTCATCCGCGAGTGCATCGACAAGCTACCCGGCGGCGCGGTGCGCGCTCGTCTGGGTCACGTGTGGAAGTGCCCCAAGGGCGAGGCGTACTACACGGTCGAGGGAGCGAAGGGCGAGGTCGGGTTCTACATGATCAGCGACGGCCGCAGCCCGAACCCGTTCCGCGCGAAGATGCGCGGCGCGTCCTTCGTGAACCTGCAGATCCTGCCCTGGCTGCTGAAGGGCCGCCTCGTCGCGGACATGGTCGCGATCCTGGGGTCGATCGACATCGTGCTGGGTGAGGTCGACCGGTAATGTTCGGGATCATCACCGGCATGCTTCGGACGCTCGAACACTTCGTGCGTCCGCGTCCGGTCACACGGAAGTACCCGTACGAGAAGCGGATCCTCCCGGAGCGCAGCCGGGGTCTCATCGCGCTGCTGCTCGAGCCCGAGACGAGCATCTTCAAGTGCGAGAGCTGCCTCATGTGCGAGAAGGCGTGCCCGCCGCGCGCCATCTCGATCTCGTACTCGTTCCGCAACGCCTTCCGTCGCCGCCCACTCCTCGCGCCGCGCGCGAACTATTACCGCATCCGCATGGTCGCGGCGGCGCCGTACGGCGACCGCCGTCCGCTGTCCACGGCCGTCACGACGATCCCCGCGGAGGAGGAGAGCCGGCTCGATCTGGGAAAGGTGCGGACCATCCTGCAGAGCGAGAAAGAGGGCGCGGACCGCATGACGCGCGTTCTGTACCGGACCCACGCGGCCTACGGCTATCTGCCGTGGACCGCCGCGGAGCTCGTCGCGATCGAGTTCGGCAAGACGATGACCGACGTGTACACGTCGGCATCGCTCCTTTCGAATTTCCGCGGCGCGCCCGAGGGTGAGGGCACAGCGGTGCCACGGGGCGGCCGCCGCTTCACCGGCAACCTCGCGATCGCGGGCGACTGGCCACCGGAGTCTCCGCCGCCCGCACACGACGAGCTGCACGAGGACGAGGTGCATCACGTCGTCGAGCCCGCGTATGCCCGCTAGCACGGCGACGCGCCTGCTTGATGGCGCCCGCGTCCCGCCGCTCGACCGCGGGCTCGACGCTGAGGCCGCGCTCCAGCGCGTCGCCGACTCCGGTCT
>DASYUC010000103.1:0-2059 GCA_036001645.1 Candidatus Limnocylindria bacterium
TCGGGGCGGCCACACGCGAACGCGAAGCTCAGCGCAGCCTGCTGAGCGCGCTCACTTCCGCAGCTCGGCCCAGATCTTCTGGGCGGTCACCGGCAAGCTCATAAGGCGCGCGCCGCACGCGTCGTGGACGGCGTTCGCGACGGCGGCGCCGACCGCGGGATTGGCGAGCTCGCCGACGGACTTCGCTCCGAACGGGCCCGGGCCTGGCTGGTCCGTGATCAGCTCGACCCGCAGTCGCGGCGTGTCGGCGATCGTCGGCAGCTTGTAGTCGCCCAGGTTGGCGGTCACCACACGGCCGTCCTCGACGCGGAGCTCTTCCATCAACGCCTGGCCCAGACCGAAGATGAACCCGCCTTCGAGCTGCCCGCGCAGCGCGACGGGATTGATGACCGTGCCTACGTCGGCGATGAGCGTGGCGTCGTCGATCTTCAGCGAGCCCGTTTCGCGATCGACCGTTAGGCGCAGGGCGTAGGCGTACATCGATGCCTCGTGTGTTTCCTGCGCCGCTTCGCCGGTGACCTCGATCTCGCCGGCGTCATCGATCAAGGTTCCAAGCTCGGCGAGCTTCGCTTTCAGCTTGCGCGCAGCGTCGAGGGCGGCGCTGCCCTGCACCGGCGTCACGCGACTACCGCCCACCCCTGGATCGCTGAGCACGGCGTCCGTCGTGCCGCGGCTCACGGCGACGTTATCGAGCGGAATGCCAAGCTCGGCCGCGACGATCCGCTGGAAGAGCGTGTGCGCGCCGCCGCCCTGGTCGGACACGCCCGTGCGCAGCTCGACGCGTCCGCCCGGAAGCGTCCGCAGCAACAAGGAGGCGCGGCCGCGCCCGACGTGGCGGACCCCGAGCGCGATTCCTTCGCCGTGCCCGCGGCCGTGAACGTGATTCCAACCTTCGATCTGGCCGAAGCGGGACGCGGTGCGGAGGCGCGCGAGGAGCGCGGGGCCGTCCGTGCCGTGCCACGGTTGTCCAGTGACGTCGACGTCCCCATGTCGCACGATGCTCCGCTCCCGGAACTCGAGCGGATCGATCCCGAGGTCGAGCGCGATGAGGTCGATGTGCGATTCTGCCGCGAAGGCGTTCTGGGGCTGGCCCGGCGCGCGCGAGTGCCCGGCCGGCACCTGGTTCGTGTAGACGGTGGTCGCCTCGACCCGTGCGGCGGGCACGCGGTAGCCGGCGAGCGTGAGCATCGCGTCGCCCGGCATGAGCGTCGCCACCGGCTTTCCGGCGGCGTACGCGCCGCCGTCGAAGAGGACGCGCGAGGTGTGCGCGAGGATCCTCCCCTCCGCGTCGACGCCTGTGCGGAGCGTGATCGTCGCCGCGTGCCGCGTGTTCGTCGCCTGCAGCTCGTCGGCGTAGCGCGTCACCGCGCGCACCGGACGGCCGGTCGCACGGGCGAGGTAATAGAGCACGAACTCGTCGATCGAGAGACCCTTACCGCCGAAGTCACCGCCGATGTGTCCGGCATCGACGACGATCCGCGCCTCGGGAATCCCGAGCGCGACGGACATGTGCTGCCGCAGCGCGAACGGCGCCTTGTTGGTGCTGACCACGCGCACCGTCTCGCCGTCGAGCCACACGAGCGTCGCGCGTGGCTCGATGTATGCCTGATGCGTCCGCGGCACGCTGAAGGTGTGCTCGTAGACCTTGTGCGAGGCGCGGAACCCTGCCTCGACGTCGCCGTGCTCGTGGAGCGCATGGCCCTGAACGTTCGGATGCGGCCTTTCCGGACGCGTGCCGCCGAGGAACGCGTAGTGCGTAGCGTCCGGATGGAGGAGCGGCGCGTCCGCGGCCAGCGCGGCCCCAGGATCGAGGATCGCCGGCAGCTCCTCGTACTCGACCTCGACGCGACGCGCGGCTTCCTCGGCGATCTCGACCGTGTCCGCGGCGATGGCCGCGACGCGGTCGCCGATGAACAGCGCGCGGTCCCAGCAGAGCACCGGCCAGTCCTGCAGCCTGCGCCCGAACCGCTGCCGGGCGATGTCCGCGCCGGTGATCACCGCGCGCACTCCGGGAAGGTCTCGGGCCGCCGTGACGTCGACCGAAACGATTCGCGCATGC
>DASYUC010000104.1:0-3782 GCA_036001645.1 Candidatus Limnocylindria bacterium
TTTGTCGTCCTCGAGCAGGACGAATCCCTCCGACACGATCCGCGCATCGGTGGTGAAGAGCAGCCCGACATCGATCTGACCACCCTTGAGCGCGGCAATGGTGAGCGCGCCTCCGACGTCGAGCGGTTTGAATTCCTTGAACGTGATGCCGTACACGCTCTTAAGACCCAGTGCGCAGAACTCGCGGTTCGGGCACTCCGGGGGACCGCCCATCACGAGCCCCTTCGCGACCGCCGCGAGGTCGGAGAGCTTCGCGAGCTTGTACTTGTCGGCGGTCGCCTTGGTCACGGCGAAGCCGTTCTGGTCGACCGCCGGTGCGTAGTCGAGCACCGTGAGGCTCTTCGGCGTGAGCGCCTTCTGCAGCGCGTCCGCCGTCACCTTTGGGTCGGTCGATCCCTTCGCGGTCTTGTCCACGAACGCGAGGAGCGTCGCCAGGTAGTCCGCTTCCAGGTCGATCTGCCCGCTCTGAAGAGCGGGGAACACGATCTCGCGGTTGCCGAGGTTGAACTTGCGGGTCACCGGGTATCCATTGGCCTCGAGGATCTGGCTGTACAGCTCCCCGAGGACAAGCTGCTCGCTGAAGTTGGTGGAGCCGATCGTGACGGCCGCCTTGGCTCCACCGGAGGTGCCGGCAGTGCCGCAGGCGCTCGCGACAAGTGCCGCCACGATGAACGGGATCGCGACGCGGATGGCTCGGTGCAACTGGGACTCCTTCCGGGCCGCAGCGCATTTCTCTCGGCCCTCGCTGGCAGTATCGCCCGGCGCGCGGGCTACCTCCTCACAACGCGCCCTGCTGCACGCGTATGCCCGGGGAGACCGCGGCCCGCTCGAATGTGCCGAATGCGACCTCCACGGCGATGGCCAGAAGCGCGACCAGCAGCGCGCCGGCGAACAACCGGTCGTACTCCTGGAGTGCCAGTCCGTCCACGATGTACCGCCCCAGGCCCCCGAAGGCGACCAGGGCACCAAGCGTCGCCGTCGCGACGACGTTGACCGCCGCGGTGCGGACGCCGGCCAGGATCAGCGGCATAGCCAGTGGAAGCTCGATCCTGCGCAGGATCCCGGCTTCGCTCAGGCCCATGCCCCGGGCGGCCTCGATGACGTCGCGGTCGACGGCGCGGACCGCCACGTACGCGTTGGTGAGGATCGGCGGGATCGCGAGCGGAATGAGGGCGAAGAAGGTCGGCCAGAAACCGAGCCCGTTCTGCACGCCGAGCAGCGTGCCGGCGATCGGTATCGCGAGCGCGACCGCTGCGAGCGACGGGATGGCACGTCCGATATTCGCGACGTTCACGGCGATGAAGCCGAAGCGGCCGGTGTGGCCGAGGTACAGGCCGATCGGGAGGGCGAGAAGCACGCCCACCAGTACCGCGAGGCCGGAGATCTCGACGTGCTCGAGGATCCGCGTCTGCACCGCGTCGGGTCCCTGATAGTGCGCGGGATCGGCGAACCACCGCGCGACCTCTTCGAGCAACGTCATGCCGAACGCGTCCACGGCGTCAGCCGGCGCTGGAGGAGCACGAGCAGCGCGTCGGCCGCGATCGCCAGAGCCACTGAGAGCACCGCGCCGGCGATGAGCTCGGTGGTGAAGAGGCGCTGGATCCCGTCGAGGATGAGGAAGCCGAATCCGCCCTGACCGATGAGCGAGCTCACCGTCACGAGGCCGATGGTGCTGATCGTCGCGAGACGGACGCCGGCGATGATGACCGCGAGCGCCAGAGGCACCTCGATGCGCCACAGGATCTCGCGCGGGGCGTAGCCCATGCCGACCGCGGCCTCGCGCACGTCGGCCGGCACACCGCGGATGCCCCGCACGATGTTGCGGATGAGGATGAGCAGCGTGTAGCTCACGAGCCCGATCTCCGCGGTGAGGATCGTGAGGCCGGTGTAGGGAATGAGAAGCGCGAACAAGGCGAGGCTCGGGATGGTGTACAGCGTCCCGGTCACCCAGGTGATCGGCGCCTCGGCGCGCGGCACGCGGAGAACGACGAGCGAGAGTCCGAATGCGATGACGAAGCCGACGCCGACCGCGATCACGGTGAGCTCGACGTGCTCGACAAGACGGAACGCGAACTCGTCGAGATGATCCGCGATCCAGTCCCAGCGGATGAGCGGCTCGCCTTCGGTCATGCGTCGCGGCCTTCCATCACCTGTCGTCTCGGATCATGCGCCCGATGGTCGACAGCGTTAGCACGCCCAGATAACGGTCTCGGTCCACGACTACGCCGACCTGAGCCTCGTCCACGAGCATGCGCGCGAGGGCATCGCGCAGCGTCATCGCCGGCGACAGCACCGGCGCGTTGGGCGGCGCACTCTTGCGGTCGACGGTCGTGTCGAGTTCGGCGCCGCCGACGGTGAGAAGCCCGAGCCGCTTGAGACCGCGATCGGAGCCGACGAATTCCGCGACGAAGTCGTTCGCCGGACGCGCGAGGAGCTCGCCGGGCGTCGCGAATTGCACCAGCTTCCCGCTGCGCATCACCGCGACGCGGTCGCCGAGCTTGATCGCCTCATCGATATCGTGCGTCACGAACAGGACGGTCGTTCCCTGGTCGCGCTGGATCCGCAGGAACTCGTTCTGAAGGCGTTCGCGCACGATCGGGTCGACCGCGCCGAACGGCTCGTCCATGAGCATCACTGGCGGCTCCGCGGCGAGTGCTCGCGCGACTCCCACGCGTTGGCGCTCACCACCCGAGAGCTGAGCGGGGTAGCGTCGCGCGAACCGGGACGGCTCAAGACCGACGAGCGCGAGCAGCTCACGAGTCCGGGTGGCGATGCGCTCCTTCTGCCAGCCGAGAAGCCGTGGCACCGTGCCCACGTTCTCGGCGATCGTCTGATGCGGGAAGAGTCCGACCTGCTGGATGACGTAGCCGATGCGGCGCCGCAGCGCCGTCGGATCCTCCCGCAGAACGTCCTGACCGTCGATGAGGATGGATCCGCTGCCCGGCTCGATCAGCCGGTTGACCATCTTCAGCGAAGTCGTCTTGCCCGAGCCGCTCGGCCCCACCAGCACGCAGATCCTTCCCGCCGGGACCGTGAACGAGAGCTGGTCGACGGCCAGCTGGCCGGGATAGCTCTTCGAGACGTTGCGGAACTCCACCGTCGCGCCCCGCGTGCTGGCCACGGCTGGAGGATATGAGCGGCAGGCGCGTATCGTCGGAGAGGTGACCGGTGTGGCGCAGCTGTGCGCGCATCTGCGAGCCGCGAAGGACCATGCGCCGAACACGCCGCGTGGTTGCGAGGAATGTCTGAAGAGCGGCGACAGCTGGGTCCATCTGCGTCTCTGCCTCGCCTGCGGACACGTCGGCTGCTGCGACGACTCGCCGAATCGACACGCGACCAAACACTTCCGCGCGACGACGCATCCCGTGATCCGCTCATTCGAAAGAGGTGAACGCTGGCGGTATTGCTACCCCGACGACCTGTTCGTGGAGTGATCGCGTAACCCCGATCGCCGCGGGGGCGAGGTCGAGGGAGGGGCCATGTCTCGCGACGAGCGTGTGGCCCCCCGCGCGCACATCACGGCAGCCGTTGATTTGGCAGGGGGCACCGCGAGGAGCGAGGCAGGCCCCGACCGAGGCAACGTCGCCCGCGCGCCGCGTGCTCAGACGCGCGGCTACTCGACGAACAGATCGTCCGGGTAGCAGTACCTCCAGCGTTCACCTCTTTCGAATGAGCGGATCACGGGATGCGTCGTCGCGCGGAAGTGTTTCGTCGCGTGTCGATTCGGCGAGTCGTCGCAGCAGCCGACGTGTCCGCAGGCGAGGCAGAGACGCAGATGGACC
>DASYUC010000105.1:0-1654 GCA_036001645.1 Candidatus Limnocylindria bacterium
CGCTGCGCCGCCCCGACCGAGCTCGCGGCGAGGCCGAGCCGGCCGTGGTCGAGCGTCGCGAGCGCGAGGGGGAATCCGCGACCCTCGGCGCCGAGGCGGCCGTCCGCGGCGACACGCATCCCCTCGAAGAAGATCTGCGCCGTCGTCGACCCGTGGAGACCCATCTTCCGGTCGTTCGGGCCGATCCGCAGCCCCGGCGTGCCGCCGTCCACGACGAACGCGGTGATCCCCTTCGACCCCGCGTCCGGATCGACGTTCGCGAAGACCACGAAGACGTCGGCGACCGGCGCGTTCGTGATGAACGTCTTCGCGCCGTCGAGCACGTACGCGTCGCCGTCGCGGCGCGCGCGCGTGCGCAGCGACCCCGCGTCACTGCCGGCACCCGGCTCCGACAGCGCGTACGCGCCGAGCTTCTTGCCCGAGAGAAGGTCCGGCAGGAAGCGCTTCTTCTGCGCCTCATCGCCGCCGATCGAGATCGCGGTCGCGCAGAGGCCGACGGATCCGCCGACGACGTTCCAGATCGCCGCGTTCGCGCGCGCGAGCTGCTCGACCATCACGACGTAGCCGAGCTTGCCGAAGCCCTGCCCGCCCGACTCCTCGGGAAAGCCGATCCCGAAGAATCCCATCGTGGCGATCTCGCCCAGCAGCGCGCGCGGGATGTCCTCGCGCTCCTCGATCTCGCGCTCGTGCGGGCGCAGCTTCTCCTCGACGAACTGGCGGACGGTGCGCTGGAGGAGCTGCAGCTCCTCGGGGAGGTCCGTCACCGCGCTGCTTCGAGCTTCGAGCGCAGCTCGTCGGGAATGCGCTCCGCCTTGAATGTCCCGCGGTCGAGGAACACCTGGACGGTCGCCATGTCGGCGCAGCGCGTGCTGTCGGCGCGGTCGACCGCGTACTCGAAGGTCCAGGACGCACGCCGGATGTCGCCGACGCGGACGCGGATGTCGTACTCCTCGTCGAAGTGCAGCGGGGCCTTGTAGCGGATCGTCGCTTCCCCGATCGTGAAGTCGAGCCCGCGGTCGAGCAGTGCGGCGTAATCGAGCCCGATGTGGCGAAGGAATGCCACGCGCCCCACTTCCGCGAAGAGCAGGTAGTTCGCGTAGTACACGACGCCCTGCATGTCTGTCTCGCCGAACCGCACGCGCTGCCGTATGGAGAACGGGAACGGGTGCTCGCTCAACCGCCCGAGCGTATACCGGCTGGCACGCCCCCTGCTCCTCGTTCACACATGGCACTTCGAAGAAGCGACCACCACACCGACGCGCGCACCGAGCGCATCGAACGCGTGGAGCACATCGACCACACGATGCCCGCGACACCGGCGACGAACGTGAACGTGGGACCCACGGCGGCGGCCGTGAACGACGCTGTCGTGATCTTCACCCGCGTCGTGATGCTCGTCTTCACGGTGCTCGAGGTCCTGCTGCTGTTCCGGTTCATCTTCAAGCTCGCGGGCGCGAACGCCGGCCAGCCGCTCATCGCCTGGCTCTACGGCATCACGGAGCCGCTCGTCCGGCCGTTCCAGGGGATCTTCCCGGAGCCGCGCGGGATCGCCGTCGTCGACATCGCGGCGCTGCTCTCGATCGTGTTCCTGTTCCTCATCGGCTGGCTGATCGTCGCGCTCGTCCGCGCGATCGCGGGGAGGCCGGTCGCCTAG
>DASYUC010000106.1:0-6090 GCA_036001645.1 Candidatus Limnocylindria bacterium
ACGCTCACTGACTAGGCAGCGAGTGCGTAGGAATTTGTGCCAGTTATCTGGCTGCCGTTCGGATTAACGAGGAGGAACGGCGTTCCTCGGCTCGCGACGCTCACGTCGCCTGCCCTGTCGAAACCACGCATCCCCGTGGCCCTTTCAGGCACCATCAATTCTAACCTTGCTACGTGCGCATTTCTTCCTCGCCCTGCTGCTCGTCACGGCGTGCTCGGGACCCCCGGCCCGCGCCGGTACCACCCCGCCCGCGACCTCGACCGCGTCCGCGGCGGCACGCGTGACGCTGAGTCCGACCGTGGCACCGACACCGACCGCCACCGCGGCGGTCCGCTATGTCGCGATCGGCGCGTCCGACACCGTCGGCGTGGGCGCGACGGATCCTGTGAGCGGATCGTGGCCGGCGCGCGTCGCGACCCTGCTGCCGCCGGGCAGCGCGTTCGTGAACGTCGGCGTATCCGGCTCGATCGCGCTACAGGCACGCACCGCGCAGCTGCCCGGCGCGCTCGCACAGCGACCGACCGTCGTCTCGATCTGGCTCGCCGTGAACGACATGAACGCGACCATCGAGCCCGCGTCGTTCGCGAACGATCTCGGAGCGATCGTCGACGCGCTCGTTTCCGGCACCGACGCGAAGATCTTCGTCGGCAACGTTCCCGATGTCCGGCCCGTGCCGGCATACCAGGACGCGGACAAGGCGGCGCTCTTCCGGCTCATCGGCGCGTACAACGCCGCGATCGCGGGCGTCGGCGCGAAGTATCCAGGACGCGTCTTCGTGGTGGATCTCTTCACGGGCAGCGCCGACCTCGTGAGCACGATGACCGTGTCCGGCGACGGCTTCCATCCGTCGGACGCTGGCTATCAGCTGATCGCCGACCGCTTCGCCGCCGCCATGCGCGCGAACGGCGTGCCGCTCCGCTAAGCCTCGGCGGGCGCGACCTCCACCATCGCAGGCGCGGGCGCGCGCACCAGCTGGGCAAGCACCAGCGCGCCGGTCGTCATGAGCAGCGTTCCGAGGACGAGCACGACCTGCGGCTGGACCATGCCGAGCAGCGCGGCCGCGATGAACGGCGCGGCCGTGCCGCGCACGCCGAGGAGGAACGCGTTCGCCGCGGCGTACTCAGCGATGCGCTGGCGCGGCGCCAGGTGGACGATGTTCGTGAACGCCGTGAGCTCACCGCTCGACACGGCGACTCCGATGATCACCGCCACCGGAAGCAGCGCCCAGGTGCCGGGAGCGACGAGGTAGCCGATCGGAACGAGGAGCGTGAGCAGCGTCGCGATGAGCGTCTGCCGCAGCGTCGAGCCGCGATCGATGAGCCGGCCGATCACGGGATACGCGACGATCTGCGTCGCCGACTGCACGATCGCGAGCGTCCCGACGAACGCGTTCGACGCGTCGAAGTGGTCGACCAGCAGGATCGGGAAGACCGCGAAGTTCATGAGATTGCCGGTGCCGAAGAGCGAGAAGGCCAGCAGGAGCTTCCGATAGCGGAGGTCGGCCCAGACGTCGCGCGCGATCGCGAGCGCGGGTCGCCGCGCGGGTGGCGCGGCCGGACCCTCGTACCGGATCAGGAAGAAGGCGAGCGCACCGGGGAGTCCAAAGAGCGCGGCCGCGGCGAAGACCCACTGGGCCGGAACGACACCGATGAAGCTGCCCGCGAGCGCGGCCGCCGCGATGCCCGCGATCGACGCGCCCACGCGCACGTTGCCCATGGCGAACGCGCGCTCGCGATCGGGGTAGATGCCCTGCATCAGCGCCGTGTACGCGGCGATGTTCGAGACGGTGATGATCCAGAAGGCGACGCTGGTGAGCGCGAGCATGAACGGCGTCGCGGCCAGGAGCACGCTCACCAGGAACACGAAGCGTGAGAGGCTCGCGGCGCCGGCGACGACGCGGACGATCGGGAGATGAGCGAGCAGGTAGGCGAAGATCGGCGACAGCAGGTTCCCGATGAAGGGTCCGGCGACGACGATCGCGACGTCGGTCGTCGACCCGCCCATCCGCCGGACGACCACCGGCATGAAGGCGATGAGGACCGTCACGAAGATGCCGGCGCAGACGCCGCTGAAGAGGTCGATCCGGAAGTTGCGGCGGACGCGTGCTGGCAGCCAGTTCGGGTCGGTCACGGCAAGGAAGCTAACGGCCGCTGCTGCGCTCTGTCACCGCCTCGCGAGGCTAGGGGCCGCGTTCGGGACGCGGTCGATATCCGCCGGGCCGCGGTCCGTAGCCGCGTCGCGGTCCGTAGCCACCGCCCATACCGGGACCGGGCCGCGGCCGGAAGCCGCCAGGCCCGCTCTCGCGGAAGGGTCCGCGGGCGCCGGGCGCGGTGGAGCTGATGACGACGCGGCGGTTCGGCTCCATGCCGACCGACTCGGTCTTGAGGCCGGGCTGGCCCTGCACCGACAGGTGCACGATCCGACGCTCGTACGCGAGCATGGGCTCGAGCGTCACGGCCTGTCCGCTCGCGCGCACGCGCGACGCCACGCGCTGCGCGATCTCGCGGAGCTGGTCCTCGCGGCGGCGGCGGTAGCCTTCGATGTCCACCGGGACATGCACCGACCGGCCGACCTTCTTCGAGGTGATGGCGCTCACGATCTGTTGCAGTGCCACGAGGTTCTCGCCGCCGCGGCCGATGAGCGCGCCGAGGTCGGTACCGAGGACGTCGACGCCCTCCTGCCCCGGGCGGTCTTCGAGCGCCACCTCGGCGTCGACACCCATGGCCTCCAGCAATTCGCGCAACACGCTCGCGCCGAGCGCGAGCTCCTCCGCGAAGGCCGGCGAGGCCTCCTCGCCCTCTTCCTCACGCGCGCGGCTCACGGCATCAGGACGGCGCGGGACCTCGGCCTCATCGATGAGCGGCTCGGGCTCCGCGGCGCGCTCGTCCTCTTGGAACGAGAGGAGCACCCGCGCGTCCTCGCCGCCCATGCCCAACACGTTCGCTGGCTTCCCCTTCTCCAGGATCTCGATGTCGACCTCGGTCCGCTTGCGGCCGAGCGCCCGCAGTCCGCGCTCGATCGCCTCTTCGACCGTGCGGCCGGTGAATTCCTCCCCACGTAGTGGACTCATCGCTTCCCTCTCCTCCGGCCGCGGCGGCGGCCGCCGTTCGACCTGCCCCGTCCCGCGGTGACTTCCTCACGCTCCTCGGCCTCTTCGCTGTCCTGGTCCGCCATGTCCTTGCGCGCTTCGGCGATCGCGGCCTGCTCGCGACGATGCAGGTCGCGGTCCGCGGGGGTCGGGATGCCGCGCAGGAAGGGCAGATATTTGGGCAGCTGTCCCCAGCCGCTCACGAAGTATTGCTGCACGATCTGGAAGACCGTCGTCGCGATCCAGTAGAGACCGAGGCCGGCCGGAAAGTTCGCGCCGATGACGACGGTGATCAGCGGGAACGTGTAGGCCATCGACTGCGTCATCCGGACGCTCGGGTCGTCGGACTTCGCCTGCTTGGCCGGCATGGCCATCACCGACGCGACGAGCTGCACCAGACCCGCGACGACCGGGATGATGTACAGCGGGTCCCGATGCTGAAGGCCCTGCGTGATCCACGGCAGCCAGTGCGCCGTCGTGTCCAGCGCGCCACCGGGCGGGATCGGATTCGAGATGAACGTGTAGCGGAAGCTCTCGACCATGTCGTGCGTCAGGCCGGGACATTCGTTGTTCGGTGGCGGCCCAAGACCGCACCCCAGCTGCAGCAGCGAGTTGTAGAGCGCGATGAGGAGCGGCATCTGCAGCAGGAGCGGCAGGCACCCGGCCGCGGGATTCACGCCGCGCTCTTTGTAGAGCTTCATCTGCTCTTGGCTGAAGCGCTGGCGGTCCTTGCCGTACTTCTTCTTGAGCTCGTCCATCGCCGGCGCGACCTCTTGCATCGCGCGCTGCGAGCGGATCTGCGTCACGTAGAGCGGATAGAGCGCGAGGCGGATCAGGATCGTGACAAAGATGATCGCGAGGCCGAAGTCGTGGACGATCGAGTACGCGAGGAGGGTCAGGTTCATGACCGGATGGACGAGGAGCGAGTTCCACAGTGTCAGGATGTCCATCAGTGCTCCGGCACCGGGTCATAGCCGCCGCGGCTGAATGGATTGCACGAGAACACGCGGCGTGTCGCGAGCCAGCCACCCTTCAGCACGCCGTGCCGCTCGATGGCCTCCATCGCGTACTCGGAGCAGGTCGGCGTGTAGCGGCAGGCGGGAGGCAGGTGCGGGCTGACCTGCGTCTTGTAGAAGCGCAGTGCGGACAGCACGAGCGCCTTCATCGAGATGATGGGCGCGCGGTGCTGAGCGCGGCCTCGGCCGCCGAGCGAAGTGCCGAAAAATCGGCCGATATCGCCTCGCGGCGCACGGTCACGACGATGTCCTGCGCGACCGCGGCCTCCGCCGCGGCGCACGCCAGGCGGAACGCCTCGCGGACGCGCCGGCGCGCGCGATTGCGGATCGTCGAGATCCCGACCGTACGCGGCGCGGACACCGAGATGCGCATCACGGTCAGGTCGTTGGGGCGGAGACGCGCGGTGAATGCGGCATCACGCACACCGCGCCCGATCTTTCGCACGGCCGCGATATCAGTGGATCGCCGCAGGCGTGCGGCGTTCATGCCAGCGAGGTCGTTCAGGCGACGGTCAGGCGCTTCCGTCCACGCGCGCGACGTTGTGCCAACACCTTGCGGCCGCCCGTCGTCTTCATGCGCGCGCGAAAACCGTGCACTCGCGCGCGCCGACGCGTCTTCGGCTGATACGTGCGCTTCACGAACTGTCCCTTCTCCCCCGAAAAAAATGGACGAATGAATCATCAGTGGATGTGCTGTATGTGCGAGAAAGTCTAGCAGTGTGACTGTGCTACTGTTCCGTGGCTTCCAGCGGGCGGGTCTTCCTCATCTTCGCGTTCGGTGTGGCGGCATTCGCGTGATCGTGTTTGTGGGGAGCGTCGTGTGTTCGAGCGCAGAGAAGGGGAGCCGTTGAACCTGAAGCAGCTCTGGCACGCGGCCCTCGGCGAGCTGCAGCTCGGACTCACCAAAGCCAACTACGACACCTGGTTCAAAGACACCGCGGTCGTCTCCGAAGAGGACGATGTCTATTGCGTCGGCGTCCCCAACGCCTTCGCGCGCGAATGGCTCGAGAACAAGTACCGCCAACAGGTGCGCGACGCGCTCCGGCACCTCGTGGGGCGCACCGTCGACGTGCGTTTCGTGACGCTCACGGCCGCCTCGGTCCGCTCGGACCGCCCGGTGGCGGCGTCGGGCGGCTCTGGTGGGGGCTCGTCCACCCCGGTCTCGGCCGCGCCGGCGCAGGAGCGCCGTGACGCCATTGCCGCGGCGCTGCTCAATGCGCGCTACACGTTCTCGACGTTCGTTGTGGGATCGAACAACCGCCTGGCGCACGCGGCCGCGCTCTCTGTCGCCGAACGCCCGGGCCACAGCTACAACCCGCTGTTCATCTACGGCGGATCCGGACTCGGAAAGACGCACCTCATGCACGCGATCGGGCACGCCGTGATCTCCCGTCATCCGAAGAAGCGTGTCGCATACGCGACGAGCGAGAAGTTCACGAACGAGTTCATCAATTCGATCCGCGGACAGAAGAGCGAGGAGTTCCGCGAGCGGTATCGCCGGATCGACGTGCTCCTCATCGACGACATCCAGTTCCTCACGGGCAAGGAAGGCACGCAGGAAGAGTTCTTCCACACGTTCAACGCGATCCATGAGGAGGGAAAGCAGATCGTCCTCTCGAGCGACCGGCCGCCGAAGGCCATCGAGCGGCTCGAGGATCGGCTGCGTTCGAGGTTCGAGTGGGGCCTCATCGCCGACATCTCGACGCCGGATCTCGAGACGCGCATCGCGATCCTCCGCGCCAAAGCGGAGGCTCAGTCAGTCGCGGTCCCGCCACCGGTGATCGACTTCCTCGCGCAGCGCATCGTGTCGAACATCCGAGAGCTCGAGGGGGCGCTGACGCGGATCGTTGCGTACGCGACGCTCAGCGCGGTCCCCGTCACGACGCAGCTCGCCCAGGAGATGCTGCAGAACATCCTCTACAACCCGCGCCAGAAGACGCTTTCGCCCGACCGCATCGTCGAGACCGTCGCGCGCTACTACGGCGT
>DASYUC010000107.1:0-16553 GCA_036001645.1 Candidatus Limnocylindria bacterium
GAAGCTCCATCAGCCATGGGTCCGAGCGGATACGTTCGTGCCGATCCGAACGCTCAGCGGCGCCCAGCTGGACGGACTCAAGCCGAAGCTCTCCGTCATCGAAGGCGTCGCCGCGCAGGCAACGCGGGTGCGAAGCTACCCGACCGGCCTCGCGTCACAGACGCTCGGCTATCTCGCGGAAGCGAGCGACGTTGAGGCGCAGAAGCGCGCGGCGCGCGGCGTCCAGGCCGGCGACCTCATCGGCAAGGCGAACAGCGGACTCGAGGACACCCTGGACGACGTTCTGGGCGGCACCTATGGCTGGCGGCTTTCGATCATCGAGCCGAACGGCGACCGGGCGGAGCTGCTGGGCGAGACCGCGGCGATCCCCGGTATGGACGTCGTGCTCTCGCTCGATCCGGCGCTGCAGCTCGCGGCCGAGAACGCGCTCGGGGACCGCAAGGGCGCCCTCGTCGCGGAGGATCCCTGGAGCGGTGAGGTCCTCGCGATCGCGAGCCGGCCGACGTTCGACCTGAATGCGTTCGCCAACGGCGACGCGCTCAACATCGCGCGCTTCTCGGCCGACGCCCGTAAGCCGCTCTTCAACCGCGCGACGTTCGGCCAATACCCGACCGGGTCATCGTTCAAGCCGATCACCGCCGCCGCCGCGATGCGCGAGGGCCTGTACAAGTCGGGCGACCGCATCGACTGCCCCGCGGTATGGACCGGGTATGGCGCGCAGTGGGCCCAGCTCAACCACGAGACCGGCAACCTCGGGCTCATCGACATGCGGACCGCACTGGCGCGCTCGTGCAACACGTTCTTCTACGAGCTCGGCAAGCGACTCAACGACAAGAACGCCGACCTCCTGCCGAACGCCGCGAAGAGCTTCGGTCTCGGCAAGGCCACGGACATCGACTACGTGCTCGAGGCCGAGGGCATCGTGCCGAGCCCGGCGTGGAAGGCGCAGCGCTTCGCGAACCCGGCGGACAAGACGTGGAACCCGGGCGACGCGACGAACCTCGCGATCGGTCAGGGTTTCCTCCTCGCGACCCCGCTGCAGATGGCGAACTACGCGGCGGCGCTCGCGAGCGACGGGATCGTGTGGAAGCCGCGGCTGGTGCTCGAGATCCGCGATCGCTCGGGCCGAGTGCAGAAGAAGTTCGAGAAGGCCGAGCTTGGTCGCGCCGCCAGCATCCCGACGGACCTCTCGCTCATCCGCGACGGGATGCGCTCGGTGGTCGCCGACACCGACGGCACCGTGTACTTCCCGTTCCGCGGGTTCGAGGTCAGCGTCGCCGGGAAGAGCGGTACCGCCGAGACGCCATCGGGCGATCCGGACGGCTGGTTCATAGGATTCGCGTCGTTCGAGCAGCCATCGATCGCCTTCGCCGCGGTGTTCGAGGAGTTCCACGAGTCGTCCGGAAACTTCGCGTCGCAGACGGCCGGCACGACGGTCCGCGCGTTGCTCGGCGCGAAGTTCGGCGTGAAGTGACGCCGAGGCACGGTCCGCCACGCGCCGCGTAAAATCGACGTATCCCAACAATCACTGACGCCCCGGCGACGCGTCGCCTCGACAACGGGCTGGTGCTGTACGCGCTCGAAGCGCGGCACGCGCCGGTCGTGTCGCTGTGGGTCTGGTACCACGTCGGTGGTCGCAACGAGGTCCCCGGCACCACCGGCATGTCGCACTTCCTCGAGCACATGCTCTTCAAAGGCACGCAGAAGCATCCGAAGGGCGATCTCGACCGTTTGCTCGCGCGCTACGGCGCCCAGTGGAACGCCTTCACCAGCGAGGACGTCACCTGCTACTTCGAGACCGTCCCAAAGGCGCGCTACCAGACGGCACTCGAGCTCGAGTCCGATCGCATGCGCAACGCGCTCATCTCGCTGGAGGAGACCGAGGCCGAGCGCACCGTGATCGTCAGCGAGCGCGAGGGCTACGAGAACGACCCCTCCTTCCTCCTCGGCGAGGAGCTCCAGGCCATCGCCTTCAACCGGCACACCTACGGACAGGGCGTCATCGGCAGCAAGGATGAGATCAAGCTGATGACGCGCGATGGCCTGTACGCGCATTACCGGCGCTTCTACGCGCCGAACAACGCGTATGTCGTCGTGACCGGCGACGACGAGCCGGAGCGCCTCATCGAGCAAGCCGCGGAAGCCTTCGGTCCCCTCGAGCCGTCGCGCGACCTCGGCGAGCCGCCGAAGGCGCCAGAGCCCGAGCAGCACGGTGAGCGGCGCGTCACGGTCCATCGCGCGGGCGGCACGCTGCCGATCGTGATGCTCGCCTTTCGCGCGCCCCGCGCGACCGATCCGCGCGCCGCGGCGATCTCGGCGCTCGCGGTCGCGCTCGCGGGGACGTCGACCGGAAGCGACGGCGCATCCGGCCGTTCGTCGCGCCTGCACCGCGCGCTCGTGGAGACCGGCCTCGCGGCCGATGTCGACGCGTCGTTCCAGCTCATGAAGGATCCCTTCCTGTTCTTGACGGACGCGACACTGCGCCCCGGCGTCAAGCACGCCGACGTCGAGCGCGTGCTCCTCGAGGAGCTCGCGAAGCTCTCGAGCGATCTGCTCGGCGAAGACGAGTTCGCTCGCGTGCGGCGCCAGCTTCTGGCGGCGACCGCGTTCAACACCGACACCATCACCTGGCGCTCGTACCGGTGCGGTCAGCTTCTCTCGACCGGCGCGGCGACGTCGATCGCCGAGTGGTACGCGAAGCTCGCCGCGGTCACGCCCGAGGAGATCCGCGACGCGGCAGGCGCTCTCTTCGTGGAGCGATCGCGCAACGTCGGCTGGTTCGTGCCGGAGGCTATCGCCTCATGAACCGCGTCTACCGCAGCGTGCTGCCGAACGGGCTACGTCTCGCGGTCGTTCCCATCGCCGACCTGCGTTCGACCTCGGTGCTCCTCGCGGTCGAGGCGGGGCAGTGGTTCGAGCCGGCCGCGCGACCGGGGGTCGCGCGCCTGACGGCGCAGACGATGCTGCGCGGCACGACGCGGCGCGACGCCGCGACCTGGGCGAGCACGCTCGACGCGCTTGGCGCGGTCGCGCGTCTCGACGTCGGCGCGCACGCCGCGGTGTTCTCGGCGCAGTGCCTGGGCGACGACCTCGGCGAGCTGCTCGCGCTCGTGGCGGAGGCTGTGCGCACGCCAGCGCTGGCCGATGCGGAGATCGAGTTCGTCCGGGGTCAAACGCTGGCCCGTCTCGAGAAGGACGAGCGCGACACGCGCGCGGTGTCCGACCGCGCCTGGCGCCAGCTGGTCTACCCCGAGGGCCACCCGTTCCACGCTCCCGCGATCGGTGACGCGGGCGTCGTGCGATCCGCGACACCGGCGGAGATCCGCGCGTTCCACCAGAGCGCGATCGCTCCCGACGGCGCGGTGCTGGTCGTCGCAGGCGGAACGACTGCCGAGGCCGCGAAGGATGCCGCGGGCCGCGCGTTCGGCGATTGGCCGAAGCGCGCGCAGCCGCGCGCAGCGAACTATCCGCCGGTGACCCTTGCGACGATGAAGCGACGGATCGAGCTCGTGCCGGATAAGACGCAGAGCGACGTCATCATCGGCTGGCCCGGGCTGCCGCGGACGGACCCGCGCTTCACCGCCGCGCGCGTCACGAACATGGTCTACGCCGCCGATACGTTCGCGAGCCGCGCCGGCAACGTCATCCGCGACCAGCTCGGGCTCGCGTACTACGTGTTCAGCGCCGTTGGCGCGAGCTGCGGCCAGTCGCCATGGATCGTGCGCATGGGTGTGAACCCGCAGAACGTGCGACGCGCGATCGAAGTCGCGCTCGACGAGCTGCGCAAGATCACCGTTGGACAAGTCGCCGACGACGACCTCGCGGTCGCGAAGGACAAGCTCGTCGGCGAGCTCGAGGTCGCGCTCGAGAGTCCGGCCGGCGTGGCCACAATGGTGCTCGAGGCGGAGATGTTCGAGCTTGGCGAGGACCACTTCGAGCGCTATCCGCGTGAGCTTCGTGCGGTAACGAAGGAGCAAGTGGTCGAGACCGCCCGCACGTTCCTTCCGCCGGACCGCTACGCGCTCGCCGTCGCCGGCCCCGCGCTGCCCGAGGCGCTGGGGTGAGCGCCCCATTCTCGAAGGACGTCCTCGAGCGTTTCGACGCGACGAAGGTCGTCGACATCGAGACGCGCTCGGCGAAAGGCACGAAGCATTCGGTGTCGATCTGGATCGTCGTCGTGGATGGCGTCCCGTATGTGCGCTCGGTGCGCGGGCCGCAGGGTCGCTGGTACCGCGAGCTGCTCGCGCGCGGCGAGGGAGCGATCGTCGCCGGCGGAAAGCGCACCGCCGTGAAAGCGACGCACGACCGCGCGAAGGCATCGATCGATGGCACCAGCGACGCGCTGCGTCGCAAGTACAAGACCGCCGGTGGCTCGCTCGCCTCGATGCTTCGTTCCGAGGTCCTCGATACGACGGTGCGGCTCGAGCCCGCCTGATGCGGGCCGCGATCTAGCTACAAGCGCGCCGCGCTCGACCGCGCCGCGTCGACGATCGCGGCCGCGAGGTCAAGCCTCGCTGCGGTCTCCGCTTCACTGGGCGCCATGAGCTCGTACGCGACCACGATGTCACGCAGTCGCGGCGTATCGAGTGCGTCGAGCTGGCGGATCAGGATGTCCTCGCCGCCCTGGGCGTAAACGTCGAACGGGTCGAGGATGGGATGCGGGACCGATGGCGGCGGTGGTGCCGGCACCACACTCGGCGCCGGTCCGGCGAAATGTGGCTGCACCAAACGTGGTTGTGGCCGTACCAGCGGTGGTTCAAGGGCGCGGATCAGCGCGCCCTTCAGGTAGATGGGTGTGAGGCCGGTCGCCCAATAGAGGAGATCCGCGCGGGACGGCTGCGTCGTCTCGCGGCGACTGCGCACCGGCCGTCGCTGGGGATCGAGCGGGACGAACTCGATCCAGCCCTCCCACATCTTGTTCTCGCCGAGCCGGCCACATGCGTGTGCCGCCCAGCGGCCGCCGTCCTCGTCCGCGATGATCGTGTCGTATTCGACCAGAACTTCTGCCATGGTCTCAGCCGCCGCATCAAGCGTGCCTTCCGCGCCAGGTGACGTCACGGCTGCGAAACGATAGCGGCCCGGCGCCGTCTCTTGGCTGCTGGTCGTGCGCTGAGGAGGCGAGTTGTCTACCGGCAGCGCGCTAGGATTCGCCCGTGGGAATGACACGCAGGCGAGATTGAGCGGAGCCCTTCGGGCTTAGCCACTCTCGTTTAGCCACTCTCGTTTGGGCTCCGCACGGCCGCATGGCGATGCCATGCGGTCTTTCCATGCCCATTTCGAGAGGAGGCGATCCCATGGCACCACGAGACACTTCGACCCTGTGGCGGACCCAGAACTTCCTGCGGCCAACAGCGCGGCTCGCGCGAGTGATCGCGGTGGCCGAGCTGACACCGAAGGACGTCGTCTACGAGATCGGCGCGGGGACGGGCGTCCTGACGGCGCTGCTCGCGCCTCGTGTCAGGCGCGTCATCGCGATCGAGAAGGACGACGTTCTCTACCACCGCCTTCGGCGGAGATTCGCGGGCTGGTCGAACGTCTCACTTCGCCGCGCTGACTTCCTGGAGCACCGGTTGCCGGACGCGCCGTACAAGGTGTTCGCCAATCCTCCGTTCGACATCACGGCCGCGATCGTGAGAAAGCTCGTTGGCGCTGCCGTGCCGCCCGATGACATCTTCCTTGCGGTCCAAACGGAGGCCGCCGACCGCTATTGCGGTCGCCCGCGCGCGACGCTCGCGTCCGTACTGCTCCATCCGTTCTTCGACGTCTCGGTCGTGCATCGCTTCAGGCCGGAGGACTTCGTGCCCGCGCCCGGGGTGGATGTCGTCATGCTGCGACTCCGCAAACGAGGACCGCCGCTGGTCGCGTACGAACATCGTCAGCTCTACCGTGACTTCGTCATCACGATCTTCACGGCGTGGCTGCCTTCCGTCGGCGAGTCGCTCGCGCGAGTGGTGGGGGCGCGCGTCGCGCACCGGCTGCTGACGGATGCGCGGCTCGATCCTGACCGACGACCATCAGAGGTGGCGTTCGCGGGATGGCTCGACCTCTTCGATCGCTTTTCGAGCCTTCCGGCCGCGATCCGGATCCGTGTCGCAGGGGCCGAAGACCGGCTCGCTCGCCAGCAGCGCCGTCTTCAGAAGCGGCACCGCACTCGTGCGCCGCGCGACGATCTCATCGTGTACCTAGGACGGCAGCCGCACGATATCGCCGGCGCGCTCGATGAGCCCTTCGCGCTCGAGCACGCTCGTGATCCGTCGCGCTCGGCTGTCGCCGATCGCACGCTCGAGCGTGCGAGCCGTCAGATCCCCGCGCTCGGCTAGGAGGGCGATGATCCGTCCACGCACACGGCGATCGCTCGTCGCGAACGCGGCCTGACGCCGCGGCGCGGCGTGAACCACGCGACCGCGCGAGCGGCAATCGCGCGCGATCGGGCAGACGTCACAGCGCGGCGCCCGTGCCAGACACACCGTCGCGCCAAGATCCATGAGCGCGTGGTGCCACCGGTCGGCGCCGCGACGGGGCACGAGCCGCTCGTCGAGCGCGACCGCCTCGCGTTCGGTCGCGATCCGGCCGAGGAGGGCGCGGCCGAGGACGCGACGGATGTTCGTATCCGCGAACGCCACGCTTTCGCCGCGGCTGAAGCAGCTCACCGCGCCAGCGGTGTAGGCGCCAACGCCGGGCAGCGCATCGAGCGCCTCGCGCGTCGCGGGCAGCTCCTGCGAGTGGAGCCGCGCGATGCGGTGGAGGTCGCGGGCACGGCGGTTGTAACCGAGACCTGACCAGGCCCGGAGCACATCCCCGAGCGCCGCCCGCGACAGCGCGGCCAGAGTGGGGAAGCGGCGGAGGAACGCCCTGTATGCGGGAAGCACACGCGAGACCTGCGTCTGCTGGAGCATCACCTCCGAAACGAGCACCGCGTACGGATCGCGGGTCTGCCGCCACGGAAGGTCGCGCGCGCTCCGGTCATACCACCGCAGCAGGCGCCTCCGGAGGGTCGGAGCCGCGGTCGAGCCGGTGTACAATCTGTCGCCAGCATAGATAGCCCGGAGTGCTGAGGGCCGCGAGGTCTTCAGTGCTTTTGTTTCTAGGGCGGGTGGGTAGCGCAGGTCGCACCCGAAGCTAACGGAGGCTCAATGAACAATCTCGAGAAGCCGGTCTATGTCTCTGCCGAGGGGCTGAAGAAGCTGCAGGCGGAGCTCGAAGAGCTGCGCACGACCAAGCGCACGGAGGTCGCCGAGCGCATCCACGCGGCGATGGAATTCGGCGACTTCACGGAGAACTCCGAGCTCGAGCAGGCCAAGAACGACCAGGCCTTCCTCGAGGGTCGGATCATGACGCTCGAGCAGATGATCAAGAACGCTCAGATCATCGACGAGAAGACGAAGCACGATCTCGTCGAGGTGGGCAGCCACGTGACCGTCGAGGCCGACGGCCAAAAAGAGAAGTACGTCATCGTCGGGTCGGCGGAGGCATCGCCATCCGAGGGCAAGATCAGCAACGAGTCGCCCGTGGGGCGCGCGCTGCAGGGCCATCGCGCGGGCGAGACGGTGAAGGTCTCCGTGCCCGCGGGCACGATGGAAATGAAGATCCTGGCGGTCAGTTGAGCGTAGAGTCCAGCGCGAGCGTGACGGCCAGAGGGTCGGAACAAGGACACCAGGCGCGATTCTGGGCGGATGAGGAGGCGGACCTCCTCGCCACCGATCGCCAGCATGTGATCCGCGACTCCAAGACGCCGTCCGGTGACGTGCTCATCTCGAACCTGCGTGGTCCGATCATCACCGACGCCCTCTATCGGACCTTCAAGAAGCGCGGCCTGCGTATCCGCTACGTGTTCACGATCGACGACTACGACCCGATGGACTCGCAGTCGTTGAAAGAGAAGGCGGCCTGGGCCGAGCACATGGGCAAGCCGTTCGCGAACATTCCGTCGCCCGAGCCCTCGGCCGCGTCCGATTTCGCGCGCTACTACGCATCGCGGTTCCTCGCGACCTTCGGGGGGCTCGGCATACGCCCCGAGGAGATCCACTGGATGCGCGACCTCTATCGGTCGGGCCAACTCGACGGGCAGATCGACCTTGTCTTGCGGAATGCCGCGACGATCCGCGAGATCTACGCCCGCGTCGCGAATGTCAAGAAGGACGAGCGCTGGCTGCCCATCGGCGTGATCTGCGAGAACTGCCGCCGCCTCGGGACCACCTACTCCTACGACTACGACGGAGAGACCGTCGCGTACGAGTGCCGGCCGGACTATGTCGAGTGGGCCAAGGGCTGCGGGCACTCCGGCCGCATCTCGCCCTTCAAGGGGAACGCGAAGCTGTACTGGAACCTCCAGTGGTGCGCGATGTGGGACCACTTCGGCGTCACGTACGAGGAAGGTGGCAAGGATCTTCTGACCGCCGGCGGGTCGCGCGACCGCGCGAACGAGATCTTTCGCGAGGTCTGGAAGAAGGATCCGCCGATCGGACTGGTGCACGAGTTCTTCACGACGAGCGGCGGTAAGAAGATGTCGACCTCGAAGGGCCTTGGCGCCGCGGCGAGCGAGCTCGTCGCGATCTACCCGCCCGAGCTCATTCGCTTCCTGATGCTCCGCACGCATCCGAAGCGGCACGTCGAGTTCGATCCGGCCGGTCTCACGCTCCCCAAGCTCATGGACGAGTACGACCAAGGCGGGGACGCATTCCTGACCGAGCCGGAGAGCGATAAGGCGAAGACGTGGCTGCTGTCACAGGTCGCCGAGGATCCCGAGCCCCCTGGATTTCGCGTGCGCTTCAGCATCGTCGCCGATTGGCTGCAGATCCCGAGCGTCGATCCACTGAAGGAGGCCGAGAAGCGCAAGGATGCGCCGCTCACGGCGGCGGAGCGAACGGATCTCGAGCAGCGCATCGCGCTCGCGCGCGTGTGGCTCGAGCGCTGGGCGCCCGGCGAGGCGCGCTTCAGCGTTCTGCCCGACCTTCCCGACGTGGCGCTCTCTGATGCGCAGCGCCGCTATCTCGAGGCGGTGAAGCCACTGGTCGGCCAGATACACGACCCCGAGGCGATGCAGCAGGAGCTCTACGAGACGGCGAAGCGCGTCGGCCTCGTCGTGGACGGCAAGGTTTCCCGCGACGCTTTCAGCGCGATCTATCTCGCGTTCCTCGGCAAACCCAGCGGACCGAAAGCGGGTTGGCTTTTGACGGCGCTCGGGGATGACGTCGTGCGGCGGCGGCTCGATGAGGCGGTGAAGGCGCGGTGAACGGGAAGCTGCCCGTCGCGATCATCTGGCACATGCATCAGCCGTATTACCGACACCCGCAGACGAGCGAGTTCGTCCTGCCGTGGGTGCGGCTGCACGCGTCGAAGGACTACCTCCACATGGCGCGACTGCTCCAGGAGTTCCCCGGCGTGAAGGCGCATTTCACGATGGTGCCGAGCCTGCGCGACCAGCTCGAGGACTACGCGCAGGGCGCGGACGACGAGGACACGCGCGTGACGATGCGGACCGTGGACGGCACGCTCACACCGGAGGAGAGGGAGCACATGCTCCGCCGCTTCTTCTCCATCCATCACGGGAACGTGATCCATCGGCACGACGAGTACCGGCGTTTATTGCAGCTCGGCATGGCGACGCGCGATCGGCCCGAGCTGCTGTCGGACGACTACTTCGTCGACCTCGCGCTCTGGTTCAACCTTGCCTGGATCGATCCCGACGACATCGAGAGCGATTCGCGGCTGAAGGAGCTGCGCGAGAAGGGCCAGCGCTACACGCGCGAGGACGTGCGATACGTCATCGGGCGGCAGCGGATGATGGCCTCGGGCGTGCCGCACCTCTATCACCGGCTCGAACATGACGGGCAGGTGGAGATACTGACGACGCCCTATTACCACCCGATCCTGCCGCTCATCATCGACAACAGCAGTGCGCGCCGCGCCGACCCGAACGCGATCCTTCCCGACCCGCCGTTCGCGTATCCGGACGACGCGGCCTTCCAGATCGAGGAGGCCATCGCCTCGCACGAGCGCGCCTTCGGCAAGAAGCCGCGCGGCACGTGGCCGTCCGAGGGCTCGATCTCGCCGGAGGCGGCGAGCGCGATCTTCAAGGCCGGTCTCGAGTGGTTCGCCTCTGACGAAGGCGTGCTCGCGCGCTCGATCGGCGTCGAGTTCAAGCGCGACGAGGTCGGCGGGCTGCTCGAGCCGCAGCTGCTCTACCGGCCATATCGGATACCCGGCGGCGGGACCGCGATCTTCCGCGACCGCGAGATCTCCGACCGCATCGGCTTCCTGTATGGCGATATGTCACCGCACGACGCGGTCGGCGACATGATCTGGAAGCTCGAGCGCGCGCGGGAGCGTCTGCCAGACGACGGCGGTCCGTACCTCGCGACGATCATCCTCGACGGCGAGAACGCCTGGGAGCAGTACCCGAACAACGGGAACGACTTCCTGCGGTATCTATACGGGACGCTGCAGAAGGACGAGCGCTTCGAGACCGTGCGCGTGAGCGACTTCCTCGACAAGACGCCCGCGAACGTCGAGCTTCCGAACCTCCATACCGGATCCTGGATCGACGGGACGCTCGGCGTGTGGATCGGCGAACCCGCGCACGCGCGCGCATGGAGCGCGCTCGAGCGCACGCGCCGCTTCGCGCAGGAGCAGTGGGGCGCGCTCCGCTACATGCCCAAGAGCGTGCGCCAGCCGCTCATGGTCGCCGAAGGCAGCGACTGGTTCTGGTGGTACTCGAGCCGCAACTCGAGTCCCGAGGACGCCGTGTTCGACGCGCTGTTCCGCGCGAACCTCGAGGTCGTGTGGTGGTATGCGGGCGCCGAGCCACCGGACGACATCCGCAACTCGCTCATGGACGTGAATCGTCTCGCGGCGGTCGCCGGGCGTGGCGGCGCGATGCTGCCGGGCGCTCGCGAGCAGTACGGCTAGCGACGCTCGGTCGGCGCGCCGAGCGCGCGCTCGATGTCGTCGAGATGCTCCCTGCGGTGCTCCGCGCGCGAGATGTTGAATGGGCCCACGACGCGGATCTTCTCCACCATCTCATCGTTCAGTGCGGCGATCCCTCGGTCCGCCTCCTCCGCGAGTCGGAGCGATAGCTGCGCCGCCGCACGCGGCGCGAGGGCCAGACACAGGGGTTTGGCCGAGTCGTTGATCCACGCCGGGTCGTCAGGCTCGTAGTCCCCGGGTGGCGGCTCAACGCCGCGCGCCCACTTACCGAGCGCGAAGACCGCTCGCGCATCCCAGAATCCAACGTGGGCGAGCTGGGCGGCCACAGTCCAGCCGGCGGGCATGGGCCGAGCCAGCTGTTCATCGTTCAACCTCCCGACGAGCGATCGCAGCCGCTCGCGCTGGGCGTCATTCTCAGCCTCGTGAGACCGATCAACTGACATAGAGCCCTCCGTCACGAACCTCTCCGATGTGTCATTCTGCGTCGCCAGATGGTCACAAGCTCTCGTGCCGTCGGTCGCCTCCTGCCGGCGATCTCGTCGTTGCTGCGACCTCCGGCCGAGGACGAGCTGCGCGAATACGGCGGCGTCAGCATGGTGCGCCGCAAGCGCGTGATCGACATCGGCTGCGGCGACGGTCGCATGGCGCTCGGGTGCGCGCCGTACGCGTCCGAGGTCGTGGGCGTCGATCCGGATCCGGAGACGATCCGCCTCGCGCGGTCGAAAGCGCGCCAGCTCGGAGCCACGAACGCGCATTTCAAGGTCGGCATCGCGCAAGAGCTCCCTTTCGCCGACGAACACTTCGACGTCGCGATCCTCTCGTGGACGCTCTGATGCGTCCCACGAGAGGGCATGGTCGATGCCCTGAACGAGGCGCACCGGGTCGTGCGCCCGCGCGGCATCCTGGTCGACGCACGGCCTGACTCACGCGTCTTCGCGTATGCGGAGCGGCAGAGCTCAGCAGACCGGTACAGCCAGGCCGGTGCGATCGCGACCGGGCGCGACCTGCTGGTGGACGACCGGACCTCCGACCGTGCGGTCGCGACCGCTGTCCGGAACGGCTGGTTCCGCTCGCTGCGCTCAGGCCGCTTCTGGCACCGCGTGCTCTTCGAGGATCGGCCGTCGTTGCAGCGCTACCTTGACGACCACGCGCGCTTCGTGCATCGCGTGCGCTGGATGGTCGACGCGACGAAACGGCGGCGCTGGGAAGAGGACCCCTGGGCGATCCGACGCGCCGTGCGTTACGAGCTCTTGGAGCGGATCTAGGTCGTGAGGGCGAACGCGGTCTCCCAGACGGACTCGTAACCCTCGAGGATGCGGGGCCACGCGAAGCGCTTCGCGGTGGCGCGCCCGTCGGTCCGGATCGCGCGTCCCAGCTCCGGCCGCTCCCGCAGCGTGAGATATGAGGTGAGCAGCTCGCGCGGATCGTCGCTCTGCACGACGACCGCGTTGCCGAACGGCACGGCGTAGTCCTCTCCGGTGCGGCCGAGGTACGCGATGCCGCCCGACGCCATCACCTCGAGCCCGACAAGGCCAAATGGCTCCTTCTCGGAGTTCGCGAGCACGCCGTCGGCCGCGGCGTACAGGGAGCGCAGGGCCTTCTCGTCGATGAAGAAGTCGAGGAACACGATCTCCGCGCTCGTCGTCGCTATCGCGGCCGCGAGATCGCGTGACGACGCGCCCTGGGGCAGCGCGAGGCGCTCGACGTTGAGTCTGCGCGCGAAGATGCTATCGCCGACGGTCTCGGCGTACGGGCTCCGGCTGCCGCGCATGATGAAACGCGGTCGCATGCCGGAGTCGCGCATGGTCGCGATCGCGTCGATGGCCCAGAGCCAGCGCTTATCGACGTCGAACCGCGCGACCTTCACGAACGTGGGGCGATCGCCGAACGCCTTCCGCAGGGCGGTGACGTCGCTCGGCAGGAGTGGCTTGAGGTAGCGGTCGGCGATCCCGTTCGGAAGAACGGCCGCCTCGACATCGACTTTCGCGAGCTCCATGCGCATGTAGCGCGAGATCGTCGTGATCGACGCGGCGCGCCGCAGCAGCGGAAAATCGACGCGCCCGAAGCCGTAGGTGTTGTTGGCATTCCAGAAGAGGGCAGCGGAACGATCGGCGCGCACGGAGAGCAAGGTCGCGGTGCCGATCGCGGCGGCAGCGGTCTGCCAGTCCTCGAACAGCACGACGCTGCGCTCGCCGCGCGCCGCGGCCGCGGCGATGACCTCGTTCGCGAGATGGGGTGGCACCGTGCGCGAGAAGTCGAGGTACTTGCCGTCCTCGCCGTCGTAGACGTCGCGCGGGTGGAAGCGGCTGATCCACTGGCCCCAGCGCTCGAGTACCAGATGCCCGTCGTAGCGCTCCTCTCGTGTCGGGAGCGATGGGTCGCCGACGAAGAGGTGATGCACGCGGTGCCCGCGATCGAGCAGCGCGCCGGATAGGTCCGTCATCCGCGTCGCGAGGCCGCCGACGAATGAATAGCGGTCCGGACCCTCGAACGCGACGAGCACGACGTGGAACATGAACGCGATAATGACACGCTCATGGACCGTCTCCAGCGCACCAGAGATGACCCCGATGGCGTGCGCGCGATGCTCGCCGCGCGTCACTTCGACGCGCCGCTGGATCGGATACTCGAGCTGGACAAGAAGAGCCGCGAGCTCCGGGCCAAGAAGGAGCTGCTCCAAGCCGAACGCAACAAGGCGAGCAAGGGCGGCCCGCCGAGCGACACGGTCAAGAAGCGCATGCGCGAGGTGGGAGACGAGATCAAGGCGATCGACGCGCAGCTCGGACCGCTGGAGACCGAGCGCGACGAGCTGGCGCTGTGGATCCCGAACGACATCGCGCCCGATGTCCCACCGGGGAATGACGAACACGACAACCGGGTCGTTCGCGAAGATCCCAAGAGCGAGCTCGGCTTCCCGGCGAAGCCGCACTGGGAGATCGGCGAGGCGCTCGGCATCCTCGACATCCCCCGCGGCGTGAAGCTCTCGGGATCGCGCTTCTACAACCTGCGTGGCGCAGGCGCGGCGCTGCAGCGCGCGCTCATCGCCTGGATGATCGACCTCAAGGTCGACGCTGGTTTCACCGAGATCTATCCACCGTTCATCACGCGCAAGGCGACGCTGATCGCGTCGGCGCACCTGCCGCACTTCGACGAGAATCTCTATCGCGACGAGGATGACGACGTCTGGATGATCCCGACGGCCGAGCCGCAGCTCGTCGCGCAGCATCGCGACGAGACGATCCCGCTCGAGAAGCTGCCGCTGCGCTACGTCGCGTACACGGCCTGCTTTCGCCGCGAGAAGATGAGCGCCGGGCGTGACGTGCGTGGCATCAAACGCGTCCACCAGTTCGACAAGGTCGAGATGGTCAGCTTTACGCTGCCTGAGGAGTCGCCCAAGGAGCTCGATCGTCTGACGCAGCTCGCTGTCGACGTCATCGAGAAGCTCGAGCTGCCGGCGCGCGTCGTGGAGCGCTGTGCCGGTGACCTCGGGTTCACGGCGATGAAGGGCTACGACGTGGAGACGTGGGGACCGGGGGTGGGAGAGTGGCTCGAGGTCTCATCGACCAGCGACGGCGGCTCGCTGCAGGCCGACCGCGGCGGCATCCGCTTCAAGCGTGACAGCGGCGCGCGGTCGGAGCATCCGCACATCCTCAACGCCTCGGGCGTGGCGCTCCCGCGCCTGATGATCTCGATCATGGAGAACTACCAGCAGCAGGACGGGTCGCTGGTCATCCCAAAGGCGGTGCGTCCGTATATGCGCGGGCGTGAGCGCATCATTCCGGGAGAGTTCGCGCTTTAGGTCGAGTCGCACGGCAACGCGTTCAGCTGGCCGACGAGCGTGTTCTCGCGGGTCACAAGCGCGTTGTACTGGTCCACGAGCGACACGTAGTTGTTGTAGATCGGGGTCGGCGCTCCGTCCGGGTACTGCGTTTCGATCGCGCGGATCTGCGTACGCAGGGTCGTGAGCTGCGCATCCAGCGTGTTGATCTGGGAGCGGAGCGACAGGCTCTGCGTGATGCACGGATCCGGCGCGGGCGCGGGAAAGTTGGTGAAGCCGAGCGCGACCATCTCACGGTCGCTGAAGCGATTCGGACAGCTGAGGATCGCGCCGAACTGAGTGCAGAGGACCGGCTCGTTCATGATCCCGTACTTGTCCACGCCGTAGAGCCCAGGGCTGGGCAGCTTCGTCGCCCAATGCCCGGCGTCGCTCGCCTCCGGCCCGTGACAGCACCAGATGTGACCGAGCTCGTGGAGCGCGACGGCCACGTTGTTCTCCACGCTACGCGGGCCGAGCTCGCCCGAAACATAGATCAGGATGTCCTGCGAGTCGTCTCCGAGCGAGCTGCGATGGACCGACGTCCCGCGCGCGGCGATGACGAACATCGTGATGTCCGCCGACTGGTCGTCGACCTGCAGCGTGCCGAGGCCGCGCGTCGCCGACTTCCACTCCGTCGCCAGCGTCGCCTTGATCTTCGCGAGTGACGCGTCGCGCAGCGGGACCAGGGAAGGGTCCCCCTTGAATTGCTCGCGCGGCGGGGTATCCGTCGTCACACGCACCCGGAGCGACGTCGCGACGATCGGATGCGTGGGGATCGAGAAGTTGCCGGTCTTCGTCTCGCTCGCTGTGTCGCCCTGGCACGTCACCGTGTAGCCCGCGGTTCCGGATGGGACACGCGGAGCCGAGTACGTCCACGTCACGAAGCCGTCCGCGCCCGCGCTCTGTCCGGGCAGCGTGTCGGGCGGGGTGTCGCCGTACGCGCCGGCCGCGACCTTGAGGTTCGCCTGGCAGCGAGCGCCGGGGGCCGTTCGAACGGACAGCAGCCCGTACTTCGCGTCGGTGACGCCGATCGGCAGAGGCGTGATCGCCGGGTTGGCTGGCACGCCGGGCAGCGCTGTCGTCGGACTGGCAGCCGGGCCGATCGCGGCGGGCGGGGGGCCGCAGGTGACCACGAGCAGCGCTGCGAGCGCCGAGACGATGACGGATCTGCGCGAAAGAGGACGATGCACCGCCATTTCAGGCTAACGCTCGCTTGTCGGATTCGGTGCCGTACGGGGCCCGAAGGTCATCTCGCACCGACGACTTGACACCTCTGCCCGAGCGAGCTACTAAACCATATAGTTATTTAACCGGATGGTGCACTAGACAGTGGCCGCGGACCACCTGAGCATCACGTTTGGGGCTCTTGCCGATCCGACGCGGCGAGCGATCCTCGCCCGCCTGACGAAGGGCGAGGCCTCGGTCACGGAGCTGGCGAAGCCCTTCGACATGACGCTCCCCGCCATCTCCAAGCACCTGAAGGTCCTCGAGCGCGCGGGCCTGATCACACGCAGTCGCGACGCGCAGTGGCGGCCGTGCCGGCTCAAGGCGCAGCGGCTCGAGGAGGCCGCGGACTGGGTCGGGCGCTATCGCGAGTTCTGGGAGCAGAGCTTCGACCGTTTGGACGAACACCTTCGCGAACTGCAAAGGAAGGACAGGAAGCATGACCAAAAGCACAAGTAGTCCCGTCACCCCGCCGGCGGACCGGACGCTCACGACGATGCGCGTCTTCGATGCGCCGCGCGACCTCGTCTACAAGGCGTGGACCGATCCCAAGCAGTTCGCGCGCTGGTTCCCACCGGAGCACTTC
>DASYUC010000108.1:0-5887 GCA_036001645.1 Candidatus Limnocylindria bacterium
TCCCAGGCGGCGTCCTCGCCCGTCTTGAGCGACAGCACGCTCGCGCCAGCCTCGCGCGCGATGAACGCCGGCGCCGCGACGTCCCACGGCGAGAGTGCCTCGTGTACGAACAGATCGAACGTCCCCATCGCGACGTAGCACATCTCGAGGCCGGCGGACCCCAGGACGCGCAGTCGCGCGCAAGTCGCGTTCAACGTGACGAAGCGCGAGTCCTTTCGTTTCGTCGCGCCGAACGCGAGGCTCGCGACGGCGAACGCCTCCGACAGCTTCGTGACCGACCCAACGCTGATCGCGACTCCATTGCGCGTCGCGCCGCGGCCCTCCGAAGCGGTGAACGTCTCGCCGGTCCGCGGCGCGTGCACCGCGGCGGCACGCGTCCGACCGCCTTCGACGTACGCGATGACCACGCAGTAGAAGGGGATCGCACGGCTGAAGTTCAGCGTGCCGTCGATGGGGTCGACGACCCACAGCCGCTCGGCCTTCCGGAGTGCGGCCTTCGGACTCTCCTCGGCGAGCACGGGCACGTCCGGATCGTGCGCCGCGAGACGCGCGATGACCGCCTCCTCCGCGGCATGATCCGCGGCGGTCGCGAAGTTGGCACGGCCCCTCTTGCGCGTGACGATCCGCACGTCCGATTGCACGATCGCCGCACCGACCGCTACCGCAGTCTCGGTCGCGACGCGCGCGAGGGTCGCGTAGCGCGCCGCGTCCCCCGCGCCGTGCGGGGGGCGACCCGTTACGACGGGCAGAGCGACCGCACTCGATCGAGAAGATCGTTGAGGTCGAACGGCTTCGTCATCACCGCTGTGATCTTCCGCTCCCGGAATTCACGATCGAACTGCGGGAGATTGGCGCTCACGAACAGCACCGGCATGTCGCGGATCGTCGAGTCCTCACGGACGCGGTCGTAGACCTCAAGACCATTCAGACCGGGCATCATGATGTCGAGGATGAGGAGGTCGGCGTGGACCTGGCGCACGGTCTCGAGGACAAGGGCGCCGTCGGCGACGACCACCGCCTGGTATCCAGGCTCGTCGCTGATGGCGTCTCGCAGGAGAAGTGCTATCGGATCGTCGTCCTCACCGATGACGACGACCTTCTTCTTTCTCTCTTCCACCCGACTCGCGACGGACTTTAGCCGATTCGCAACTATGAGCGCACGTTGAGCTCTGCATCCGAAAGTGAGATTCAACTTCTCATCGAGCGCGCGCGCGCCGGGGATACGCGTGCGTTCGAGGACCTCGCGCGGCGAGAGGAGCGAGCGCTCTATCGCCACGCCCTGCGCATCGTCGGAACGACGTCGGATGCCGAGGACGTGGTCCAGGACGCGCTCGTCTCGGCGTGGCGATCCATCGCCTCCTTCCAAGGCGTCTCGTTCCGCGCGTGGCTCTTTCGCATCGCAACGAACCGTGCCCTGGATCAGCTTCGATCGCGCAAGCGCAGACCGGAGCTTCCCCTCGACCCCCCCGATGATGACGAAGCGACATGGGCCGAGCCCGCCGCGCCGGGGCCCGACCTCACGCAGCTCGCGGGCGACCGCGAGGCGCTCGCTGCCGTGGAGACAGCGCTCGAGGCGTTGCCCGCCGAGCAGCGGACCGCGCTTCTGCTTCGCGACATCGAAGGCTTCGCGTACGACGAGATCGCGGTCATCACCTCGGTCGAGATCGGCACCGTGAAGTCGCGCATCCACCGCGGTCGAATGGCCGTCCGGAACACCCTTATTTCACGCGGCTGGAGAGGTCCCGAGGGATGATGGAACAAGGTGCCGCCTCCGTCGTCAGTAGGGAAGGAGGTCTGTGACGCTGCAACACCCGCACGCCGAGCTTTCGGCATACATCGACGGCGAGCTCGACTCGGCAGCCCAAGCCGCCGTGGACGGGCACCTCGACGCGTGCGCTCTCTGCCGCGCGCATGTCGCGCAGCTGCGTGCCACGGCCGCGTTCGTACGGGCCCTCCCTGACCCCGTTCCGAGTCGCCGGCTCGTCCCGCGTCTTGGCGCCCCAGCCTGGCTCGCTCCGCTGCGCACGCTCATGACGCTCGCGAGCGGCGCGGCGGTGTTTCTCTTCATCGCGAGCGCTCTCGCGACGAACATCACTCTTCTCGCCGGCGGCAGCGCGGCCACGACCGCCCAGGAGGCGAGCCGCGACAGGGCCGTGATCGGCCAGGCGCCCCCGGTCGCGCAATCCGCATCGACAGGGACGCCTGCCCCCGCGCCCGTGCCCACGACCTCACCGAACGCCGCGTTCGCGGTCGCCTCGACCGCCCCGGCGGCGTCGCCGCAGGGCAAGGTCAGCGTCGACTCCGCGACGCCAGAGACATCGAAGCGCCTGGACGATTCCGCGGCGCGAGCATCGGCCGCACCGGGAGGCCTGTTCAACAACAACCCGCAGGACCAAGATGCGGCGCGCGTCACATACTCGGCACCGCAGCGCTCGCCGCTGCTGAACCCCTGGCTGTGGCTCGCGCTCGCGCTGATCTGCGGCGCGATCGCGATCGGGCTCAACCGCCGCCTGCGCGCATCAGCCTGACCTGACGACCGCGGCGCGCGGTCTTCATACTCAATACATGCCCGAACGCATCATCCTGGTCGACTCGAACTCGCTCATCTATCGCGGCTACTTCGCGATACCGCCGCTTACGACGACGAAGGGCGAGCTTTCGAACGCCACCTTCGGCTTCGCGTCGATCCTGCTGAAGGCGATCGAGGAGATCAAACCGCAGTACATCGCGGCGGCGTTCGATCTTCCCGGCAAGACCTGGAGACACGAGCGGGATGCGACGTACAAAGCGACCCGCAAGCCGATGCCCGACGAGCTGCGTCCGCAGTTCGAGCGCTGCAAGGAGCTCCTCGACAAGTTTGGCGTGCCCATCTACGCGCTGCCGGGATTCGAAGCGGACGACGTGATCGGCGCCCTGGCCAAGCAGGCCGAGGCCGCGGGCCTCGAGAGCATCATCGTCTCGGGCGACCTCGACACCCTCCAGCTCGTGACGCCGAACACGAAGCTGTTCACGACGCGGATGGGCTTTCAGAACACCGTCGTGTACGACGAGGCGCAGATCGCGCAGCGCTATGGCCTGCGGCCCGACCAGATGGTCGACTTCAAGGCGCTCAAGGGCGACACGACCGACAACATCCCCGGCGTGCCGGGCGTGGGTGAGAAGACCGCCGCCAAGCTCATCGCGGAGAACACCACCCTCGAAGGCGTGTATGCCGACCTCTCACGCTTCACACCCAAGCTTCGCGAAGCACTTGGGGCGCACAAGGAGCAGGTGTTCCGGAGCCGCGAGATGGCGACGATCGTGACCGACCTGCCGGTGACGCTCGATGTCGCGGCGACGCGCTTCCGCGACTACGACCGCGCGGGTGTGCTCGAGCTGTTCCGCGACCTCGAGTTCCGCAGTCTCATCCCGCGGCTCCCGCCCGCCGACGGGAATCTGGCGCCCGCGAAACCGCCTGTGGCGCGACCGGGGCAGCTCGCGCTGGGGCTCGACCCCGAACCGACTGCCGCACCGCCCGTCGCGACGACGCTCGTCGGCGCCGAGGATGCCCCGAGCGTCGCCGCGAGGCTGCGCGCCGCGTCAGCCGTCGCCGTGCACGCCGATGTGGACGTCGGGCGTCACCCGGTGCTCCTCGGGCTCGGCCTCGCGGTGGGCGAGGACGCCTGGTACGTGCCGACGACGTCGGGCGTTCCCGCGCCGATCGCTTCCGTCCTCGCCGACGAGACCGTGGCCAAGATCGCCCACGACGCGAAGACCGCGCGCCGCGCGCTGCGTCGTGCCGGCGCCGAGCTCCGCGGCGTCACGATGGACACGATGCTCGCGTCGTATCTCGTGAACGCGAGCCGCCGCTACCACGCCATCGAGGACCTGTCCGCGGAGCGGCTGAAGCTCGAGGTGCCCGTTCTGCCGGTGCCGGACCGGCGGGATCCACTGCGCTCGGCGACGCCCGAGGAGCGCCTCGCGCGTGCCGGTGCGGGTGCGGTCGCCGCGGCGCGGCTCGGTGCGCTCTTCGACGAGGACCTCGACCGCCTCGGGATGCGGAAGCTCTTTGCTGAGATCGAGCTCCCGCTCGTCGACGTCCTGGTGGAGATGGAGGAGGCCGGCATCGCGGTGGACCTGCCGTACCTGCAGTCGCTCGGGCAGGAATTCGCGCGTGAGGTCGCGCGCATCGAGCGCGAGGCCTACGACGCCGTGGGTCACGAGTTCCCGATCAACTCCCCAAAGCAGCTCGGCTCTCTCCTCTTCGAGGAGCTGAAGCTGCCGCGCGGCCGACGGACGGCGACGGGCTACTCGACCGACGCGGCCGTGCTCGAGGAGCTCCGCAGCGCGCATCCGGTCGTCGAGAAGATCCTGGAGTACCGCGAGGTCGAGAAGCTGCGTTCGACGTACGCGGAGGGGCTCGGACCTCTCGTCGATCCCGATACGCGGCGGCTGCATACGACGTTCGATCAGGCCGTCGCGGCGACCGGGCGGCTGTCGAGCAAGAACCCCAACCTCCAGAACATCCCGATCCGCACGCCGCTCGGCCGTCGCATCCGGCGCGCGTTCGTCGCCGGCGGATCCGATCTCGTGCTCCTCGCCGCCGACTACTCGCAGATCGAGCTGCGCGTCCTTGCGCACATGTCCGGAGACCCCGCCCTCACCGCGGCGTTCCGCGAAGGCGCCGACGTGCACCGCCGGACGGCCGCCGCCGGATTCAACGTCTCTGAGGATGCGGTCACCCGCGAGCAGCGCGACGTCGCGAAGATGCTCAATTTCGGGATCGTGTATGGCATGAGCGACTTCGGCCTCGCGTGGCGGATGGGCATGCCACGCGAGGAGGCGCAGCGCTTCATCGAGGAGTACTTCAAGCGCTACGCCCAGGTCCGGCGCTACGTCATCGAGACGAAGGCATTCTGCATCGAGCAGGGCTATGTCGAAACGCTGCTCGGACGCCGGCGGTACATCGCCGACATGACGAGTCCGAACTCCGCGATCCGCAGCGCCGCCGAACGCATGGCCATCAACATGCCGATCCAGGGCACCGCGGCCGACATCATGAAGATCGCGATGCGCCGGGTATACGACCGCCTCGCCGAGACGGAGTCACCGGCCCGCGTCATGTTGCAGGTCCACGACGAGCTCGTCGTGGAGCTCCCGCGCGACGCCGTGGATGCGACCGCGCAGGTGCTCCGCGACGAGATGTCGGCGGCGTATCCGCTCGACGTTCCCGTCGTCGTCGATGTCCGCGTCGGCACGAACTGGGACGAGATGACGCGCATCCAGCAGCCCGCGACCACGCATGCCTGAGCTGCCCGAGGTCGAGACCATCGCGCGGCAGCTGCGCGAGCTCGTCATCGGCCGGCGAGTCGCGGGATTCGAGTCGTTCTGGCATCGCGTGACCGAGCCCGTGCCGGCGGCGCACTTCGCGACGCGGCTCAGCGGACGCGAGATCACCGGCGTCGGCCGGCGCGGGAAGTTCGTCGTGCTCGAGCTCGACGGCGGTGAGGCGCTCATCGTCTCACTGCGCATGACCGGAAAGCTGCTCTTCCGCGAGGCTGGCGCGCCCGACGATACGTTCGTGCGCGCCGTCATCCCCTTCGCGGATGGCACCGTCCTGCGCTTCTCCGATACGCGCAAGTTCGGGCGCATGGCGATCGTCGACCGCGCCGATCTCGCGGAGAACAGCTACCAGGGGGCTTCGCCCCCCGAGGACCCCCCCGAGGACGCTCCGCGTGCGCGCTTGCCCCTCCGTCGCGTGCTGGGGATCGAGCCGCTCACCGCGCGCTTCACGACGCGCTGGCTGCGCGAGTTCCTGCAGCGGCGCGCCCGGTCCGCGATCAAGCCGCTGCTGCTGGACCAACGCGGCATCGCCGGAGTGGGGAACATCTATGCCATCGAAGCGCTG
>DASYUC010000109.1:0-22313 GCA_036001645.1 Candidatus Limnocylindria bacterium
GGTCGGTCAGGACTCGCTCCAGGAAGCGCGTCGTGAACTTGAAGTCCAGCGCGCTGCCCGACGCCGAGACGGCGCCGAGCACGAGCATCGCGAGCGGGACGACCGTGAGGTAGGCCAGCAGGAGGACCGCCGCGCCGACGATGAGGAACTCCGCGCGCCACGCCGGAAGCGCTATCCCGGCGCGGCGCGCGACGCTCGTGGTCGCCATCAGTCGGAGGTTACGTCGCTATTTGACGCCCAGCGTGCTGTTCCAGAACGCCTGGTCCTTGTCGAAGTCCGCGCGCAGCGCCAGGCTCACGTAGAAGATCTTCGCCCAGTTGTTGAGGTCCGGATACTTCGGCGAGACCTTCGGGTTCGCCGGGACACGGCCCGTCGCCTGGATCGCCTTCTGGCCGTCCGTCGAGGTCAGCCACTCCATGAGGAGCTTGCCGGCGTTCGGGTGCGGCGGCTTGTCCGCCAGCACCATGCCCTGCACGTCGGTGATGATCGGGTCGGTCTGACCCCATGAGATCGGCTTGTTCTCCTCGTACTTCAGCTGCGCCAGGCGGTGGCCGTTCGACGACAGCGTCACCGCGAACTCGCCGGCGGCGAGCAGGTTGGCCATCTCGGTGTGTCCGCTCCGCAGCGACGGCTTGTTCGCGGCGATGCACTTCAGGGTCGCCTGCGCCTCGGCGTCGCCGAGGATCTTGCGCAGCGCCGAGTAGACGACGACGTCGCCCTGCTCGACCGCGATCTTTCCCGACAGCGCCGGATTGCAGAGATCCTTCCAGGTCTTGATCGTCACGCCCGCCGGCAGCTTCTGGGTGTTGATGCCGGGAATGTCGTTGTTGAGCCGCGCCGCGATGAAGGCGCCGCTCGCGTCCTTGACCTCGGCCGGGTAGTCGGCGGCGGACGCGACCACGTACTTCTGCGTGTAGCCCTGATCGATGATGTAGCCGACCTCGAAGAGGTTCGACTCCACCACGTCGAACAGGTCCTGGCCCGCCTTCTTCTCGGTCACGACCTTGGTCGTGAGCACCTCGCCGGAAGCGCGTGTGTGCACGACCTTCACGCCGGGGAACTTCTCCTCGAACTTCGGAAAGACCTTCTTCCCGTCGTCCGAGTTCATCGACGAGTAGATCTGCACTTCTTTTTCGGCCTTCGCGGCCTCGTACAATCGCGCCATGACGGCGTCCGGCGATTCCGTCGTCGTCGGCTTCGCCGATGCGGCCACCGTCGGGCTCGCTTGTGTGGTCGGAGTCGTGCCGCCGCAGGCGGCGAACATCAGGCCGAATACCGCTAGGGCTACGACGAGCTTGCGCTCCACCCCGCACCTCCAGAGGCCGCGTTCGCGCGGCCATCTCTACATACGTACCAGGGACGGCCCCGGTTCGGGGCGGAATGTTAATACCATTGGACCAAGGCCGACGGGGAGGCGCACACTTCTGCCGGGATGAAGCTCCAGGCGCGCGACGTCGTCATCCATCACCGCCGCCAGCGCTACGGGGACATGCTCCTCGCCGTCGACGGCGCCACGCTCGAGGTCGGCGAGGGCGAGTTCGTCGCGATCGTCGGACCTTCCGGCTGCGGGAAGACGACGTTCCTCAATGCGGTCGACGGCCTGATACCGCTCACGTCGGGCTCGCTCACCCTCGACGGAAAGCGGATCGAGCGGCCCGGGCACGACCGCGGGATGGTCTTCCAGCAGCCGAGCCTGCTGCCGTGGCGGACGGTGACGGGGAACGTCATGTACGGCGCGGAGCTTCTCGATCTGCCGAAGGGGGAGGCGCGGCAGCGCGCGAAGCGCTTCATCGATCTGGTCGGGCTCACCGGCTTCGAGGAGTCCTATCCGCTCGAGCTGTCCGGCGGTATGCAGCAGCGCGCGAATCTCGCGCGGGCTCTCGCCGTCGATCCCGAGGTGCTTCTGCTGGACGAGCCGTTCGCGGCGCTCGACGCGCAGACCCGCGAGACGATGCAGCAGGAGCTGCTGCGCATCTGGAACGAGACCCGCAAGACCGCGCTGTTCATCACGCACGACATCGTCGAGGCCGTGTACCTCGCGGACCGCGTGATCGTCTTCTCCGCGCGGCCCGGCCGGGTGAAGGAGGTCCTCAAGGTCGACGTCCCACGGCCGCGCGACCTCCGCGTCAAACGAGACCCACGTTTCCTCGAGATCGAGACGCGCATCTGGGAGAGCATCCGCGAGGAGGCGGCCCGCGACACGCTGGCCGCGACCGCGTAGATGGCGGAACGCGCCGAAAAGACGAAGTACGACACGGTGTACCAGTCGCTCGACGTGACCAGCGGCATGGGTATGACGGACGTGGTCCCGGAGATGGTCACGCGTGTCCCGCACGACCACCCGAAGGTCATCACCACGCCGCTCCCGTCGCAGACGTGGTACCGCCGGCACGAGCAGCTGGTCATCGGGACCGCGGCGGTGCTCATCTTCTTTGGTGTCTGGCAGGCCGTCGGCTCGGCGCGCATCGTGTCGCGCCTGTTCCTCCCCGCGCCCACCGACGTCCTTGAGGCCTTCGGGGAGCTGATCGCGGACGGCGAGCTGGCGCGTGATCTCGCAGTGTCGGGCCAGGAGTTCTTCATCGGGTACTTCCTCGCCGGGGCGACCGCGATCCCACTGGGCCTGCTCCTCGGCTGGTACCCGCGCGTTCGCTACGCGCTCGACCCGTTCGTCACGTTCCTGTACGCGACGCCGCGCATCGTGCTCCTGCCGCTGTTCATCATCTGGCTCGGCATCGGCGTTGAGTCGAAGATCGCGGTGATCTTCCTCGGCGCGTTCTTCGCCGTCCTCATCAACACCACGGCCGGTGTCCGCAATCTCGACTCGCATCTGATCCGCGTCGCGCGCTCGCTGGGCGCGGGGGATCTCGTCATCTTCAAGACGATCGCGCTCCCCGGATCGGTGCCGTTCATCCTCACCGGCCTGCGCCTGGGCATCGGGCACGCGCTCATCGGTGTCGTGGTCGGCGAGCTCGTCGCCGCGCAGTATGGGATCGGCCGCATGATGGCGATCGCCGGCGCGACGTTCCAGAGCTCCAAGGTCTTCGCTGGGCTGTTCTTCATCGCGTCGACCGGGATGCTGCTCACGTACATCCTGCAGCGGCTCGAGCGTCACTTCGACGCGTGGCGCCCGCAGCGCTGACCGGCGCGCGATGACCGCCGAGACGAAGGACGACGTCTACGCCATCGCGCGGCTCGTGCTGTCGCGCATCGCGCACCCCGTCGCGATCATCGGCGCGGCGCACGCGGGCGAGCGCTCCTGCGCGACGGGCACGACGATGTACGTATCGCTCTCGCCCGCGATGGTCGCGGTCGCCGAGCATCACGGTTCACGCACGACGCGGCTCATCCGCGAGAGCGGGCAGTTCAGCGTTTCGCTGCTGCACGACTCGCAGCAGGAGCTGGCCGCGGCGGCCGGGAAGTCCGCGGCCGGCCCGGACAAGTTCGCGACGCTGCGCATCCCCGTCGTGGAGCCGCCCGAGGGACTGAGCGCCCCCGCGGTCGCCGGCAGCATCGCGATCCTGTGGTGCCGTGTCGCCAGGTCGGTCGAGACCGGCGACCATCTGCTCTTCGTCGGCGAGGTGGCCGCGCATCAGATCGATGAGCGCCGCGTCGATCCCCTTCTTCGGTACCGGCGCCGCTACATGCGCAGCGGCCACTGGACGAGCGAGGAGTCGCCCGAGGGCTATCCGACGTGAGCGACCGCGCCGACCGCGCCGACCGCGCCGACCGCGCCGACCTTCGGACCCTCGTGGCGACCGCCACGCGCGTGCTTGCGCTGGCGGGTCTCTTCGACATGCACGGCCACATCTCGGTGCGCGACGGCGACACCGTGTACATCAACGACCGCGGCTCCAGCCGCATCTCGTCGCGACCCGATCAGGTCGCCGCCGTCCGGCTCACGGACGGCAAGCCGATCGGCGATCGCGAGCCGCCGTCGGAGACACCACTGCATCTGGCGATCTACCGCGCGCGGCGCGATGCGGGGAGCGTCGCGCACTTCCATCCGCGCGCGGCGACCGCGTTCGCGGTCGCGGGCCGCCCGCTCGTCGTCGCGTCGAACGCCGGCGCGTGGTTCGGCGGCACGGTCCCGGTGTACGACGACCCCGAGCTCGTCCGCACCGATGCCCTCGGCCAGGCGGTCGCGCGCGACCTCGGCGCCGCGCGCGCGCTCCTCCTGCGCGGCCATGGCGCCGTCGTCCTTGGCGAGGACATCCCCGACTGCGTGACCGCGGCGCTGTTCCTCGAAGAGAGCGCGGAGCGGCTCCAGGTCGCCGCGTCGCTCGGCGAGCCGCACGAGTACTCCGCCGACGAGCTCGCCCGCGTGCGCGCGGGCCTCGTGCAGCGCGCGGTCACGGTGAAGACCTGGACGGACGCCGTCGAGCGCGCGCGCGCCGCCGGCCGTCTCGACGACCTGGACTAGACGCTCCGCGTGGCGCGGATTGGTCATACCATTCCGCTCGTGTTCACGCCGATACGGCAGTCGCGTGCGTCGGGCGAGATCGTCTCTCAGATCGAGCGCGCGATCTTCGCCACCGAGCTCTCTCCCGGCGACCGCCTCCAATCGGAGCGGGAACTCGCCGAGCAGTTCGGCGTCTCGCGCATCACCGTCCGTGATGCGCTGCGCGTCCTCGAGGCGCGGGGCCTCATCCGCGTGAAGGTGGGCGCGATGGGCGGCGCGTTCGTCGAAGAGGCGAACACCGACCGCGTCGCGGAGTCGATCTCGACGCTCATCAAGCTGCGGCGCATGACGCTCTCCGAGCTCGCCGAGGCCCGCAAGGTCGTCGAAGCCGCGACCGCGGAGCTGGCGGCGCAGCGCGCGGACGCCGCCGCGGTCAGCCGGCTGCAGCAGAACGTCGACCGCGCCCGGCCGCTGCTGCGCGAGCCGATCACGCACGCCGACGCGAGCATGGATTTCCACGTCGAGCTCGCGCGGGCGGCGGGCAACGAGGTCCTCTACGCGACGGTCGAGGCGTACCGCGAGCTGCTCGTCCCGAGCATCCGCGACCTGCGGGATCAGAAGTCGGGACGTGCGACGCAGAAGGCGCACGAGGAGATCATCGAGGCCGTGCGCCGCCACGATCCGGAGGGCGCTCGGGAGATCATGCTGGTGCACCTCTCCGACTTCGAAAAGCGACTGCGCCGGCGCCTCGCCGAGCGCACCGATGCCGAGAAGCCCGCCGCGCTCCCCGCGCCGCGGCTGGTGCGCGCGCACCGCCGGTAGTCAGGTGAGCGCTCCGCGCCGGATCGTCGTCGCAATCTCGGGCGCGTCGGGTGCGATCTACGGGGTCCGCGCCCTGGAGGTGATCCGTCAGGACCGCTCGGTCGAGCTGCACGCCATCGTGTCGTCCGGCGCGAAAGCCACGCTCTCGTACGAAACGGATCGGAGCTACGACGACGTCGTCGGGCTCGCCGACGTCGTGTATGACGAGAAGGATCTGGCGGCATCGCTCGCGAGCGGCACGTTCCTGACGGCGGGCATGCTCGTGGCGCCGTGCAGCATGCGCACGATGGCGGCGATCGCGAACGCACTGGATGACAACCTCATCGTGCGCGCGGCGGACGTGCACCTGAAGGAGCGCCGCAAGCTCGTGCTCATGGTGCGCGAGACGCCGCTCAACGCGAACCACCTGCGCCTCATGCACGAGCTCGCCCTCGCAGGCGCCGTGATCCTGCCTCCGGTGCCGGGGTTCTACCAGAAGCCGACGACGCTCATGGACCTGGTCGACCACAGCGTCGGCAAGGCGCTCGACCAGCTCGGCATCGAGCACACGCTCTTCCGCCGCTGGACCGGACCCGAGCCGCGCGCGTGAGCGCGGCGCCCGCGCTCTGACCATCGCGCTCCTGCTGCAGTACGTCCTCGCGGCCATCGTCACGACGGCCGAGGGGACGATCAACCTGCTCTACGCGCCGTATCTGGATGCGTACGGATACGCGCTGCCCTCGATCGGATCGCTGTCGGCGCTGTTCGCGATCTTCCGTCTCGCTTCGCGGGTGCCCAGCGGTGCCGCGTATCGCCCGGCGCGGGCTCGGCGGCAGCTCGCGCTCTGGCTCGTCGTCTTCACGATCGCGACGAGCGGCTTCGCGTTCGCCGGGGGCGTGCTGCCGGTCGTCGTCGTGCTCACGGTCGTGCACGGCTACGCCTTCGGCGCGCTCGGGACCATCAACCTCGCGGCCACGATCGACCTCACCGGCGGCAAGAGGGCGGGCGTCACGATGGGTTGGTACACGGCGTCGCTCTCGACTGGTTATGCGATCGGCGCGTTCCTGGGCGGCGCGCTCGCGGATCGCTTCGGCGTCGGCGCGGCGCTCGCCGTGCTCGGCTTCCCGCCCGCGCTCGCGGCGCTCGCGGTGCTGCGCCTTCCCCCGATCGCCGCGCCGGAGCACGAGGTGCCGCGCGCCGCGGGGCTCCGCGGCCTGTTCGCGGCGCACCGGAGTGTCGACGCGCGCGTGTGGCTCGCGACCGTGGTCGTGCTGTACATCAACGTGATCTCGGACGCGATCGATTCGTTCTTCGCGTTGTTCGGCCTCGCGGTGGGCCTGCCGCTCGCGGCGTCCGGCGCGCTCAAGGGACTCAAGTCGAGCGCGGCGACGTTCATCCGCTTCATCTCTGCCGGCGTGTTCCGCTACGTCGACCACCGCACGGTGAACTTCTGGGGCGTGATCCTCATGGGCGCGTCGACGCTGCTCATCCCCGTGCTGCCCACCTTCGGCGCGCTGGTCGTGCTCTTCGCGGTCAACGGCGTCTGTCGCGGGCTCCTGCGGGTGACGAGCTCGGCCACGGTGGCGGAGGTCCGCTCCGAGGGACATGACGTCGGGGTCGCGAGCGGCGTCTATAACGCGGGCCTCGACATCGGCGGGATCCTCGGGCCCGCGGTCGGCGGCGTCGTCGCCGACGCGGTGGGGCTCGGCGCGATGTTCCAGATCGTCGCGATCGGGAGTCTCGCTCTCTACTTCGCGGTGGCCCTGTCGACGCCGCGCGCGCGGGCGACGCTCAGCATCGGCCGTTCGCGTACGGTGGCCCCATGAGCGCCGAGGTCCGCGACATCGAGCGGGCGCGCGACGAGGTCGAGCGGTCCCGCGAGGAGCATCGGGCCTGGCTGCGCGGACCATCGTCCTATCTCGCTGCGGTCGCGCGTCGCGAGCTGCCGGTCGGCGAGACGCTGCGGCTCGAGGGCCACGTCATCGAAGCGCTGCCCGACGGCTTTCGGGTCGACGGCGAGCCCGGCGGTCCCCGGACGATCGACGCCGGCCGGTACCGGCTGCGTCTCTCGCATCAGAACGTGCCGGCGGTCGTGGTGCTCGACGCCGAGGCACCGAAGGCGGACCTGTTGCCGGACTGGTTCCCGTACGACCCCGCGTTCCGCTTCGTGCTCGCGCTCGAGCCCGACCCCGCGGACCTCGCGATCGGGTCGACCCGCGAGCACGACCGCGCGGCGACGCGCGCCGGCTGGTTCCGCTTCGCGGTCGGTGGTGTCGCCTGCCGCCTCGCGGCGCTTCGATTGCGCGAGCCCGGCGTCGCGCCCGACGCGCTCGATCTCTACTTCAGCGACGAGACCAGCGGGCGTGAGTCCTATCGGATGCGCTACCTCGACCTGAAGCCGCAGAGCGACGGTCGCTATGTGGTCGACTTCAATCGCGCGTACAACCCGGCGTGCGTCTTCTCACCGCACTACAACTGCCCGATCCCTCCGCCGGAGAACCGCCTCGCGGTGGCGGTACGCGCCGGCGAAAGGGTGCCGAAAGGTATCAAGGACCAGCACTAGACCGCTCGCGGCCTTCATCTATTTAGCAGATGTGCTAAATTGTGAAACTGTGAAGGACACCGCGCGCGTCTTCCGCGCTCTGGCTGACCCCACGCGACGCCAGATCCTCCAGGAGCTCAAGCGGGGAGAGCTCGCGGCGGGCGCGATCACCGCGCGGTTCGAGATCTCGGCTCCAGCGATCTCGCGGCATCTCGCGATCCTCAAAGCCGCGGACCTCGTCAGCGAACGGCGCGATGGGAACCGGATCTTCTACCGGCTCGAGCCCGATCAGCTGGCGGCGCACGTCGGCGACTTCCTGAGCCAGGTGTGCCCGACGCAGTTCCGGCAACGGCGGCGCAGCGGTCGGAAGGTGGCGTCGTGAGGGTCGCGATCACGGGCGGCACCGGATTCGTCGGAGGACACCTCGCCCGCGCCCTCCTGGCGGACGGCCACGAGGTCGTGATCGTTTCGCGCGGCGTCGATCGCCGCGATGAGAGCGTTCGCCACGCCGCCGGAGCACGTTTCGTCGCGGCGTCATCCGACGATGAGGACGCCCTCGCCGCCGCGTTCGAGGGCTGCGTGGCCGTCGCGCACTGCGCCGGCATCAACCGGCAGATCGGCCGGCAGACCTATGCGCGCGTCCATGTCGCGGGTACCGCGGCGGTCGTGGCGGCGGCGCGGCGCGCCGGCGTCCGAAAGCTCGTCTACATGAGCTTCCTGCGCGCACGCCCGGACTGCGGCAGCGCGTACCACGAATCGAAGTGGGCGGCCGAGGAGATCGTACGGACGTCCGGGCTCGACTACACCGTGCTCAAGGCGAGCGTGCTGTACGGGCGCGGCGATCACCTGCTCGAGCACCTGACGCGCGGCTTCTACACGTTCCCGATCTTTCCGCTCGTCGGACTGCGCCCGCGCACGATGCGACCGATCGTGATCCACGACCTCGTTCGCGTCATGCGTGCGGCGCTCGTCGACGTTCGGCTCTCGCGACAGACGGTCGCCGTCGTCGGTCCTGTGGAGCTGCCGATACGCGAGGCGGTGGAGCGCGTCGCAGCCGCCGTCGGCCGCCGCCCGCTCGTGTTCCGCCTGCCGGTGGTCCTGCACTACGGGTTCGCGTGGTGCTTCGAGCGGCTCATGACGATCCCCCTCGTCTCGATCGCCCAGGTGCGGATCCTGTCGGAGGGCGTGAGCGAGGCGAGTCCGCCGTGCATGGCGTTGCCGGCCGACCTCGCGCCCGCGACGCCATTCAGCGAGGCCGCGATCAGAGCGGAGCTGCCGGCGCTCGGGCCGTTCACGCTGCGCGACCTGCGGCTCTTCGCACCGCGATGACGCTGGACCGTGTTCAGGGGACGATCCGGCGCCGCATCCTGGTGAACTTTCGCGTCGACCCGGAGGTCATGCGGCGCACGCTCCCGGCCCCCTTCGAGCCGAAGCTCGCGAACGGCCATGCGATCGCCGGCGTCTGCCTGATCCGGCTCGAGAACGAGCGGCCGTCATGGCTGCCGCTCGCGATCGGCGCGAGCAGCGAGAACGCCGCACACCGCGTCGCCGTGTACCGGCGCGACGCGCACGGGAGGCAGGAGGAGAGCGTCTACATCGCGCGGCGCGACTCCGACTCCGCGCTCAATCGCTGGGCGGGTGGTCGGCTCTTCCCCGGCGAGCACGGCCCGGCGCGGTTCGTGGTCGACGACGACCACACCACGGTGCGTCTGGACATGCGGGCCGCCGACGGCCTTCAGGTCGGCCTGCGCGCCCACGCCGCCTCGTCGCTGCCGGCGAGGTCGGCCTTCGCCTCGCTCGAGGAGGCCTCCGCCTTCTTCCGCGGCGGTGCGCTCGGGTATTCGGTCACGCGGGCTCGATCACGCCTCGATGCGCTCTACCTGGATACGAACGATTGGCGCGTCGCGCCCCTCCAGGTCGACTGGGTCCAGACGACCTACTTCGAGAACGTGACGCGATTTCCGCCGGGAAGCGTCGAGCTCGACTGCGCGCTGATCATGCGCGACGTCCCCCATGTGTGGCGGAGGAAAGCGGATCTTGTTCTCGGCCAAGCTGGCGCAGACTGGGTTTGATGTCGCAGGACGTCGTTCCACATCTGCGTGAGGTCATCACTGATGCGCTCCGGTACTGGGAGCTGCGCCGGCCGCTCTACAACGCGGTCCTGGCCGCCGTGGTCGGAGCGCACTTCGTGGGCGCTTGGCCGACCTCCAGATCTTCCCTGACGTTCGATGGGCTCCTCGGTCTGTTCCTGCTGGCGGTCCTCGCGAACGTCGCGTACTCGACGGTCTATCTCGCCGATGTCTTCATCCAGCTCTCTGGCTTCCGCGATCGCCGCGGGACCTGGCGCCGCGTTCTCCTCATCGTCGGCTTCGTGTTCGCGGCGATCCTGACCCATTTCTTCGCGAGCGGCATGTTCGTGCCGATCTTCGCGGCGCGCTAGGTGAACTCCTCCTAGAGGTACGTCACAAAAGAGCCCTCCGACTAAGGTGCGGGTGTTCAGGACCACACCGAAGATCGGAGGACCGCTTTGTACCGTACCGCTCGCACCACCCCGCTGTCTCGTCGCACCCTGCTCGAGAAGGCCGAGCGTTTCGGTGTCGCCGAGGCTGCGCGCCAGATGGGCGTCAGCCGTCAGACGGTGTACCGCTGGCGTCGACGGCGCGACGAGCTCGAGGATCGGACTTGTCGACCACTCCGCTCACCGCGACGCACGCCACCAGAGCGTGAGGCGGAGCTGCTCACGCTGCGCATGGAGCGCCGCTGGGGACCAGACCGCATCGGTCCGCTCTGTCGGATGAGCCGACGGACTGCCTATCGCGTGCTGCGGCGTTTTGGCGCGCACCAACTGCGCCGACTGTTTCCTCTCGAGCGCCCGGTGCGCGGCGTCTTCGTCGCGAACGAGCCCGGCGAGGTCGTCCAAATCGACATCAAGAGCCTCGGCAGCCTTGCCCGCGGCGGAGGCAAGCACTATGTCTGGCGCCGCAATCACCGCAGCTTCGTCGGCTGGGATCACGCCCACATCGCCCTCGATGCCGCGAGCCGGCGCAGCTACGTCGAGGTCCGCTCCGGACTCGGCGCGCTCGACTGCGCGGGTTTCGTGCGCAACGCGGTCGCCCACTTCGATGCGCACGGGATCCGCGTGCGGCGCGTGCTCACCGCCAACGGCAGCGGCTACAAGAAAATCTTTGCCGCGGCCTGCGCGGAGCTAGGGCTGCGCTGGACGCGCACCAGGCCTTACCACCCTTGGACGAATGGGCGTGTCGAGCGATTCATCCGCACGCTGCAGATCGAGTGCGTGCACTCCGGTGAGCGCTGGGGAGGCGAGGACGACCGCCGTTACGCCATCGATCGCTGGGTCGCTACGTACAATGCCGACCGACCCCACACCGCACTCGGCGGGCTCTCTCCAGACCAGTGGCTACGCGCACGTGGTGTGACGAAGGTCTAGGAGGAGTTCAGCTAGGACTCCTAGCCCGCGGCGAACACCAACGACTTGATCACCACGGGCACGACGCCCGCGGGTCGCACGACCTCGCCGATGTCGACGTAGTCCAGGTCTCGCAGGTCGAGCCCGTCCACGACGATGAGCGCGCCGGCCGCGCCGAGCTCATCGACCAGGATGCGCCCGAGCGTGTGCGCCACATCGGCGTCGAGCGCGACGACGAGCGGACGGTGCGCGCCCGCCGCGGCGAGGATCGATTCTCCGAGCGCGCGAAGGGCGGCGTGCTGCGGAGCGCCGCGCCAGGGGATCGCGAGCGCGATCGCGCCTGCGCCGTCGACCGCCGCGGCCGCCGCCGCGAGCGTGCTCACCTCGGCGCGCACGACGGGAACGTTGCGGACCGGCAGCGCGTCCGGCGCGGACACGAAGATCGTGCTCCCCGAGAGCTGCACCGTGAACTGCGACGCCCCCACGACCGTTGCGCGGATGCCCTCGCTCCCCACCACGACGGGCGCGGGCAGCAGTGCGCGCCGCGCCTCGAGCGCGCGCGCGAGCGCGAGGCCCTGATCGCCGTGGGCGGACAGGTCGCGCCCGTAGAAGTGCTCGCTCACGCCGCCGGAGAGGACGATCTCGTCGGGCCGGGGACTTTCCGGCAGCGGCGGCAGCAGATCGCGGGGCGTCCCGCGGCCATTCGCGGCCGCGACGATCGCGTCGGCCAGCTCCGCGACCGGCAGCGGGACGTGCCGCGCTCCGATGGCGATCGCGCTCGCCGCGCGCACCACGCCACCGACGCAGAGCGCGAGCTTCGTCGTCCCGCCGCCGACATCGATGTTCAGCACGGTCGTGCCGCGCTCGCGAGACCGCGCGACGGCCCCCGATCCGTGCGCGGCGAGGATCGCCTCCAGCCGATGGCCGGCCGTGGCGCAGACGAAGCGGCCGCCCTGCGCGGCGAAGAGCTCGTCGATGGCGCGCGCGTTCCCGCGTTCGAGCGCCACACCGGTGAGGATCACCGCGCCGGTGTCGACCTCGTCGGGTCGCAGCCCCGCCGCCGCGTACGACGCGGCGACGAAGCTTTCCAGCGAGGCGACGTCGATGAGCCCGTCGGCCTTGAAGGGCGTGAGCCGGATCGCGGAGCGGTGGATGACCTCGCGTTCGACGACGACGTAGCGGCTCGACAGGGCGTCGGCGAGCCGCTGCAGCCGGAGGCGCGCGAGCATGACGTGCGACGTCGTCGATCCGATATCGATGCCGACCGTCGTGAGCACGACGTCGTCGGGTTGGAGGAACGCCTCGGGCCGCCCCGGCTCGTCGGGCTCGTCGGCCGCGTCGTGGTCGTGGAAGCGGATCAGGCGGGGAGGAACTCGCCCATGCGCGAGGGGACGCCGTTCTTCCGGAGCTCATCCTCGTAGATCCGGCGGATGCGCGGATCCTCGTCCTCGTACTCGATCTGGCGCCCGCCCTGCTTCACGCTCACGTCCATTCCGGTGAACGTCGCGCGCTTGTCGGCGAGCGTCGGGTAGCGCAGGCCGCCGAAGGCGACCGCGAGATAGCGCGCCGGCTCGGGGCTCGTATTGAAGTGCTGGTGATACAGCCCGTCCGTCGGCGCGAAGACGCAGCCGTGCTTCCAGTCGAAACGCTTGAAGTCCGCGTCGCGCTCGTACCAGTACAGGCTGTAGCCGGTGCCGGTCACCGCGAAGACGTGGAAGTCGGCGCCGTGGCGGTGGCCTTTCTTGTACGTGCCCACCGGCATCTCCGAGATGTGCGCGTGCATCGTGCCGTCGGCGAGGACGAACATGATGTTGCTCCCGCCGGCGCCACGCTCCTTCCAGGTCACGAGGTCGAACGTCCGCAGGTCGGGCACGAAGTTCGTCTCCCACATGTGGCGGCCGGGCCGCATCGGGATGAACGTGCCGTCGCCGCGGTAGTGCTGCGGATCGCCGAAGCGCTCCGGGAACACCTCGTCGTTGTTCCAGATGAACGCGTCGTTGCGGAAGACGTTCATCACCATCGGCAGGTTCGTCGTCGATACGAAGCGCGCCGGCTTCTGGCCGCTGCCGTTGAAGTGCGTGTAGCGCGCGTTGAGCGGCAGCGCGAACAGGCTGCCGGTGTGCCACTCGAACGATCGCTCCTCGCCGTCGGGCATCTGGACCGTCGTGCTGCCTCCGCCGGCGAGCACGTACACGACCTCCTCGAAGAGATGCTTCTGCGGCGCGGTCTGCCTGCCCGGCGCGATCTCGCAGACGTACATGTTCACGAAGTCGCCGCGGCCGAGCGCGTGCGCGTACGCGCCGCGCGCGTCCATGCGCCCCCAGGGCGCGAGGTCGAGCGACAGCAGATCGAAGCCGAAGTCCTGGTGGACAGGCACGCCTTCGGTGGCGACCCATTCGAGGTACGGGTCGACGAGGAACTTCGGCCGGTCGCCGTTCGTGGCTGTCACTCCGCCGGCGCCGCCTCGGCTTCGCGCAGGGCGTCGGCGACCGCCTTCTCGAGGATCCAGCCCCACTTCTTGCGCGTCTCGCGTTTCGTCTCGGCGTCGGGTCCGATCGCGATCGGGAACTTGTCACGCCATTCCCACGGCTTCGTCGCGTCGATGATGAGCCGCGAGTTGTGCCCCTTCTGGTCGGGATGGATGGCGGGATCGAGCGGGCCGGACCATGCGCGGTGGATGATGTCGAGCGATCGCTCCGGGTCGGAGCGCGTGAGGATCGCCCACATCACGTCGTTCAGATCGGTGACGTCGATGTCGTCGTCCACGACCACGACGATGCGTCCGAGGTACGCACCGACGCGGCACATCGCTGCGACGTGACCCGCCTGTCGCGCGTGTCCCGCGTAGCGCTGCTCGATGGCGACGACGTTGAACAGGCGGCACCCGCCGACCCCGAAGCAGTGCGCGTCCGTCACGCCCGGCACGCCCGCCGCCTTCAGCTCGCGCAGCAGGAGCGCCGAGCGCAGGTACTCCCGGTACCGATGCGGCTCGTACGGCGGCTTGTTCGGCGGGACCCCGAGCATGATCGGGTCGTTCCGGTGGTAGATCGCTTCGACCTCCAGCACCGGCTCGGCTCGCTCGCCCGAGGCGTAGTACCCGGTCCACTCGCCGAAGGGACCCTCCGGCCCGAGCCGGTCGTGATGGAGGAAGCCGACGAGGACGATCTCCGCCGCGGCCGGGATCGGGAGCTTCGTGATCGGATCGATGACGACCTCGTACGGCTCGCCGCGGATGCCACCGGTCCAGTCGTACTCGGACACGCCCTGCGCGATCTCGAGCGTCGAGGCGATGAAGAGCAGCGGCTCCACCCCGACGACGACAGCGATCGGGCAGGGCTGCGTGCGCTTGAAGTACGCATCGCGGAACTGACGTCCGTGCTTGCCCGGTGAGATGAACACGGTGACGTGCCTGGCGTCCTTGACCATCACGCGATACGTGCCGAGGTTCACCCAGTCGCTATCCGGGTCCTTCATGACGTCCACGACGCCGGTGCCGATGTAGCGGCCGCCGTCGAGCGGATGCCAGAACGGCGAGGGGAACTTCAGGACGTCGACGTCGGCGCCGCGCACCACGTTCTCGAAGACCGGGCCGTCCTTGACGATGCGCGGGGGCAGAGCGCGATCGGACTCCGTCAGACGGAGGAACTCGTCCATGAGCGGCCGGCGCTCGATGTCCAGCGGAAGACCGAAGGTGAGCGCGAGCCTCCGGCGCGTCGCGTTCGCGTTGACGAGGATGCGCTGGCCCTTCGGGTAGCCCGGAATGTCGTCGAACAGGACGGCGGGGGAGTCGTCGGTGTGATGGAGCATCTCGGTGATCCGGCCGATGTCCTCCTCCCAGGACGCGCCCCGGACGTCGCGCACCTCGCCGATCTCACGCGCCGCGGCGATCCACCCGCGAAGGTCCCCGTATCGCATCGGCGAAATGGTATTACCATTCGCCGGACCCGTTCCGACCGTGTGGGAGGTGCCTCATGCGCCGTGCTCTCGCTCTTTCGGTCGCGACACTCGTGCTCGCCGCTGCGTGTGGCGGCACCGCGGTCACTCCCTCGCCCTCGCCGACGGTCGGCGGCTCCGCCGCGGCCACGGCGACGCCAAAGCCGTCTCCGTTCAAGCTCGTCGTGTCGTACAGCAACGTCATCGGCGACGAGCTGCCGCTCTGGTCCACGAAGGAAGGCGGCTTCTTCGAGCAGAACGCGCTCGAGATCGGCGATCTGCAGAACATCGCGAGCGCGCAGGGCGTGCCTGCGCTCATCTCCAACCAGGTGCAGGTCGCGCAGGTCGGCGGCTCGGAGGTCCTCTCCGCGAACGCGGAGGGCGCCGACCTGGTGATCGTCGCGCAGCTCGCGGGCGTCTACCCGTTCGTCCTCGAGGTCGCCGCGCCGATCAAGACGATCGCCGACCTCAAGGGCAAGAAGGTCGGCGTGTCGTCGGTGGGATCGTCGTCCGATATCGCCACCCGCGCCGCCTTGAAGAAGATGGGGCTCGACCCCGACAAGGACGTCACGATCGTGGCGGTCGGCTCGGCGTCGCAGCGCCTCGCGGCGATGCTCTCTGGCGCGATCGATGCCGGCGTCTCGCAGCCGCCCGACTCTATCGCGGTGGAGAAGGCGGGCTTCCACGTGCTCTACGACCTCGCGTCGCAGAAGCTGCCGTCGGCGAACACGTCGGTGGTCGTGACGCGGTCCTTCCTCACTTCGAACAAGGCCGTCGTCCAGCGCTACGTCGACTCGCTCGTCCTTGGCATCAAGAGGATGAAGGCCGATCGCCAGTTCGGCATCGACACGCTGAAGAAGTACTTCAAGTCGACCGACGACGTGGCGATGGCCGCGACGTACGACTTCTACGCCCAGCTCGTCACGGCGACACAGCCGTTCCCGAAGCCGGAGATGTTCGTCGACGCGCAGACCATCCTTGGCGCGAAGAGCGACAAGGTGAAGGCTTACGACGTGACGAAGATGCTCGACACGAGCTTCGTGCAGAGCGCGGTCGATCGGGGGCTCGACAAGAAGTAAGCACGCCGGCGCCGCCGCAGTGGGGCTCCGACGTCGTGGCGGAGATGCTGCGGCGGCTTGACGTGCCGTACATCGCGCTGGAGCCGGGGGCCTCGTTCCGCGGCCTGCACGACAGCATCGTCAACTACCTCGGCAACGAGCGGCCCTCCATGATCCTCTGCAATCACGAAGAGGTCGCGGTGGCGATCGCGCACGGCTACGCGAAGGTCACGGACCGCGCCATGGCGGTCGCGGTGCACAGCAACGTCGGCCTGATGCACGCGACGATGACGATGTTCTGCGCGTGGTGCGATCGCGCGCCCGTGCTCGTCCTCGGTGGCACGGGGCCGATGGACGCCGCGGCCCGCCGCCCGTGGATCGACTGGATCCACACCGCGTACGCGCAGGGTGAGCTGGTCCGCGACTTCACCAAGTGGGAGCACCAGCCGGCGAGCGTCGCCGCGATGCCCGAGGCGATCCTCCGCGCGTGGCAGATCGCCCACGTCGAGCCGCGCGGGCCGGTCTACGTTTGCCTCGACGTGGGACTGCAGGAGCAGCGTCTGGCCGCGCCGCCGGAGCTGCCCGCCGCCCCCGCGGCACCGTCGCGGCCGGCGCCCGATGCCGAGGCCGTGGCACGCGCGGTCTCGCTGCTCGTCGGCGCCGAGCGCCCGCTCATCCTCCTCGGTCACGGCGGGGAGCGGGGCTGGCAAGACCTCGTCACGCTCGCCGAGCGCCTGGGGGCCGCCGTCGTCACCGATCGCATGAGCCAGGCCGCCTTCCCGACCGACCACCCGCTGCACCAGGGGACTCAGCGCACGCAGTCGCAGAACGCGTTCGCGGACGAGGTCCGTTCCGCCGACGTGGTGCTCGCGATCAACAAGGTCGACGTCGCCGGAGCGCTGCGCCTTCGCGACGGGGCGCCGGTGCGCCTCATCAACGTCACGCTCGAGCCCTACGCGACACGCTCGTGGGCGGCCGACTATCAAGCGCTTCCCGCGGCGGACGTCACGCTCACGGCGAGCGCGGACCTCGCGATCGCCGCGCTCTGCGACGCGACGGGGCGTGCGCTCGCGGAGGAGCCCAGCGCGCGCCGGCGCGCCGAGGACCGCGCGCGCCTGCTGGCCGAACGGTCGCGCGGGCGCCGCGCCGAGTGGACCGCCGCGAACCGGAAACGGTGGGAGGAGCGCCCGATCTTCCTCGCCCGCGCGATCGACGCGCTTCGCGTCGCGCTGGGCGAGCGCGCGGCGGACGCGATCGTCGCCCAGGGACCGCTCGCGCCGTGGCCCGCCGCGGTGTGGGACTCCACCAGGCCAAAGAGCTACCTCGGGCATGACGGCGGCGCCGGTGTCGGGTCGGCGACCGGCATCGCGGTGGGCGCGGCGCTCGGCGCGCGGGGATCGGGTCGGCCGGTCGTCGCCGTCATCGGCGATGGCGAGCTGCTCGCAGCGCCGACGGCCCTCTGGACCGCGGCGCATCACCGGATCCCGGTGCTGTTCGTGATCGCGAACAACCGGAGCTACTACAACGACGAGGAGCACCAGGAGCACGTCGCGCGCGTGAGAGGGCGTCCGACGGAGAATCGCTGGATCGGTCAGCGTCTGGACGATCCCCCGGTCGACTTTGCCGGCCTCGCGCGAGACCTGGGGGCCGAAGGCTTCGGCCCCGTGGAGGACCCCGGCGATCTCGCGCGGACGTTCGCGGCGGCGGTCGCCGCGCTCGATGAGGGTCGCCCGGCGCTCGTGGACGTGCGGGTCGCTCCGCGGTAATGAGCGTCACGCTCGAGCACGTCGGTATCCGCTATCGGGCCGGCGTCGAGGTGCTCCGCGATGTCACGCTTCGCGTCGGCCACGGCGAGTTCGTCGCGATCGTGGGTCCGAGCGGGTGCGGGAAGTCGACGCTGCTGGGCGCCATCGCGGACCTCCTGGATCCTGCGGACTGCGACGTCGGTGGACGGATCCTGATCGACGACCGAGACGCGCGCGGGGGCGCGCGGCGCGATAGGGATCTCGGCTTTGTCTTCCAGCGCGACGCGCTCCTGCCGTGGCAGACGATCGCGCAGAACGTCGAAGTCGGTCTGATCATCCGCGGCGTTCACGAGAAGGAACGCGCCGAACGCACCCGGGCCATGATCCAGATGGCGGGTCTCGCGGGCTTCGAGCAGTACTACCCGCACCAGGTCTCCGGCGGCATGCGGCAGCGAGCCGCGCTGGTCCGCACGCTCGCCTACGACCCCAAGACGATCCTGATGGACGAGCCGTTCGGCGCGCTCGACGCGCAGAACCGGATGATCCTGCAATCGGAGCTGCTGCGGATCTGGCAGCTCACGCCCCGCACGATCCTGTTCGTGACGCACGATCTGGCCGAGGCGATCATCCTGGCGCAGCGCGTCGTCGTCCTCTCACGGCGCCCCGGTGCGATAAAAGGCATTTACGAGATCGGCCTGCCGTACCCTCGCGATGCATTCGAGATACGCGGCTCCGCCGAGTTCGCGCGTCTCGAGACCACGGTGTGGCAGGCACTGCGCGACGAGTTCCGCGCCGAACCGGTGAAGGCTTCGTGAGCGCGAAGTGGTCGCTGCCGCTGCGTCGCGCGGCCCTGATCGGCGCGCTCTTCGCGGTCTGGGAGCTGACCACCGGCGGCTTCGGTCTGGGCCTGCAGCTCTGGAGTCCCGCGATCGTGGCGCGGCCCTCGAGCTCGCTCGCGGAGCTCGGTCCGTACGCGCAGTCGGGCCTCCTCTGGCGTGATCTCTCGACGACCCTCATCGAGGCGATGGTCGGGCTGGTTCTGGGTATCGCGGGCGGTGCCGCGCTCGGCCTCGCGCTCGGGTACCAGCGCAGGGTCGCGGAGCTCCTCGAGCCCATCCTCGTCTCCCTGAACTCGCTCCCCCGGATCGCCGTCGCGCCGATCCTGCTCCCGTGGCTGGGCCTCGGGATCGCGTCGAAGATCGCGCTCAGCTTCTTCACCGTCTTCTTCGTGATCTTCTTCAATACCTATCTCGGCGTGCGGTCGGTCGACCCCGAGCTGGTGAAGGTCGTTCAGGTCATGGGCGGCACGCGCGAACATCTGGCGCGGTTCGTCGTGCTGCCCTCGGTCTTCAGCTGGATCTTCGCGGCGCTTCGCACGAGCGTGAGCTTCGCGCTCACCGGCGCGGTGGTCGGCGAGTTCGTGGGGGCGTCCGTCGGGCTCGGCTATCGGCTCAGCCTCGCGGCCGGCCTGCTCGACACCAAGCGCGTCTATCTGATACTCCTCATCCTCATGGTCTTCGCCGTCTTCCTCGTGGAGGTGGCAAAGCGGGTCGAAGGCCGCCTGCTCCGCTGGCGCCCGTCGGCCGTTCTCACCAGCTAGGGAGGTCGCACCGTGATTGCGCATCGATCCGCGCTCGCAATCGTCATCGCTCTCCTCGCGGCGGCGTGCGGCGCTCCGCCGCCGGTCGCGGCGACGCCGTCGGCCGTGGCAACGGGCACCGTCGCGGCGACGCCGAAGCCCCCGATGGACAAGGTCACGCTGACGGGGATCAACTCGACCGAGCTGAACCTGCCCACGCTCGTCGCGATCGCGAAGGGCTACTTCGCCGAGGAGAACATCGAGCTGCAGGAGCTCGTGATCGGATCGAGTGGCACGCTGCGCCAGGCGATGATCGCCAAGCAGTACGACTGGGGCCTGTACGCGTTCGTGCACGTTCCCCTCGCGCGCCTCGCGGGCGCGCCTTTCAAGGTCATCGCGTCGATCCACAACCAGGAGTTCTTCGGACTGATCGTGCGCACTCAGCTCAAGGACACGGTGAAGGCCGTCAAGGATCTGAAGGGAAAGAAGGTCGGCTACACGACGCCGGGTGCCGCGACCTGGGCGATCGGGAACGTCTTCCTCAAGAAGGCCGGCCTCGATCCGGAGAAGGATGTCGAGCTCGTCTCACTGGGCGGAGACAACTCCGTGTTCTACACCGCGCTGCAGTCGGGGCGCGTCGACGCGATCGTCTCGTTCGAGCCGATCACCCAGCGCGTGCTGACCGACAACGTCGGTTACTTCCTCGTCGACCTCTATGCGGCAGGGCAGCACCGGGAGTGGGTCGGCTCCGACAAGGCCGCCGCGCTCCATCTCGTCACGCGTGAAGACGTTCTCGCCGCGAAACCCGACCTCGCCAAGCGGATGGTCAACGTCCAAAAGAAGGGGCTCGAGTTCATCCGCTCGAACAGCGCGGCGGCCGTGACGGACGTCGTGCTCGGCAACACGACCTCGGCGGCGCAGTTCCAGGGCCTCGACAAGTCTCTCGTCACCAAGGTCATCGATCACATCAAGGGTGGATTTGGCGACGGCTGCGTCAGTCGGTCCGGCTTCGACACGGAGATGAAGATCGCGCTCGACTACAAGCTGGTCACGGGTCCGATCACGTACGAGCAGTTCGCCGACACGACATTCGCGGGGTCGTGCCAGTGATCAGATCTTGAACGTGTCGAGGGTCTCGGGGGCGAAGAGGTCCTCGACCGCGAGCGGCCGGTCGGCGATGCGCTGCCCGGCCGCGTAGCGAAGGAACGTCTCGAGCGTCTTCCGATTCGGCTCCAGGCCGTATGGCCACCAGTCCTCGCCCATGAGCGCGCGGACCGTTTCGATCTCTTCGTTCATCCACGGCAGCATGTACGCGAGCGCGGCGGTGTCGTAGATGGTGGCCGCGCATACCCGCTTCGCTTCGGTGAGCGCCTTGACCAGGCTCTGCGCGATCCAGCGGTCGCGCTCGTATACATCTCTCCGGATCACGACCGTGTGCATGATCGGGAAGATGCGTGTGCGCGTGAAGTACTCGGCCTCGACGCGGCGGTAATCGGGGAACAGCCGGCGGATCCGATCGGAGCCGCCGACGAAGGGGCCCGGCATCCTCGGCGTGAAGATCGCATCGAGGTCGCCGCGCTCGAGCATGCCGGAAAGCGTGTCGTCGCTCGAGATCGCCTCGAGATGGATCTCCGGTGGCAGCACGAGCGTCTGCTTGAGGCGACGGCCGGCCTCGTCGAGCCCTCCGATGAACCATCGCACCTCGCTCGGTCGTACGCCGTACTCGTCCTCGAGGATCCCGCGGAGCCACACGTTCGCCGTGAGCTGGTACTCCGCGACGCCGACACGGTTGCCGCGGAGATCCTCCGGCCGTTCGATCCCGGCGTCCACGTTCACGTACGCACCCGAGTGTCGGAACGCGCGCGACGGGAAGATCGGGATCGCGACGAAGGGAGCGGTGCCCTGCGCGAGCCCGGTGACGTACGAGCCGAGCGACATCTCCGACGCATCGAATTCGTGATGCACGACCTGGCGGTGGAAGATCTCCTCGGGGCCGAGCGTGAGGAAGGTGATGTCGAGGCCCTCGGCGCGGACACGTCCGTCGCGGAGCGGGCGCAGACGGTCGTAGTCACCGCACGCGAACGTCAGCTGCATTCGCGTGCGAACGATACGGCGGCGCCGTTTGCGCGGCCGCGCCGAATGGTCATACCATTGGCCCAACCCGCTCGGGAGGACGTCATGGCCACGGTGCAGGCTGACCTCGCGCGTACCAAGACTGAGCTGAAGGATCCGCGGGGGGTGAAGCCCGCACCGAAAGACGCACTCCGGTCGCTGCCGGCAACGATCGAATGGCTGCGTCGTGAAGGCCTGCTGATGGAGACCGATGTCGAGGTCGACGGTGACCTGCAGCTCACCGGCATCCAGAAGCATTTCGATGGCAGCTACCCGATCCTCTTCAACAACGTGAAGGGCTACCCGCACGCGCGCGCCGTCACGAACCTCTTCGCGAACATGGACATCGTCGACCGCATGTTCGGCTACGAGAACGCCACCGACCGCACACGTAAGCTCGCGCATTCGCTCACGCACCCGATCCCGAACGAGGTCATCCCGCAGGACGAGGCGCCCTGCCAGGAAGAGGTCATCACCGACGACCTCGACGTGAACAAGCTCATCATGGCGATCCGCCACACCCACCTCGAAGGCGAGATCACCATCGGCAGCGGCAACAGCGTCGTGGTCGGGAAATACTTCTGGGGCGGCAGCCACATCGGCTACAACCGCATGAACTTCCGCTGGGGGAACGTGGGGACTTTCCAGTCGTCGCCGGGCTCGCACATGTGGCAGATCCTCACCGAGCACTACAAGGACGACCAGCCGATCCCGCTC
>DASYUC010000110.1:0-2888 GCA_036001645.1 Candidatus Limnocylindria bacterium
CATCAGGTTCGGGCCCTTCGCCGCCCAGTCCCGCGAGCTCCCGCTGCCGTACTCCTTGCCCGCGAACAGAACGAGTGGTGTGCCCTCCTTGTGATAGCGCACCGACGCGTCGTAGATCGTCATCTCCTCGCCCGACGGGAACTGCCGCGTCCACCAGCCTTCCTTCTCGGCGAGCTTGTTGCGTAGGCGGATGTTCGCGAACGTCCCGCGGATGAGCACCTCGTGGTTCCCGCGGCGCGTGCCGTACTGGTTGAAGTCGACTGGCTTCACGCCTTTCGAAACGAGGTACTGGCCCGCGGGGCTCGCCGCGGGAATTGATCCCGCCGGCGAGATGTGGTCAGTCGTGACCGAGTCGCCGACGGAGACGAGCACACGCGCGCCGACGATGTCCGGGATCCTCGCGGGCGGCGTTGGCGAGAAGTTCTGAAAGAACGGCGGCTCCTGCACGTAGGTCGAGCTCGGGTCCCACTGATAGGAGAGACCGGTCGGTGAGGGCATCGTCTTCCAGAAACGGTCGCCGTCGAAGATCTTGCCGTACTCCTCAGTGAAGAACTCCTGCTTGATCACCTGCCCAGCGATCTCGTTCACTTCCTCGGGCGCTGGCCAGAGATCCTTGAGGAACACAGGTTTGTCGTCCTTGTCATTTCCGAGCGGCTGGTCTTGCAGATCGATGTGGACCGTCCCGGCGAGTGCGTAAGCGACGACGAGCGGAGGCGACGCAAGGTAGCTCGACTTCACGAGGGGATGAATGCGTCCTTCGAAGTTCCGATTTCCGGAGAGCACCGACGCGACATTCAGGTCGTGGTCCTTAACTTCTTGCTCGATCTCGGGTGTAGCGAGCGGACCTGAATTACCGATGCAGACCGTACACCCCATGCCGACGAGGTAAAAACCTAGTTGCTCGAGATACGGAGTCAGCCCGGCTGCATCCAGATAGCGCGTCACGACACGTGAGCCCGGGGCGAATGTCGTCTTGACATGCGGCTTTACTCGAAGCCCGCGTTCGACTGCCTTCTTCGCGAGAAGTCCCGCGCCAATCATGACCGAAGGGTTCGATGTGTTCGTGCAGCTCGTGATCGCCGCGATGACCACCGAGCCGTCGGAAACTTGGAGCGTCCGCGGCTTGTGTGCGACGGCCGCGGTGGCAGGCGTGGCTTCGGCGACCATTGTCTGCGCCGCGTCGTTGACCTTTTTCGGTCCCTCGGTCTCGCCCGGGCGGGGAAGACCGGTCGTCGGCTTCGGTCCGGTGAACGAGTCCCAGATCATCGGAAGATCGACCCGGTCTTGCGGCCGTTTCGGACCGGAGACCGATGGATGCACCGAGCCGAGATCGACCTCGATGAGCTCGTCGAACGTCGGCGTCGGGTCGCCGTCCGATCGGAACATGCCCTGCGCCTTCGTGTAGCGCTCGACGAGATCGATGAGCTCGCGCGGGCGCCCGGTCTGCTCGAGGTAGCGGAGCGTCTGACGATCGACCGGGAAGAGCGCGCTCGTCGCGCCGTACTCGGGGCACATGTTCGAGACGGTCGCGCGCTCTGCGACGGCGAGCGATGAGAGGCCGTCGCCGGTGAACTCGATGAACTTGTTCACGACGCCCTTCTTGCGGAAGAGCTCGGTGAGCGTGAGCACGAGGTCGGTCGCGGTCGTGCCGACCGGGAGCTGGCCCTTGAGCTTCACGCCGACGACGACCGGCCACGGCAGGTATGTCGGCTGGCCGAGCATCGCGGCCTCGGCCTCGATGCCACCGACGCCCCAGCCGAGCACGCCGAGGCCGTTGACCATCGTGGTGTGCGAGTCGGCGCCGAAGAGCGTGTCCGGCATCGCAACGCCGTCGCGCACGACGACGACCTGCGCGAGCCGCTCGAGGTTCACCTGGTGGCAGATGCCCGCGCCCGGCGGGACGACGCGGAAGGTCTTGAAGGCCTGGCCTGCCCAGCGGAGGAGCGCATAGCGCTCGCGGTTGCGCTCGTACTCGCGCTCGAGGTTGCGCTCGTAGACGTCCTTCGCGCCGAAGAAGTCGGCCTGGACCGAGTGATCGATGATGAGATCGACCGGGATCAAGGGCTCGATCTTCGCGGGGTCCTTGCCCGCCCGCTGCATCGCCGCGCGCATCGCCGCGAGATCGACTGCCGCCGGTACGCCGGTGTAGTCCTGGAGAAGGATGCGGCTGGGACGGAACGGGACCGTCGCGTTATCCCGTGGATACCGCGCAAGCGCCTCAGCTGCCTTCTGCTCCGAATCGCCGCCTACGCGCCTGACGCCTTCGAGAAGGATCTTCACGGTGACCGGCAGGCCGCGGGCGTCGTCCACGCGGAAGTAGCGATGGGCAGTTCCGTTCAAGGGCTGAGCGCTAGGGACCACGGGCATCTATTACGACTCTAAATCTTCTCGGGCTCAAGGCGACGCCGCTCGCGTACGCGAATCATCAGGAGGTTTGCGGCTGGAGTGATGGACGCGCCAAGATTACTCGGATCGCCTGGTGGGAGGCTTCGTCCGGCGCTTCGGAGATCACTGTCGCCGGCCGGCTGAATCGAGCGAGCGCCTCTGCGAGGGGTTCGGCGCGAAGGGTGCCCTGGCCGTACGGGATGTGCGCCTTTTCGTTCCGGTTCGCATAGCTGACATCAGAGAAGTGGATGTGAAACGGCGCATCCGGCGGCAGGGCGTGGTCGACCAACTCGAGTGCGGTGGCAAACCGTTCGACCGTGGTGAACGCGCCGTCGCTCGTCGCATGCATGTGGGCGAAATCGGGAACGGGGCGCACCCACTCGAACTTGCTCGAGATGGCAAGAACGTCGTTGAGCGTCCCGAGCTCCTGCACGCGGCCCATCACCTCGATCCCAAAGGGGACCAGACGGCCCTTGGCCGCGAGCCGCGCGCCCAAGTCGCTG
>DASYUC010000111.1:0-14943 GCA_036001645.1 Candidatus Limnocylindria bacterium
TGCGGCCGCGCGTCGTCTGGGACCGCGTCGCGAACGCGCTGCATTCGCGGGAGGGCGCGGGCCGCATCGCGCTCACGAGCGGCGGCACGATCCCGGACCGCGGGCTGTACGGCGTGTTCCTCGTCGGCGCGGAACCCGGCACGGGACGCGTGGGCGAGCTCGACGAGGAGATGGTGTTCGAGACGCGCCAGGGCGAGACGTTCCTCCTCGGCGCGTCGACCTGGCGGGTGGAGGACATCACGCACGACCGCGTGCTCGTGTCGCCCGCGCCCGGCGTGCCGGGAAAGATGCCGTTCTGGAAGGGCGAGAGCGCCGCGCGGCCGCTCGAGTTCGGTCGCGCCATCGGCGCGCTCACGCGGTCGCTGCGCGCGTCGGATCCGGCGGAGGGGACGCGCCGCCTCATGGAGAAACACGATCTCGACGAGCGCGCCGCGCGCAACCTGCTGCAGTACCTCGCCGATCAATATGCGGCCGCGGGCGCCGTGCCGGACGACCGCACGATCATCGTCGAGCGCTACCTCGATGAGGTCGGCGACTGGCGCGTGTGCGTCCTCACGCCATTCGGCGGCAAGGTGCATGCGCCGTGGGCGATGGCGATCGGCGCGATGGTCCGCGAGCGCAGCGATCTCGAGATCGACGTGCTCTGGACCGACGACGGCATCGTCGCGCGCTTCCCCGAAGCGGCGGCGCCGCCTCCGGCGGAGGTCGCGCTGCCGGATCCCGATCGCGCGCAGGATCTCGTGGTCGCGCGCCTGTCGGAGACGCCGCTCTTCGCGGCGCGCTTCCGCGAGGCGGCGGGCCGAGCGCTGCTCCTGCCGCGCCGCTTCCCGGGCAGCCGCTCGCCGCTGTGGCACACGCGCCGCCGCGCATCCGAGCTCATGCAGGTCGCATCGCGCTTCGGCTCGTTCCCGATCGTCCTCGAGGCCTATCGCGAGTGCCTGCAGGACGTGTTCGACATGCCGGCGCTCATCGAGGTCCTGCGCGGCATCCGGAGCCGTGACATCCGCGTCGTGACCGTCGACTCGCAGACGCCGTCACCGTTCGCGTCCTCGCTGCTGTTCACGTATGTCGGCAACTTCATCTACGAGGGCGATGCGCCCCTCGCGGAGCGCCGCGCCCAGGCGCTCACGGTCGATCCCGCGCAGCTGCGCACGCTTCTCGGCGAGGCCGAGCTGCGGGAGCTGCTCGACGCGGACGCGCTCGCCGAGCTCGAGCTCGACCTGCAGCATCTCTCGCCCGATCGCGCGGCGCGGCACCTGGACGGCGTGCACGACCTGCTCCTGCGCCTGGGCGATCTCACACGCGATGAGGTCGCGGCGCGCGTCACCGATGCGGCGGCGGTCGACGGTTGGCTCGCCGCGCTCGAGCGGGACCGCCGCACGATCTCGCTCGTCGTCGGAGGCGAGACACGGCACATCGCGGCCGAGGACGCCGCGAAGTATCGCGACGCGCTCGGCGTGGTCGTGCCACCCGGTCTCCCGGACGCGTTCCTCGCGAGCGGCGAGCGGCCCCTCGCGTCGCTCGTGCGCCGCTACGCGCGGACGCACGGCCCGTTCGGCGTCGCGGATCTCTCGCGCCGTCTGGGTCTGTCGACCCGCCTGGTCCAGGGCGCGCTGCGCGACCTCGCCGACGCCGGAACGGTCGTCGAGGGCGAGTTCCGCCCCGGCGGCACGGGCCTCGAGTGGGTCGACGCCGGCGTGCTCCGGACGCTGCGCCAGCGCTCGCTCGCGCGCCTGCGCCGCGAGGTCGAGCCGGTCGAGCAGGCGGCGCTCGCCAGGTTCGCGACCGCGTGGCACGGTCTCGACGCCCCACGCACCGGCGAAGGTGCGCTCCTCGACGCGATCGCGCAGCTCCAGGGCGCGTTCGTTCCGGCCACCGACCTCGAGTCGCGCATCCTTCCGTCGCGGGTCAGCGGCTACGACGAGGGCGATCTCGACGCGCTGCTCGCCTCTGGTGCCGCGGTCTGGGTGGGTGGGGGAGCGAGCGGCCCGCACGACGGCAAGGTGTCGATCTTCCTCACCGAGCATCTCGCGCTGCTGCCGGAGCCGCGCGACGAGCTGCCGAGCGGCACGACGCACCAGAAGATCCGCGAGCTGCTCGCAGCGCGCGGCGCGCTGTTCTTCCCGCAGCTGCTCGCGGGAATCGGCGGTGGCTTCACGCCGGAGGTGCTCGAGGCGCTCTGGGATCTCGTATGGTCCGGTGAGGTCACGAACGACACGCTCCAGCCACTCCGTGGCTTCATCCGCTCGCCGGCATCCCGCGCGCGCCGCCGCGCGAATGCCGCACGCCGCTCGACGTACCCGACGCGCGCGTCGATGCTGGTCTCGGCCGAGCGTGCGGCCATCTACTCGAAGGAGAGCGCAGGCCGCTGGTCGCTCATCGACTCGCTCCGCGTGCCGGATCTCACGCCGACCGAACGTGTCACCGCGCGCGTCCACCAGCTGCTCGAACGGCACGGCATCGTGACCCGCGAGGCGGTGCAGGCGGAAGGTGTTTCGGGCGGATTCGCTGCCGTGTACGGCGTGCTCAAGGCGATGGAGGACGCTGCCCGCGTCCGCCGCGGCTACTTCGTGGCCGGGCGCGGTGCGACGCAGTTCGCGCTCCCGGGCGCCGTCGATCGGCTGCGCGTCGTTCGCGAGGCGAGCGAACAGCCCTCCGTCGTGACTCTCGCGGCCACGGACCCCGCCAACCTGTACGGTGCCGCGCTCGCCTGGCCGGAGCGCGCGGAAGGCCGGCGCCCGATGCGGTCCGCCGGTGCCCTGGTCGTGCTCATCGATGGCGTGCTCGTTGCGTGGCTCGCGCGCGACGAGCGCGCATTGCTCACCTTCACCGACGGCGACGAGCACGAGATCGCAGCCGCCCGGGGCCTCATCGCCACGGCGCTCGCCGCGGAAGCGAGCCCCGACCGGCGCGCGCCGTTCTTCCTCGACGAGGTCGATGGCCTTCCGGTCGATGAATCTCCGATGGCGGACGCGCTGCGCACGGCTGGGTTCGCGCGTACACCGCGCGGCTACATGAAGCGAAATGCCTGAAGGCGACACGATCCACCGCGTCGCGAACGTGCTGCGGCGCGCGATCGGGGGACAGATCGTGACCGGCTTCGACGTCGTCGCGCCGCGCATGAGCTCGGACGCCGCGCGCTTCGAGGTCGTCGGCAGCGTCGTTCGTTCGGTCGAATCGAACGGCAAGCATCTCCTCATCACCTTCGCGCGTGGTGATGAGGACGTGGTGCTGCACACGCACATGAAGATGACCGGTATGTGGCACGTCTACCGGCCCGGCGAACGGTGGTGGCAGCCGCAGTCCGACGCGCGCGTCGTCATCCGCACCGAACCGTTCGTCGCTCCCTGCTTCCGGCCGCCCGTCGTCGAGCTGATGACGTCGCGCGAGATCGCGTTCCATGCGGTCCTGCCGGACCTCGGACCCGACATGATCCGCGACGAGTTCGACGCGGACGAGGCGCTCCGCCGCCTGCGCGCGAGCCCGCCCGAGCGGGATATCGCGACCGCGCTCCTCGACCAGCGCACGCTCTCCGGCATCGGCAACGTCTTCAAGTGCGAAGCCCTGTTCCTCGAGCGCGTCTCCCCGTGGGCGAAGGTCGCCCATCTCGACGACGCGACCCTGCGACGCCTCGTCGACCAGGCGCGCACGCTCATGCGTCGCAATCGGGACGGGGGCGAGCGCCGCACGCGCTTCGCGCTCAACGCGGCCGAAGGGTTGTGGGTCGACGAGCGCACGGGTCTGCCGTGTCACGTCTGCGGCACGCCCATCGCGTGGGGCTATCACCCGAGTGAATTCCGAAAGAGCTGGTACTGCCCGCGTTGCCAGAACGTGTCATGGGCGCCAACGACGGCGGGGCCCGGCCGGGGCGAACGAGCTAGCGCCGCCGCGCAGCGGTCGCCGCGAACTCCTGAACGACTTCCTTGAGCTTCGAGACCTGGTCGGCCCCGATAGCGATCCGCGTGTTCGCCAGCGTGTACGCCACGCTGACGTTGATCTCGTCGTCGGTGATGCGCTTCAGGACTTCGGCGAGGAACCCGGGACGGTCCTCCGCCGGGAAGACGACGACGTCCGTTTCACGCACCTTGTAGCCAGCGGACTCAAGGGCCCGCTTGGTGCCCATTGGATCGGTGGTCACGGTGTGGAACTGGCCATCGACTTCGCAGAAGCCTTCGATGTTGATGCCCGCGTTCGCGATCGCCGTTGCGGCCTTTGCCAGCGAGCCCGGGCGATCCTTATCGAGCGTCACCTGGAGATCCTTGAGAGTGTCGAAGTTCTTCAATATCTCCTCCTGCGTTCTTTATCCATGTCGATCTGCGTCGTGTTGTCTTCTTCGGAATGTGCGTGTGAACGTGCGGCCCCGGCCGGGCACCGCAGGCGCACCATGCCACCATTACCGCCGCAAGTGAAGGGCGCGAGCGTGCGGTGCACACGCGAGGAGGCGAGCGCGAGTCCCACTGGCGTGGCTTTTGTTCCCATGAGTCGGTTCGGTGACGATCCGTAACGCTGTGTTGCCTGCTCGCGATCCGCAGAGCGGTACGGGAGCTACGCCGCCTTCTTCAGCTCGCTCACGACGCGGGAGACGGCTTCCTTCGCATCGCCGAACAGCATCCCGGTCTTGGGATCGAGGTACAGCTCGTTGTCGATCCCGGCGAAGCCCGGTTTCATCGAGCGCTTGATCACGATGATGTTCTGGGCCTGGTCGACGTTGAGGATCGGCATCCCGTAGATCGGGCTCGACGTGTCCTTCCGCGCCGCGGGATTCGTCACGTCATTCGCCCCGATGACGAGCGCGACGTCCGCGCGTTGGAAGTCCTCGTTGATCTGCTCCATGTCGAAGAGCTTTTCGTATGGCACGTTGGCCTCGGCGAGCAGGACGTTCATGTGTCCCGGCATGCGACCGGCGACGGGGTGGATCGCGTACTTCACCTCGATGCCCTTCGCCTCGAGCAGATCGGCGAGCTCGCGAACGTTGTGCTGCGCCTGCGCCACCGCGAGTCCGTAGCCGGGGACGATGATCACGCTCTGCGCGTAACCGAGCAGGATCGCCGCATCCTCGGCGCTCACCTCGCGGAACGTGCGGCCGTCGTCGGTCTTCGCGCCCGCCTTGGTCGCGGTCGCGGCGCCGAACGCGCCGAAGAGGACGTTGCCGAGCGAACGGTTCATCGCCCTCGACATGAGGCGGGTGAGGATGGTGCCCGAGGCTCCGACCAGGGTCCCGGCCACGATGAGCATCTGGTTGCCGATCGAGAAGCCGGCCATCGCCACGGCGAGCCCGGTGTACGCGTTGAGGAGGGAGATGACGACCGGCATGTCCGCCCCGCCGATCGGCATGACCAGCGCGACCCCGAAGGCCAGCGCGAGCAGCCCGACCAGGCCGAGCGCGAGCTCCCGGGGGGCGGCGACGATGCCCGCGGCGTCGGCCACCAGGAGGAACGCCAGCAGCAGCACGCCAACGAAGAGGCCGCCGGTCACGAGCTGCTGGCCCGAGTACTTGAAGGCCTTTGCGTCGATGAGGCCCTGCAGCTTGCCGAACGCGATGATGCTTCCGGAGAACGAGACGGCGCCGATCATCAGACCGAGCAGGATCGCGATCACCTCGCCGACCGGCGCGCCGCCGGCGCTCGTCGCGCGCAGGTACTCCAGCGTCGACACGAGGGCCGCGGCGCCACCACCCGCGCCGTTGAAGATGGCGACCATCTGCGGCATCGCCGTCATCGGGACCTGCCGCGCGCCGGCGAATCCGATGACCGTGCCGATCGCGATCGCGGGCAGCACCAGGATCCACGCCTCCGCGACCTGCTTTTCGATGAACGTCGCGATGACCGCCGCGAGCATGCCGGCCGCCGCGACGCGGTTGCCCAGCTGCGCGGTCGTGGGGCCCGAGAGACCCTTCAGGCCGTAAATGAAGGTGACCGACGCGATGAAGTAGACCCAGGGCACGAGACCCCGAAGCTGTTCCACTACTTCTTCTCTACGGGCCTGGCCGGGCGCGGACGTGCCTTGAACATCTGCAGCATCCGGTCGGTGACGACGAATCCGCCGACGACATTGATCGTGCCGAGGACGACGGCGAGGAATCCGAGGGCGGTGCCGAGAGGACCCGGCAGCGCCGTGGCGACGAGGAGCGCGCCGACCACGATGATGCCGTGGATGGCGTTCGCACCCGACATGAGCGGCGTGTGCAGCGTCGTCGGCACCTTCGAGATCACCTCGTTGCCGACCCAGATCGCGAGCATGAAGATGTACGCGCCGAGGAGGAGCTCGTTGTTCATGCGCGCGCCGCCGCGGGCGCCGGCTGCATGGCCTTCTTCACCGCGTCGTGCACGACCTCACCGCCGTGCGTGATGACCGTGCCCTTCACGACCTCGTCGGCGAGGTTCAGGTCGAACGTGCCGTCCTTCTTGATCATGAGCCCAAGCAGGCTCGCGACGTTCCGCGAGTACATCTGGCTCGCGTGGAAGGGCATTGAGGCCGGAAGATTGAGCATGCCGATGATCGTCACGCCGCTCACGGTGATCGTCTTTCCCGACTCCGTGAGCTCGCAGTTGCCGCCCGTCTCCGCGGCGAGATCGACGATCACCGAGCCGGGCTTCATCGTCGGGACCATCTCCTTCGTGATGAGCACCGGCGCTTTGCGCCCGGGGATCGCGGCCGTCGTGATGATGATGTCGTTCTCGCGCGCGGCCTTGGCGAGGAGCTCGACCTCTTTGCGATGCGCCTCCTCGGACAGCTCCTTCGCGTAGCCGCCGGCGCCGGCGCCGCTCTCGCCGAGGTCGATCTCGAGGAACTTCGCGCCCAGGCTCTGGACCTGCTCCTTGACGACCGGTCGGGTGTCGAAGGCCTCCACCACCGCGCCAAGCCGGCGCGCGGTCGCGATGGCCTGCAGACCGGCGACGCCGGCGCCGATGACCAGGGCTTTGGCCGGCGCGATCGTGCCGGCGGCGGTCGTCAGCATCGGGAAGAACTTCGGTAGCGCCGCCGCCGCCAGGAGCACCGCCTTGTATCCGGCGACGGTCGCCTGTGACGACAGCGCGTCCATCGGCTGCGCCCGCGTGATGCGCGGGATCGCGTCCATGCTCAACGCGGTCACCTTGCGTTCGGCCAGCGTGCGCGCCAGATCGGTGTTCACAAGCGGCTGCAGGAACGCGATGAGTACGGACCCGGGTCGTAGACGCCCGATCTCGGCGTCGGTCGGCCGCTGGACCTTCGCGATGAGCTCCGCGTCGAACGCGTCGTCGACGAGCTGCGCGCCGGCCTTCTCATACGCGTCATCCGGGAACGCCGAGGCGACGCCCGCTCCGCGCTCGACCACGACCGTGTTTCCCGCCTTCGCCAGCCGCCCGACCGTCTCCGGCACCAGCCCGACCCGGGTCTCGCCGGGCATGGTCTCCTTCGGGACACCGATCTTCATGGACGCCGAAACGCTAGCAGGTGCGCTGACGCGCTGCGCGCGGTAGCGTGCACGACGGGGATGGAAGGTATCTGGTCCGTGCTGCGGGAGCGGCTGGACTACGCGTCGTTCGTGCCGCGGCTGGTGCCGGACATCGAGCGCGCGGAGCTTCGCCGCCGCGACGGCAGCACCTATTACGTCCTGAAGAATCCAGGTGGCGCGAACGGCGCCGGCCTGTACGTTCAGCTCGAGCCCGAGGATCTACGCCTCGTCGACCTCATCGATGGAGAGCGCAGCGTCCAGGACATCCTGGTCGCGCATCTCGAGCAATACGGCACGTTCGCGCTCGACCGGCTCGCTCGCGTCACGGCCGTGCTCGGCGCGAACGGATTCCTCGGCGAGGAGCGGCCTCCGGTCTACGAGAAGCTGGCGGCGCGGCGTGCGATGCGCGATCCGCTCACCCGAGCGTCGCTCCTGCTCCGTCGCCTGATCATGTGGGACATCGCGCGGTGGAACAACCCGGACCGCGTCGTCGGCCTGGTCTATCGGTTCGGAGGTCGCCTCGCGTTCACGCGCGTCGGCGGAGCGCTGCTGGTGCTCCTCGCGATCGCCGGGATCGTGGTGTGGATCCGCGAGGTGGGCGTGGGACGTCACGGGCTCGCGACGGTGAACGGCAGCTATGCGCTCGGCATCCTCGCGTTGACGTTGTTGCAGGTCGCGTCGATCTCGGTGCACGAGGCCGGCCATGCGCTGGCGATCCGGCATTACGGGCGCAAGGTCCGGCGCCTGGGTCTGATGATCTACTACCTCTTCCCGTGCGCGTACGTCGACGCGACCGATATGGCGATGGCCACGCGCCGCCAGCGGATCGTCGTCTCGCTGGCTGGGCCGATCGGGGGCGCCACCGTCGGTGCGATCTGCGCATTCATCGCCGCGTTCGACAGCGGCGTCGTCGGAAGCGTCGCCTTCCAGGCCGCCAGCCTCTTCACCTTTCAGCTGGTGCTGAATCTCGTTCCGATCCTCGAGCTCGATGGGTACCACGTGCTCGTGGACGTGCTGGACGCGCCATTTCTGCGTCAGCGCTCGATGGCGTTCGCGCGGACCGCGATCGTCCGCAAGCTGCGACGTCGTGAACGCTGGTCGCGCGGTGAGATCGGTCTCGGTCTGTTCGGCGCGATCGCGATAGCGACGTCGCTTCTCGTCCTCGTCTTCTCGCTCACCCTGTGGCAGTCGCGCGTGGTGACCGCGGCGAAGGAGCTATTCACACAGGGAGCAGCAGGCGTTCTGGGTCTGTCGCTGCTCGTCCTGGTCTTCGTCGGCCCGCTGCTCGTCGCGCTCGCCGCCCGGTTGGTCGGCGCGGTCCGTACGTTCGCGCGGCTTCGCACCGCGCGCGCGCGCCGGGCCCGGCTCGGCACGGTGCAGGAACGGGCGGCGGTCCTGGCGCGCGTGCGGTTCCTCGCCGGCCTTTCGCGCCCCGCGCTCCTCGCCATCGCGTCCCACCTGGAGGAGCAGCCCGTCGAGGCCGGCGCGACCGTCGTCACCGCCGACGAGGTCGGCGACCGCTTCTACCTCGTGCGATCGGGACGTCTCGAGGCCATCGCTCGGGACGGCCGGATCCTGGGAACGATCCTCGCCGGTGAGGGCTTCGGCGAGATGGCCCTGCTGGACCGGAAGCCGCGCGGCGCGACGGTCCGGGCCCTGGAACCGTGTCAGCTCTGGTCGCTGGACCGCGGTCATTTCGAACGCTGGGTCCGCGACCGTTACGAGATAGCGGCCCGTATCCGCGCCTCGGCGGACGAGCGCGCCGAGCTGGCCGCGCTGCCGTTCTTCCGAGGCCTCGACGCGCTCGAGCTCGACCGTATCGCCGCACGTCTCGTTACCCGCCGGGTCCCAGCCGGTCAGGTCGTCGTCTCGGAAGGAGACCCCGGGGACCGTTACTACGTCCTGCGCGAGGGCCAGGCGGAAGTATCGATCGCCGGCGGCAGTATCAGGCGGCTGGGCCGGGGGGACGCTTTTGGCGAGCTTGCCCTTCTGTTCGGGCAGCCCCGGACCGCGACGGTGACCGCCGTTACCGACCTGGTGCTGGCTGGACTGGGCCGGGAGGACTTCCTGAGGCTGGTGCGCTCCTCCCGCGAAAAAACAGGCGAATTTCGCGCCCGGACGGCGCATTATGTTGGCGCCGGGCTGGGCTCGGCGACACGGGGAGAGTGAAGGGTTGTGGACTGTTGGGTCTGTGAGCGCACCGCGCTCGGCGCATGCCGCTTCTGTGGCCGCGGCACGTGCCGCGAGCACGCGAAGACGCAGCCCTTTGTCATCGATGTCTTTCGAGGAGCCAAACACCAGACGCTGCGAGCGCTCGTCGTCGAGGACGCGCTGCACTGTGGCGTCTGTCGGCCGCGCGGCGAGCCGGTCGATCTGCCCGAGCTCGAATAGCGGGATGGGGAGGTAGCGAGGTAGACGGTAGACGAATGTCATCCGCATTACAGAGTTCGCGTCGCACCGGTGGACGAAGGGTTCTCGGCCCAGGGCCAATCTGCCGGCAGTAGCAACGAAAGAGAGGAAATGACATGTCGAAGGAAGCTCTCGCAAAAGTCGTCCAGCGCGCAATAAGCGACGCCGGTTTCCGGCGCAAGCTGAACTCGGACCCCGCCGGCGCGCTCAAAGGCTTCGACCTCAGCGGCGACGAGATGTCAGCACTCCGCACCGGAGACGCTGGCCGTCTCTCCACGCTCGGCATCGATCAGCGCATGAGCAAGGCGTTCTCGCTCGGCGGTGCCGTCGCGGCCACACGCATGGCACAGTCCGACCTGTCCGGTAGCAACGCCACGATCGTCGACGACGCGTCGGGCCAGGGCAGCCGCACGGTGATCCCGGCCGACCCAGAACAGCGTGGTTCTATCGACGTCGATGGCGGCACCAGCGCTACGAGCACGGTCCGCGCGGGCGACGACTACAAGTTCGCCGGCCGACAGGCGCCGGACGGCGGCGGCAGCACCAGCACGGTGCGCGCGGGCGACGACTACAAGTTCGCGGGGCGAGTGGCCCCGGAGGGCAACAGCACGGTCCGCGTAGGCGACGACTGGAAGTTCGCGGACCGCGCCAGCGCTCAAAGCTCTGTCGCACCGGTCGAGGGTTCACCCGAGGCCACCGCGGCGGAGAATGCCGCGGGCAGCGGTCGTATCGGCTTCGCTCGTCTTGACGGTTCCACAGTTGGCGCGTCAGGCGGCGCGACCTCGATCAACGACGATCCCGATGGCTTCCTCGCGGCGAGCGCCAACCGCGCCGCGCAAGGATCCGTCGCCCCGGTAGAAGGTTCACCAGAGGCCACCGCGGCCGACATCGCCGAAGGCGGCGCGGTCAGGGCGAGTGCCATCCACGACGATCCGGACGGTTTCCTGGCGGCGAACGCCGACGCGGGCGGCTCGGTCACCAGGGCGAACGTCATCAACGACGACCCGAACGGCTTCCTCGCGGCGAACGCGAGTTCCGGCACGAGCGGCGGATCGGCCGGCGACGGCACCGCCTTCCTCGACGAGTCAGAGGCGTACCTCACGAAGGTCGGCTACGACTCGAGCGTCAACGAGACGAAGGTGACCGACGCGCACGACCGCACCTGGAGCGGCGACGACATCGCCGGTCCGTCCAGCGACACGTCATCGAGCGGCACGGGCAACGCAGGCGACCCCAGCGACAGCGGTCCGTCCCTGGATTCGTAGATCTCGTACCTAGTGGGATGAAGACGAGCGGCCCGAGAGGGCCGCTCGTTTTCGTTAGTACCGGATCGCTTTCTTCAGCAGCCCAAGATCGAGGAGGTCGACCTGTCCGCGGCCGAGCTTCACCGCACCCTGGCGCTCGAGGTCGACGAGCACCCGGTTCACCGCGACACGCGTCGCGCCGACGAACGCCGCGAGGTCCTCCTGCGTGAGCGAGATGACGTTCGGCGCGCCGAGCAGCTCGTTCTGATCGAGCAACAGCTTCGCGACGCGTCCGTGTAGATCCAGGAAGACCAGATCCTCGATGTGCCCGGTGCTCAGTCGGATGCGCCGGGCGAGCAACGCCAGCAGCTGGCGCATCGCGTCGGGACTGCCGCGAAGCACGTCCATGAAGTCGCGGTTCGCGAGGGCGAACGTCATCGTCTCGGTCATCGCGGTCACCGTCGCCGACCGCGGTCCCTCGTCGAACAGCGAGATCTCGCCGAACACGTCGCCGCCGCGGTGGAGCGCGATCACGACCTCCTGACCGCCCTCTTCGGGAACGGAGACCTTCACGGTGCCCGATGCGATGAGGAACACGTGGCCGGATGGATCGTCGCGATGGAAGATCACCTCGTTGCGCTGGAAGTGCTTCGCACGCATACGCGCCGCGAGCTCGAGTCGCTCGCGCTGTCCGAGTGGCGCGAAGACCGGCGAATGCGCGAGGACGTCGGCGATCTGGGTCGCGTCCACGGCCTAGGCGGCGACCCCAACGAGCCGCTGAAGGCGCGGGCGCACTTCCTCAGCCAGCCGCGTCATGCTCTCCATGTCGAACGGGTGCGCGAATCCGACGACATAGCCGCGGATCCCGACATCCCAGTACCTCTTGAGATGGGCGGCGACCTCATCGGCGGTCCCGATGAACGCGTTCGGGCGATTCATCCCGGGATGATGCTTGGCGATCTCGGCGAGCACGCCTTCTCCCTCCGCGCGCGTGTCGCGGATGACGAGCCAGCTGCCGCCGTACGGCTCGACCTGCGAGGGATCGCGTCCCACGTCCTTGCAGTGTCGCCGCAGGATCTCGAGCTTGCGCGCCATCGTCTCGGGCGGACCGAAGCCGTGCCACATATCCGCGTAGCGCGCCGTTGTCCGCAGCGTCCTCTGTTCGCCGCCGCCGCCGATCATGATCGGGAGGCGCTTCTGCACCGGTCGCGTGTTCAGCACCGCGTCCCTGAGCGTGTAGTACTTGCCCTTGTACGACACGCGGTCTCCGTCGAGGAGCGCGCGGATGATCTTCGCGGCCTCGGCGAAGCGACGCGAGCGCTCGCCGGGTGTCCCGAGCTCGATCCCGTACGCGCGGTGCTCGGTCTGGTTCCACGCGGCGCCGATGCCGCAGATCGCGCGACCGTTCGAGACGTGGTCGAGCGTTGCGACGATGTTCGCGATGACCGCGGGATGGCGATAGGTGACGCCCGACACCATCGGGCCCAGGCGCACACGTTGCGTTACCGCGGCGAGCGCTGCCAGGATCGTGAGGGACTCGAAGTTCGGCCGCTCCTCTTCCCCGGAGAGCGCGTAGAAATGGTCCCAGGTCCAGACGGAGTCGATGCCGATGCGGTCCGCGAGCTGCGCGGCCTCGCGCATCGCGGGCCAGGTGGTGTTCTGCGGCCACAGTTGGAAGCCGATCCGCACGACGGGGAAGCGTATGCTCCTTTTCCTCATGGCGCTCGACACCAAGCGTCCGGTCGACACGTCCGCGATCGTCAAGGACACCAAGGATCACGTCCTCGTCTCCTGGTCGGCGCAGGGTGCTCTCGCGCCCCTCGTCATCACCGGCGCCAAGGGATCGTGGCTTCACGCCGGCGAACGGCGCATCCTCGACTTCTCGTCGGGCCTCATCAACGTCAACCTCGGCCACGGTCATCCCAAGGTCGTCCGCGCGATCCAGGAGCAGGCCGAGCGTCTGTGCTACGTCACGCCGTCATTCGGCGAGGAGAACCGGGCGGAGCTCGCGCGTCTCATTGCCGACGTCACGCCGGGAGACCTGACCAAGACGCTCTTCACCACGGGAGGCAGCGAGGCGAACGAGCACGCCCTCCGGATCGCGCGCATGTACACGAAGCGCCACAAGGTCCTGACGCAGTGGCGCTCCTTCCATGGTCAGACGCAGGGCGCCGCGACGCTCGGCGGCGACAACCGCCGGTGGGCGAACGAGCCCGGCATCACCGGCGTGGTGCGCTTCCTCAACCCCGACCCGTACCGCTCGATGTTCGGAAGCGACGCGCAGAAGGCGCTCGCGCACGTTGAAGAGGTGCTCTGGTACGAGGGTCCCGAGTATGTGGCCGCGATCTTCCTCGAGCCGATCGTCGGTAGCTCGGGTCTGATCGTGCCGCCCGACGGTTTCATCCGCGGACTGCGCGCGCTGTGCGACAAGTACGGGATCCTGCTCATCCTCGATGAGGTCATGACCGGCTTTGGTCGGACGGGCAAGTGGTTCGCGGCCGAGCATGAGGGCGTGGTACCGGACATGATGACCTTCGCGAAAGGCGTGAATTCGGGCTACGTCCCGCTCGGTGGTGTCATCGTCGACGAGCCGATCGCGAAGCACTTCGACGCGAACGTGCTCTGGGCCGGTCTCACCTATGCCGGCCATCCGCTCGCGTGCGCGGCGGGGGTCGCGACGATCGAGGCCTATCGCGAAGAAGACCTCATCGCGCGCGGCGCGCTCTTGGGCGAGCGCCTGATGCGCGAGCTGCGCACCGTCGCCGAGCGGCATCCGTCGGTGGGCGATGTGCGCGGCAAGGGTCTCTTCATCGGCATCGAGCTCGTCAAGGATCGCAAGACGAAGGAGATGCTCGAGCGGTGGAACGGGCCCTCGGCGAAGCTCCAGAACGCGATCAAGAACGCGCTGATGCAGCGTGACGTCTACATCCTCAACCGCTGGAACATGCTCTTCATCGCTCCACCGCTCACGATCAGCGAGGCCGAGCTGAGCGTTGGCGTCAAGGCCATCGACGAGGCACTGGACGTCGCGGACCGATATGCGGCGACGGGCGAGCTTTAGCCTCGTCCTACTTCTCGCGCTCGTCCTCTGCGCTGCTTGCCCCTCGCCCGCCTCACTGACACCGAGCGCGACACCGATATCCAGCGCGACGCCGGCGTCGAGCGCGGTGCCGACCGCTGCGGCCGCGCCGGCCTGCGAGTTCTTCGGCACCCGGTTTGTGCCTTTCCCCAAGTGGCACGTCGAAGAGCACCGCGAAGTGGGTGAGCCGATCAGCCGCGTCAGCCTCGACGGTTACGTCGGAACGCATCACGTGCTCGTATCGATCATCCCGCGTGAGCTGCGCGCTTCCGTCGCAGCGACGCCGTCGGGCCAGGCCGCAGCGTATTTCAGCTCGCTTCGCTCGGGAATGACCGACTGGACCGATGTGACCGTGGGCCAATTCGACGCGCCTGGACGCTCCTATCCGGCCGCGTTCGGACGCAGGCTGGTGAAGGGATCGCTACCGCTCTTCGACACCGAGCAGCACGACACGGTCCTGCTGGTCTTCCCCGCGGACTTTCCCGCGGGACGCTACTTCTACGTGTTCTTCTGGACGGACATCCACTTCGTCGGCGAACAGCCCAACAACCTCGGGGAGCTCAGGATCCTGCTCGACAGCTTTGAGGTCAGGTCTCCCCCGGTCGCCGGCGCGGTGTCCCCGGGGTGCGCCCAGGCGCGCTAGGTCCCATACCGTGCTGTCAAGAGGAGATCCCTTCGGGCACAGCGAAGTCGCGACCTGAGCGCCACACACCCCAGACGATCGCGAGCGCTTTCTTCATGCAGTGTCCAAGGGCGTTCATCTTGGATTTCCCCTC
>DASYUC010000112.1:0-42787 GCA_036001645.1 Candidatus Limnocylindria bacterium
CCCGCGGTGGATGACCCGGACGCTGCCCGTCTGATAGGTGAACACGCTTACCGTCTGATCGACGACCCACGCGATGTCCGCAGGCACACCGCTGCGCCACGAAGCGTCGACGACGCGCCCACCGGCCCCGGCGACCGTGTCCGCCCGTGCGATGTCCGCGATCGGCCAGACGTTGAGCTCGTTCGTGAGCACGTCGATGGCAAGGATGCGCTTCGCGTCGTGAGACGCGCGCACCGAGTCCGCGACGACGCTCCACGGGAAGCGCGTTCGCTTTACGACGTTCTGCGTGACGCCCGGCGCGCGGTCCCAGGTGATGTACTCGCCGCTCATGCCGCCCTCGCCGGTCGTGAGCGCGCTTGCGATGCGCCCCGCGTTATCCCACGCGATCGGCATGATGACGTGCCCGTCGCTCAGCATGAGGTCGGCGTGGGTCGCCGGCTGGGGTGCGGCAACAGCCACGTCGACGCTCTCCAGGCGACTGAACCGTGGTCCACCGCCGGCGCCGGGAAAGTACTCGGCGCTGTGCACTTCATAGAGCAGCCCGCTGTCGTCGCTCGCCCACACGATCGCGCCGCCGAGCGAGCCGGATGGGATCGGCAGCACGAGCCGCTCCGCGCCGCCCGGCAGCTCCGCGATCCGCAGCTGCGGCGGGTTGCCGCCCTGCGGGCCCATGCGCCAGAACGCGATGCGCTTGCCGTCGTGCGACACGCTCGGCAGATCGCCGGCGATCTCGAGGACCGCGTCCGCGGAGCGCTCCGGGCGGACGACGATCCGCCCATTGCCGCCGAAGACGAACCCATAGCGAGCCGGATCGATCGTCGGGCTCGGCGTGGCCGTCGGAGACGGTGCCGCGCTCACTGTGGGCGCAGATCCGGTCGGCGTGGGAGAGGGTGACGGCGTCACCCCGGGGGCCATGCATGCTGCGAGGACGAAGCCGGCCGCGGCGATGCGAAGAGATGCGTTCAACTCGGCACTTCCTTCCTCGGTGCGAACGTCGCGCGCCAGTGGCTCGTTCCGCTTTGTATCGAGGTTATCGCTCATGGACGCGCGGGCTCTTCTCGGCGACTCAGAGCCCGCCAAGAAGACGTGCCATGCTGCTCATGCTTCGCGCTTGGATCAGTCGCGCCGGCTCCGAAACAAGAAGGGAGAGGTGATGCCGCTCTATCTCACGAGGTTCGGCTACACGGCGGAGACCTGGGCCAGGTTGATCGAGAAACCAGAGGACCGCCGAAAGGCCGCACAGTCGTACATCGAGTCGGTCGGTGGGAAGCTCCACGGCTTCTGGTACGCCTTCGGCACGCATGACGGCTACAACCTATGGGAGGCCCCCGACAACGTGTCGATGGCCGCGGTCGCGCTGGCGATCAGCGGCGGCGGTGCGCTCAGCTCGCTGGAAACGACCGTTCTCCTGACTGTCGACGAAACGATGGACGCCCTGCGCAAGGCCAAGCAGGTCCGGTACCGGGCGCCCGGCGCGTAGCGTCCACTGCCGAAGGCTCCGACTCGACGGGCGGGGGAGATCGAGGGTTGTTCACACTTGCGAAGCGGATCGCGATCGTGCTCCTACTCGTCTCCTGTACGCCGTCACCGGTGACCGAGGCGAGCTGCCTGTCGGGTCGTCGGCTCGACTTCCTGACCAATCGATTCTTCGTCACGTACAACGCGCGAGATCTGGACGGCTTCCTCGGCCTGTTCCACTTCTCGGTGCCCGCCGGTGGTGGGGGATTCGCCTCGTATTTCGACGACCCGGGCGAGGCGAGGACGCTGCGCGACCGGGCGAGCCTCTCCGACTACGTCCAGCGACGGTGGACCATCGGGGATCGGTTCGTGTCATGGCGCGCCGGAGCGATGCCCGACGGCCTCAACTACCCGAACGCGAATCCGACCGTGAGCTTCACGCGCGCCTTCGCGGGTGTGACGCAGAACGGAAACGCGAAGCTCGTCTGCAACGCGGGCCTCCTGGTCGCCGTGGTGATGAGCTCGAGCCCGCCCTGACCGCCGCACCCCTAGGCCGTGGGGATCGTCGCCTCGAGATCGGCGATGCGATACGCGGGCAGCTCGAGCGACACATACGAGGGAAGGCCCAGCAGCGCCCACAGCTCGGCGGCGTCCACACGCGCGCGTGTGGCGACGAAGAGGGAGATCACGGTGCCATGGCTGACGATGACGACGTCGCCCGTCTGTTCAGCGCAGACGCGATCGACGGCCGCGGCGAACCGCGTGAGCGCCATCGCGGCGGACTCGCCACCGAACACGACCGAGTCAGGATGCGCGAAGAAGTCGCGCATGCGGGCGGCGAATGCCTCAGTCCCAAGAAAACCAACGGCGCGGCGATCGTGCTCGTGCAGACCCTGCACGATCGCGAACGGCAGCCCTAGTCGGTCGGCGATGATCGAGCCGGTCTCTGCAGCCTTCGGCTCCCGGCTCGCGACGATCTTCGTCGGTGCGTAGCGAGCGGCGAGGAGTCGCTCGGCGAGCGCGCCGGCACCGGCAACGCCGTCAGGTCCCAGACGCCACTCGGGCGCCGGCGTGTCGACATCGACCTGCGGCATCGCATGCTTGACGAGGACCAGGTGTCGCGCATCAAAGTTCCTTACGGCTGAAGCTCCCGACCGCGAGCGCGAGCACGAAGAGGATCCAGGCCACGCACCACGCGAGGTACAAGGCTGCGGGAGGGTCCGCGGCGAAGAACGGGTTCGCCGCCGCCGCAGAGCCGGACGCGCGCGAGGCGGCGATGAGCGACGCGGGCTCGAGGCTCCACACCGCGCCGCGCCACAGGCCATCGGTCGGCAGGATGAGCTTCGACGCGGTCCCGACGTGCGTCAGCGTCGCGTTGTCGAAGACCAGCCCGATGCCGCCGACGATGCCGCCCATCCACGCGAGTCCCCACAGGATGAGCCCGCTCACGCCGCCGACCATGCCGGCGAAGCGCGTCGAGAAGAGGAGGGACAGCGTGAGGACCACCGTCGCTTCGCCGATCACGAACGCGAGGAATTCGATCGGGTGCGGCGGAGAATAACCAACGACGATCTGCACGAGCACCATCTGGATCGAGGCGGCCGGGATCGCATAGATGAGGACGGTCGCGAGCAGGCCAAGCCACTTGCCAACGACGTATTCGAGCCGCGTGATCGGGCGCGCGAGCATGGCGAGCGTGGTGCCGGACTCGACCTCGGCGGAGATCGCGGGCGCCGCGGCGAACACGGCGGAGAACGCGAGCACGAAGCTGAACATGAACATCACCAGGATCAGCAGCTGCGACGCGACCGCCGCTCTCTCGACCGGCGTGATCGCGCGCCCCTGTCCTTCACCGAGACTCGGGATGCGCGAGAAGCCCCAGGTCGTGAGCGCGATCACGACGACCGTGAGGAGGAGGAGCACGAGGAAGAGCCGGCGGCGCAACAGCTCTTGAAGCTGAAGTCGAGCGATGGTGAGCGCGAGCATCAATTGGGCTGACCGAGAAGTCGCAGGAAGCGGTCCTCGAGCGACTCGTGGCGCGGTTCGACCGCGTACACGCGGCCCCCGAGCCGCACGATCTCGGCGACGAGCTCGGGCACGCGCTCGGTATCGATCCCGCGTATGACCAGCCAGTCGCCTTCGCTGTCGAGCTGCCCGAAGCGCGAAAGGCCCGTCTTTGCTGCACGATCGAGGTCGGTCGCGCGTATCCGCACGGTGTCACCGCCCAGGAGCTCGTCGAGGGTGCCCTGGGCGACGACCCGGCCACGATCGACGATGGCGACGCGGTGGCACACCTGCTCGACCTCGCTCAGGAGATGCGAATTGAGGAACACGGTCGTGCCGCGCTCGCCCAGTGCGCGGATGATCTCGCGCACGTCGTGCCGGCCGACCGGATCGAGCGCGCTCGTCGGCTCGTCGAGAACGACGAGGTCGGGCGCGCCGAGGAGCGCGACGCCGAGGCCGAGCCGCTGCTGCATTCCTTTCGAGAACGTGCCCACGCGGCCCGATCCGCGGTCGGAGAGCCCGATGATCGCGAGCGCGTCCTCGATCTCGCGCTGCCATGCGGCGCGGTCGATGCCCGCGAGCTCGCAGTGCAGCGCGATCACCTCTCGCGCCGTGAGCCACGACTGATAACGGAACAGCTCGGGCAGGTAGCCGACGCGGCGCAGCGCGTCGCGATCGCCGATCGCCGCGCCGAGGACCTCAGCGTCGCCCGACGTCGGCGGGGTGAGTCCCAACAGCAGCTTCACCGCCGTGGTCTTGCCCGCGCCATTCGGTCCGAGGAACCCGAAGATGGCGCCGCGAGGGATCGTCATCGTCAGACCCGCGAGCGCGGTGATGCTGCCGTATCGCTTCGTCAGCTCGTGCGTGCGTATCGCGGGCGCGTCGATCAACGCAGCGAGTTTGCCACCGCCAGGACCTGTTGTTCGGTCAGGGTGCCGGCCACGCCGTACACGATGCCGTCCTTCTGCCAGATCACCGCACTTCCGAGCCCGGTCGAGTCACCGACGAAGATGCCCTCGACGCCCTGGACGGTGACCTTCTTCGAGGTCGCCATGTCCACGGGGATCGGGACCGGCAGGGTGCTCGAGGGGTCCTTGATCGCGCGGATCTGCGCCGCGAGCTGCGGCGAGATGCCGGGCTGCTGCAGCAGGTAGCTCTGCAGCTGATCGACGGTCACACCATCGGACTGCACCACCGGCGGCTTGCCCTGCGCGACGATGAGCATCGGCATTCCGGAGAAGGGGCTCACACCGGTCGCGCCCGTGGTACCGGTCGCGCCGGTCGGGCGCGTACCGTCGTCGTAGAACGCGACGACCGCGGGTCCGCCGGTGATGAAGAGCTTGCTGCCGTCCATGTTCGCGGGCATCGGAGGCGGCGTGCGCTTCTGCGCCGCGGCGGCCTGCCGCGCCTTCTCGGCGCTGAAGGTGAAGGTCGCCGTCGTCCTCGCCATGACGCCGTAGCGCGGCAGGCCGACACCCGCCGGCAGGCTGCCGGGGACCAGCACGGTCATGCCGCTGTCGCGCGCCGCGGTGCGGACGTCGGGAACGTCATAGGGCCGTGGCTGCTCCGTCCACGTCAGCGTTCCGTACGTCCCGAAGCTCGACGCGCCGCTCAGGTCGTTGACCGTGATCGGGACCGCGACGAGCTGCTTCGGCTCGAAGATCGTCAGGATCGTCTCCGCGACACCGCTCACCGTGAGCAGCGTCGCGACGAGCGCGACGGTGGCCGCCGCAGCGAGGCCCTTCAACCAGATGTTCACCGCGACGCGACGCGGTGCCGTGGTGCCGCGGCTCACCGGCGCGATGCGCTCGGCGTCGACGCGCGCGCGCAGACGCGACAGCGCGCGTTCGGTGTCGACCTTCGGCTCCGGCACGGAAAGCATGTCCTCTATGTCACTCATTTCGTGACCTCCTTGCGGAACGCGTCCTCCGCGCGGCGGAGCAGCGTTCCGATACTCGACTGCCGCAACCCGAGCGCGGCGGCGATCTCCTCGTAGCTCAGTCCGCTGTAACGAAGGACCAGCAGCGCGGCGCTTCGATCCGGCAGGCGCGCGAGCGCCGCCCGGACCTCCGATCTCGTCTCGGCCGTCTCGGCGGCCTGGGCGGGATCGGGCGAATGCGCGTCGCGACGGAGCGCCTCCGCCGCATCGCGCTTCCCACGCCGCTCGCGCGAGCGAAGGACGTTGAGCGCGGTGTGCGCGGCGGCGGCGTACAGCCACGGCGCGGCGTAGTGCGCTTCGGCCGGGTGCTTGCGATAAAAGGAGACGAAGACGTCCTGTGCGACGTCCTCTGCCTCATCCAAGTCCGCCACGACGCGGTGGGCGATCGCGACCACTCTCGGGTACTCCCTCTGGAACAGGTCTTCGAAGGCCGGCGGCATGCCAGGCCCGGGCGAGGTCCCGAGGCGCAGCCGCTCGGCCAGCTCCATGTCTTCCTTCAAAGCACCGCCGGGACGCCAAATGTGACGCCGCGTCCGATTGTGTCGCACCGTTCGTCATCGGATCGGCGAGTCGCGGTCCTCAGGGATTCGGTGGGCGCGATGGTGCCGGTGCCCGCGATGGCCGAGGCGCCGCGTCGGTCCGGATGAGCAACGTCCCGGCTTTCGCCTGCAGCGGATATGACTCCGCCACCGGCCCGTCGAACCACACGGAGACCGTCGCGCCCAGAAGAAGATCCTCCAGCCCCGCTGACACGTTCGCGTTCGCATGGAAGAGGCGCGTCGCGCGATCGACCGTCACCATCGCTTTCGGGCTGCCCGATGCGTCGCTCGGCACGCTTTCGACGAGGATCGTGACGCGGCCAGTTCCGTCGATCGCGCGCGTGATCTGCCCGGTGATGTCGGGCTCCCGGGCGGGCGCGCGGTCCGCGCAGCTGATCAGCAGCAACGTCAGGACGACGGCGGACCAGCGCATCTAGCGGACGATCACGAGCGCCAGCGCTCTGCCCTGGACCGGATAGGACATCGCGACCGGCCCGTCGAACCACACCTCGACGATCACACCCGGAACGAGCTCGCGCGCGGTCGCCGCGACATCGCCGCCCTGGGCGCGCCGCGTGATGCGCGTTTGGCTGGTCACCGCGACGGACGCCTTTGTTCCGGTGGAGGGCGTCGACGGGTCCGACTCGACGAGCACCGTCACGCCGTCCGCGCGCCCACTGACGTTCGTCACGATGCCGGCGATGTCGGCGGCACGGTTGGCCGCGCCTCCGCCGCAGGCGGACGCGACGAGGAGGGCGAGCGCGACCAGCGTCTGGCGCATGGCCGTAGGACGCGCCGGCTGGCTGCCCGGTTCCATGGGTGCCACGCTACAGGGGTGCTCATTCGCGAGCAGCCTGCGACCGAGCTCACCGTCGCCACGCGGATCCTGGCCCGCGCCGGCGCCTTCGCGCCGGAAGGCCGCATCACGCTGCGGTTGCACGACGTCATGTACGTCGCCGGACGTGGCGTCTCGAATCACACCATGACGCCGTACGACGTCGTATCGATCCTGCTCGCGGACGGTGCGCCGCTCCTTGGCGTGCCGCCGGATGACGTGGACGAATACGTTGCCGCGCATCGCGCCGCGCCGGACGCGGAGAGCGTCGGACGCGGCTCCGACGGCGTCATCGTCGCGGCACCGTCGCTCCGCGGGTGCGCGACCGTCTTGCTGGCGCGCCATCGCGGCGAGCGCGGGCCCGACGCCGCGAGCCTCGAACGCGTGTGGGAGGAGCTCGTGGCGGACGCGCGCATCTCGGGTGCGCTCATCGGCGCATTTCCCACGGAGGACGCGACGCCCGGCTGAAGCGCGAGCCATGCGCGGGCGCGCTCGGCAGCCTATCGACCGAGCCATCTCGCGGTGGCGTCGGATGTGCAGTCGAGACGGGCGTGGACTGGATCGGAGCGATCCTGGAGCGCATCCGCACGATGGAGTGCCCGGCCTGCGGCGCGCGTCTCGCGAGCTGCGCGGTGCGTGGCATCACGGCGGAGCCGCAGGCGCTGATCGTCAAGCTCGCGTGCACGGTGTGTGGCGAATCGAGCGTCGCGATCGTCGAGCGCGAGGACGTGAGTACGCCTGCCTTCACCGAGGACGACGTCCTCGATGCGCACGATTTCCTGCAGACGTGGAACGGTCCGGTCGCAGAGGTCATCAAGACCGCGTAGAAGGAGAAAGAGATGCCGCGTATCGAGAAGAACATCGTCGTGAACGTCCCGGTCAGCGCAGCGTACGACCAGTGGACGCAGTTCGAGTCGTTCTCCGAGTTCATGGAGGGGGTCAAAGAGGTCGTCCAGCTCGACGAGAAACGTCTCCGCTGGCGCGCGGAGATCGCCGGCAAGGACGAGGAGTGGGAGGCTGAGATCACCGATCAGGTCCCGGATCGCCATATCGCATGGCGCAGCGTCACCGGCGCGATGAACGCGGGGTCCGTGATCTTCCAGCCGGTCGACGACGGGCAGACGAAGGTGTCGCTCGAGCTCAGCTACGAGCCGCGCGACGCCGCTGAGAAGGTCGGAGACGCCCTGGGCTTCCTCGAGCGCCGCGTGACCGGCGATCTCGAGCGTTTCAAGCGCTTTATCGAGTCGCGCGGGGCGCCGACCGGTGCGTGGCGTGGCGAGATCCACGGCGGTCGGGTGGACAAGGGAACGGACGCCAAGACCACCTGATCGCGGGACCCCGCCCCCTCGCCGCGCTGCTATCGTCCGGCCGAGGGTGCTCACAGTTCTCGTCGCCGACGACTCGAACCACATGCGTGAACTCGTCCGCATCACGCTGTCGAGCCAGGGTTGGCGCGTCGTCGAGACCGGTGACCCCGACGCGGTGCCGGAGCTGGTGAAGACGGCGAAGCCCGACGTGGTCCTGCTCGACGTGACGTTCGAGGGGTTCAAGCCCGACGGCTTCGACGTCTGCCGCACGCTGAAGGGCGACGCGCTGACTCGCGATGTGCCCATCGTCATGCTCAGCGCGCACGACAAGGCCGCTGATGTGGCCGAGGGCCGCGCCGTGGGCGCATCCGATTATCTGTTGAAGCCGTTCGGTCCGATCGAGCTCATCAACGCGATCAAGAAGGTGCTCGACCTCAAATAGTGGATCAGCGTTTCCTCGAGTCGCTCCGCGAGCAGATCGCCTCGATCCACGAGAGCGGTCTTTACAAGAAGGAACGCATCATCAGCTCGCCCCAGGGCGCCGAGATCGCGGTCCGTCCGGATCTCCAGGTCATCAACTTCTGCGCGAACAACTACCTCGGTCTTTCGGACGATCCCGCGGTCCTCGCGGCCGCGCACGCCGCGCTCGATCGCTGGGGCTATGGCATGTCGTCGGTCCGTTTCATCTGCGGCACGCAGGACATCCATAAGGAGCTCGAGGATCGGCTCACGCGCTTCCTCGGGACGGAGGACACGATCCTGTACGGCTCCTGCTTCGACGCGAACGGCGGTCTGTTCGAAACGTTGCTCGGTGAAGAGGACGCGGTCATCAGCGACGCGCTCAATCACGCGAGCATCATCGACGGCGTCCGCCTGTCGAAGGCCAAGCGCTACCGCTACGCGAACAACGACATGGCCGATCTGGAGCATCAGCTGAGGGAGGCGGCGTCGTGCCGCTTCAAGCTCATCGCCACCGACGGCGTGTTCTCGATGGACGGGATCGTGGCGGACCTCGGCGCGATCTGCGACCTCGCCGAGCGCTACAGGGCGCTGGTGATGGTCGACGACTCGCATGCCGTCGGCTTCATGGGCGCGCACGGCCGCGGCTCGCACGAGGCCCGCGGCGTCGTCGGGCGCGTCGACGTGCTCACGGGAACGCTGGGCAAGGCGCTCGGTGGCGCATCCGGCGGGTACACCAGCGGACGGAAGGAGATCATCGAGCTGCTGCGGCAGCGCAGCCGGCCGTACCTGTTCTCCAACACGCTCGCGCCCGTCATCGCCGCCACCTCGATCGCCGTGCTCGACCTCATCGAGTCCGCCGGCGAGCTGCGCGAGCGACTGTTCGCCAACGCCTCGCGCTTCCGCAACGGCATGACCGCGAGCGGCTTCCGGCTCGTCGCCGGCGAGCACCCGATCGTTCCGGTGATGCTCGGCGACGCGAAGCTGGCGACGGCCGTGGCGGATGGGCTGCTCGCCGAGGGCATCTACGTCATCGCCTTCTCCTTCCCGGTCGTCCCGCGCGATCAGGCGCGCATCCGCGTTCAGCTCTCGGCGGCGCACACGTTCGAGCACGTCGATCGAGCGGTCGCGGCGTTCGCGAAGGTCGGTCGCTCCCTCGGGGTGATCTAGCCGATGCGCGCGCTCGTGAAGAGCCGCCGCGAGCCGGGGATCTGGCTCGAGGACGTCGAGCGTCCGACGATCGGCCCGAACGATCTCCTCGTGCGCGTCCACTACACGTCGATCTGCGGCACCGACCTCCACATCTGGAACTGGGACGCGTGGGCGCAGAAGACGATCCCCGTCCCGCTCGTGATCGGCCACGAGTTCGAGGGATCGGTCGCCGAGATCGGCAGTGAGGTGAGCGGGTTCTCCGCCGGGCAGCGCGTCGCGGTCGAGGGCCATGTCACTTGCGGTCACTGCCGGAACTGCCGCGCCGGCCGCCGTCACCTCTGCCGCAACGCGGTGGGCATCGGCGTGCAGCGGCCCGGCGCGTTCGCGGAGTACGTCGCGGTGCCTGCGATCAACGCGTACGCATTGCCGCCCGGGATGCCCGACGAGATCGGCGCGTGCCTCGACCCGCTCGGGAACGCGGTCCACAGCGCGCTGTCGTTCGAGCTCGCAGGTGAAGACGTGCTCATCACCGGCGCGGGACCGATCGGTGTCATGGCCGCGGCGGTCTGTCGGTTCGTCGGCTCGCGCTACATCGTCGTCACCGACCGCAACCATTACCGCCTCGCGCTCGCGCGCCGCCTCGGTGCCACGCTCGCGGTGGACTTCACGACGACGACGCTCGACGCCGTCATGAAGGAGCTCGGCATGCTCGAGGGGTTCGACATCGGGCTGGAGATGTCCGGCAGCCCCGAGGCGCTCCGCTCGATGCTCGCGTTCATGAACCACGGCGGCCGAGTCGCGCTGCTGGGGATCCCTGATCGGGAGATCCCGATCGACTGGAACCAGGTGATCTTCCGCGGCCTCACGCTGAAAGGGATCTACGGACGCGAGATGTTCGAGACCTGGTACCGCATGGGCTCGATGCTGCAAAGCGGCCTCGACATCACCGCGGTCATCACGCACCGCTTTCCAGCCAAGGAATTCGGGCAGGCGTTCGACGTCGTGCGCTCAGGTCAGTGCGGCAAGGTCGTACTCGACTGGACGACTTGAGTCAGAGCCGACACGGGAGTAGAACACCTCGCGTGAGCCCGGAGGCCTTCATGTACGGGGCCGTGATCGGCGTCGCTCTTGCTTTCATCATCGCGCGGCTCAGCGGACGTCCCCTCACGCTGCGGCGACCGAGTCTTCTCAACATCCTGATGCTCGCGATCTTCCTCGCCGTTCCGTACGCGACACAGGCTCTCGGTCTGGGTTTCGAGACGGGTCTCCTGCTGCTGTTCGTCGCGGGCGTGATCGTGTACGCCTGGCGCCGGCTCCGACCCCAGCCGAGCTGACTGCAGCCCGTGGCTGGGTGTCAGACAGAGATGCCGGGGAGACGCCCAGAAGCTTGAGCGACTGCCTCATCGCGGTCCCCGTTATCGCAGCAGGGGCTTCGCTGCTTCACAACGATGCCGACTTCAATGTCATCGCACGGCACAGTGCGCTCAAGATCCACGACGCGCGTAGCGGTCAGCGGTGATGATCTCGCGCGCGCGTACCATGCCGCGATGGCGCGGCTGGTCCTGCACGACGCGGCGCTCGCCGATGGCACCTCGGCCTCGCTCCGCACCGGAGTAAGCCTCGCGATCGATGGCGGGCAGATCGCCTGGATCCGACCGAACGACTCCGCCGACACAACGGCTGCCGAGGTCGTCGACGCAGGCGGCGCGACGATCGTCCCGGCGATGGTCGACTGCCACAGTCACCTCACGATGCAGGGTGGCAGCCACTGGATCGCCCGAGCCGGTGACCCGGGGCCCGTGCTGCGGCAGGCCGCGCGAGACAACGCGAGGCGTCTCGCCCATGCCGGCATCCTGTGGGCGCGTGATGTCGGAGCGCCGGTGAAGGACGGCGCTCCCGTCTCGATCGCCGCGCGCGACGAGCTGAAGGGCAAGGCGGGCGCGCCGTACCTCCGCGTCGCGGGCACGTGGATCGCCGCCAAGGGCTACGACTTCATGGACGTGAGCGTCGACGGTGCCGAGCTCGCCGCGGCGGCGATGTCACAGCTCGACCTGGGCGCGGACCTCGTGAAGCTGTACATGGATGCGCCAGGCGGCGTGAAGGACGCGCCATTCAGCGTTGACGACGTGCGTGCCATGGTCCGAGCGGTGCACAAGCGCGGTGCGCGCGTGGCGGCCCACTCCGGCTATCTGGCCGGCGCACGTGTCGCCGCGGAGGCGGGCGTCGACTCGATCGAACACGGCATGGAGCTGGACGACGACACCTGCCGCACGATGAAGCGCAACGGCGTCACGCTCGTCTCCACGCTGTCGGTCTTCGCGTCGTGGGAGACGTTCGCGCGCACGACGACGATCGACCGCTTCACAGCGCAGGAAGGACGCGAGCGCATCGCGAAGCGCAAGGAAGGCGCGTACGCGTCGATCGCGGCGGCCAAGCGCGCGGGCGTGACGATCGCGACCGGCTCCGATTTCGGTGGTGGCTCGGTGCGCGCCGGCCATCTCGCCTGGGAGGTCGAGCTGCTCGTCGCAGCCGGACTCGAGCCATGCGAGGCCCTCGCAGCGGCGACGCGCAACGGCGGCGCGCTGTACGGCGTCGAGCACGCCGGCCATCTCGATGAGGGTCAGCCGGCCGATCTGGTCCTCGTGCATGGCGACCCGCTCTCGGATCCCCGAGCGCTGTGGCGCGTCTGGGCGGTGTATCAGCGAGGGACGCGGGTCGCGTGACGCAGGAGCGGCAGACCGTCGAGCAGCACCTCATCGCGAAGACGAGCGACGCGATCCGGGTCGGCGTGGTCTTCGTTCACGGCATCGGCCAGCAGTCCGAGAGCTACACCGTCCGCGAATTCGGCGGTCCGCTCCTCCACTGGCTGCAGGAGTGGCACAAGCGACGTGACAGCGACCTGTGCGTCACGTCGTCGGACCTGACCTACGGCGAGCTCGCGCAGCGGCCGGCGCGCTTCACGCTCGACCTCGAGAAAGTGGAAGGCCATCCGGCGCAGACGTGGATCTTCGCGGAGGCGTGGTGGGCGGCACGACTCAGCGCGCCGAACCTCGACGAGATGACGTGGTGGGGTCTGAAGTCGGCCTTCGTGCGCTGCCTGCGTCTCGCGGACGTCGTCGTTGGGTCGTTCCTCAAGCTGCCGCAATCGCCAAAGGCGATCATCGAGGTCGTTTCCTCGGTCCTTCTCTTTCTCGGCTACGTCGCGGCGGCGATCCTCTCGATCCCGCTGCTCCTCGGCCTCTACGTGCTCGCGCAGATCCCGGGGCCGGTGGAACAGGCGGTCATGGGTCTGCGGAACTTCCTCCTCGACCAGATCGGTGACTTCTACACGTTCATGTGGGACGACATCCAGGCCGTGCACATCCGCGGCAGCGTGGGGGCTGCGATCCATTTCCTCGTGGAGAAGCGCGAGTGCGAGCGCATCGCCGTCGTCGCGCATTCGCAGGGCACGGTCGTGGCGTACGACGCCCTGTGCTCCGATGCCGTGCTGCCCGCGGATCTCGCTCGGGTGAAGACATTCGTCACGTTCGGAGCGGCGCTGAACAACGCGTGGGACAAGCGCCTTGTGCCGGCCCGCACGTGCCGTTTGCGCGAGCCGTTGCCGGCGAGCATCCACTGGATCAATGTCTGGTCCTCCTACGATCCCGTATCCGGTGGTTCGCTCCGCGTCACGAAGCCCATCCGCCCACCGGACGAGGACATCCCGGTGACGAACTGGATGAACGTCATCCTCGATCACGGCGGGTACTTCACCAACCGCGAGGAGTTCCTGTCCCGTCTCGCGCAGGAGCTCGAGTCCCCCGGCGCTCGAGAGCGCTCGCGTTTCTTCCCGGAGCGCGGCGAGGCGGGGTGGATAGGCCGCCGCCGCGACCGCGTGCTCACCCTGGTCACCTGGCGCGTCGTCGCCATGCTCGCGTTCGCCGTGGGCGTCCTCGCACGGATGCGCGCGGGCGACCGGCTTCGTGCCGATGGCGAGGCGGTATGGACCTGGCTCATGACGCTGCCCATCGTCGGCGGCCTCGTCACGTTCGTCGATCAGCACGCCGCGTGGCTCGCCTTCGCGGAGCGACTCGGCGCGCGACTGCTCGGCATCGGGTCGTGGCTGGCCCTCCTGGGGGCCGCGTACATCGCCGTCAGCTGGCTCGCGTTCGTGCCGTGGCATGACAACGCCGGACAGCGATCGGCCGGCCTCGGCCGGCCACCGGCGAGCCAGCGCGCCTTCGTCGTGGCATCGTCCATCGCGATGTTCTTCGCGATCGCCGTCGGGATCGCCGTGATGATCCAAGCGCCGGCGCTCAGGCGACCCTAGTTGGAGGTGTACGTGTGGCGGGATATGTGATCGCGATCGTCGAGGTGACCGACGCCGAGGGCTATCAGGCGTACTCGAAGCAGGTGCCGGCGACGATCGCGAAGTACGGAGGCCACTATCTGGTGCGCGGCGGCAAGTCGGAGGTCCGCGAGGGCGAATGGCCCGGTCCGCGCACGGTGATCCTCGAGTTCCCGTCGCTCGCGCGCGCGCTCGAGTGGTACGACTCCCCCGAATACCGACCGCTGCGGCCCATCCGCCAGGCGAACTCGCATGCTCGGATCGCGTTCTTCGAGGGCGTCGCGGACCCGATGGGCTAGGGCAGGCGCCAGCGGTCGGCGATCCAGGCGACCGCGTCCGCGTTGGCGGCCACGTCGAGTGTGTGGCCGGCGTCGTAGTTCTTCACGGTCTTCGCGCCGCCGACGCGCTCCTGCCACGCGCGCATCTGGTCTGCGGTGTATGTGGTGTCGCGTGAGCCGTTCTGAATGAGCACCGGCGCCGTGATGCTGGGCGCGTACTTCATCTGATCGACCGTCGCCATGAGCGTCACGTACTCGCTCGTGAGCGTGCGCGCCGACGCACGAGCGATCTCGAGGAGGATCTGCGGTCCGCCCGAGCGGAGCACGAGGAGACCGACACGTCTGTCCACCGCGGCCGTGATCGCGCCAAGCCATGCACCATACGAGAAGCCGTACTGGCCGATGCGCGTGCGATCGACGTCGGTGCGGGCGAGGAGCACGTCGATGGCGCGTCGCGCATCGATGACCGTCTGGATCGCCTCCTCGCGGTCCTGCGGGGTGAACGTCCAGAGCTGCGGCCGCGCTGCCGCGATCTGTGACTGCTCGAGAACGAGCGCGATGACGCCGCGCCGGGCGACTTCGAGCGCCTCCGCGCGGATGTCCTCGCGCCGCTGATTCGATCCCGCCACGAACACCATCGCCGGGACGGGCGCGCGCGTTGGCGGCGTGATGAGGTACGCGCGGGCGCGACCACCCTTCGGGCTCGCGAAATCGATGTCGCGCACGGTCAGGCCGCCATCCGATGCGATGCCGCGCTCGACCAGATCGATGGGCGCGTTCGGGTCGTAGGAGAACTGGGCGACAAGATCGGGGGCGACCGCCACTGACGCGGAGGCCGTCGGTGGAACGGTCTGACGGACGTCGCCGGCCCCGCACGCGGCCGACGCGACCGCCAGGACGAGGACGGAGGCGCGCCGGACCACGTCGTCTCGTACGACGCGGTCGGACGGGAGGTTCAGCTAGCGAACGCTGATGTTCCCGGCGACGACGGGGTGCGTGCGGCATTGTCGGCGGGGATTCGGCTAGGTTTTTCGTGTGGCGGCGGGGCGGCGCTCGGAATTCCTCGCGCGCTCCGAGGGCCGGGTGGTGGTCGCCGCCGCGCTCCTCGCGACGATCCTGTTCGGCGCGCTGGCGCTGCTGCGGCACTGGACCTTCCATTCGACCGCGTCGGACCTCGCGGTGTTCGACCAGGTCCTCTGGAACACGGTCCATGGACGCTTCGTGGAGTCGACGCTGAGCCTCGCACGCTGCGAGCCGCACTCGTTCTTCGGCGATCACTTCTCGCCGGCGCTGCTGCTGATCCTGCCGCCGTACGTCCTCGTCCCGCGGCCCGAGACGATGATCGTCGTCCAGACCATCGCGCTCGTGCTGGGCGTGTGGCCGATCTATTTGCTCGCGCGCCGCTTCCTTCCGGCCGGGGAGCAGCGTCTCGTCTGGGTCGCCGCGTATCTGCTGAGCGCGCCGCTGTCGTTCATCGCGCTCTACGACTTCCACGAGATCACGCTCGCCGTGGCGCCGCTCGGTTTCGCGATGTACTTCCTCGCGACTCGACGGACCATTCCGATGATCCTCAGTCTGGTCGTCGCGCTGCTGGCGAAGGAGGAGGTCGCGCTCATCGGTGTCGGGTTCGGCGTCGCGCTCGCCTTCCAGCGCCGCTGGGGGCCGAGCGCGGTGGTGATCATCAGCAGCGTCGTCGCGTTCGTCGTCACGCTGAAGGTCATCATCCCCGCGTTCGCCGCGGGCGCCCCGTACCAATACCTCGGTCGTTACGCGAGTCTCGGCCGCGACGAGGCCGAGATCGCCCGGACGCTGTTGCTCGACCCACTTCGGGTGCTCGCAGTGCTCGGCAAGGGTGAGGTCGGTTCGAAGGTCGTCTTCGTCCTGAGCCTCTTCGGGCCCGGTCTCGGCCTCGCGCTGCGCTCGAAGTGGGCGCTCATCCCGTCGCTGCCGTCGCTCGGGTACCTGATGCTCTCGGACTACGGCGGGCAGCACACGCTCCACAACCAGTACGGCGCTCCGCTCATCCCGCTCGCCCTCGGCGCATCGATCCTTGGCGTCGCCGCGCTCGGCGAGCGGTGGCGCCGGCGTGTCACGCTCGCGGCCGTCGCCAGCACGCTCTTTCTCGCGTTCACCTTCGGCGGGCTGCCGATCTCCCTGAACTTCGCGGATGCGTTCCTCCGCGGCGAGCCGAACCGTGCGCCGTCCGGTGAGCCGATCCTCGCGCGCGAGTCGCGCTACGAGCCATTCCTTGCCGCGGTACGCGCGATCCCGGTCGATGCCACGGTCTCGTCACGCGATTTCTTCACCACGCAGCTCCCGCAGCGACGCTTCAACTACAACCTCGTGGGACTCGATGTGTGCGACGCCCAGTACGTCATCCTCGACTACGCCGCTCCGAGCGTGAACCGCGATGTCGCGAAGCATCTCGCCGAGGTCGATGCCGTGAAGGCGCTCGGTTTCGAAGAGATCGCCAGCGGTAAAGGATTATCGCTGCTGCGGCGGCGGTGACGAGAGCCTCTGTCGCGAGCAGCTCGAGGAGCTGGCTCGCGGCGCGGGCGCTATGGTCCGGCCGCTCCTGACGCGCGCTCGCTGAGGGTCCCGCTGGGGACGCGCTCGTTCGCGAGCCGCGCCGCGGGCCTCACGGTCCACGCGAGGAGGTACACGACGGCCACGACGACGAGCAGCGCCTGGTACCCGGTGATGAGGGCGCTCCACTCGAGTACGCCGCCGACCATCGCTCCCACGAGGTTCGCGCCGAATGCGAGGTCCGCCGCATCGCTTTCCTTGAAAGCGAACGCGAAGACCAGATTCGCGAAGAAGACGGGCGCGAACGCGATCGCCGAGCCGATCGCGTAGCGGAGGATGGGCGGATCGAGCAGGAGCGATGACGGCGGAAGGAAATATGCGAGAAGGAGCGACCCGGCGAGGCCCGCATAGAGCAGGCGCGGGTCTCGCGTTCGTAGCCGGCTGTTCACCGCGACCGCGGCGAGCACGCTCGCGAGGATCGCGAAGAACACGAGCGCGTTCACGTACCACGTCGTTCCGAACAGCAGGCTGAACGTGACGATGCTTCGTGTCTCGAGCAGCAGGAACGCCACGCCCAACAGGAAGAAGTGCGCGTAGCGCACCCCGAATCCTCGCAGCGGCAGACCGACGAACCGAAGGGTCCCGCCCACGCTGAGCGCCGCCAGCGCGATCATGATCGCGAGGCCGAGGAGATAGTGCGGCGCGATCCCCGGGTCCCGGAGGTAGGGGAACGGCCAATCGTCGGTCGCGGGCCGCGGTGCGCTCGAGAGATCCACCGGCTCGATCGTGTCGCCGGGCGGCGCGCCCCCCGCGAGACCGCGTATAAGAGGACCGTTCGCGATGACCGCGGCGCCGAAGTCTCCGGTCGGGTACGTCCGAGCTATCGGTGCCGACCCGAAGACGTGCGCGACCATGTTCGCGTAGCGCTGGACCAGCCACGGCTGCCGGTAGTAGTTGTACATGACGAAGATCCCGTCGGGCGTCAGATGATCGCGAGCGCTCGCGAACGACTCCTCGGTGAAGAGAAAGGACTCGAGCCGCAGGTTCGAGGTGCTGCTGACGAGGGTGAGCGAATCCGTGACCGCGAACAGGATGAGGTCGTAACGCTCGGTCGAGTTCCGCAGGAAGGCCCGACCGTCGGTGATGACCGCCGACACGCGCGCGTCGTCGTACGGATGGTCCGGATGCTGTGATCGGCCGATGGCCTGGATACCGGGATCGATCTCGACCGCGTCGATCGCTCTCACTCCGTGCCTCAGCGCCACGGACACGTCCGTGCCCGAGCCTGCGCCGATGATGAGGGCGTTGGAGAACGTGCGGCCGGGGAACCACCGGTAGACCTGGTCGTAATACGCCTCCTTGGGCGCATCAGCGGGGAACATCGCCTGGAAGGAGACACCGTTCACGAAGATCACATCGGTGGTCGGCGTACGTACGACGTCGAGCCGGTAATACGGCGAGTAGGTGTCGCCGCCGACCGTTTCGATGCCCAAGCAGAGCGTCACCGCGCCGACGAGGGTCGCTATCGCGACGGTGCGCAGCCGGCGTTCGGCCGTTCCGAATGTCAGAAGGGCGACGAGGACCGCGGCGATCGTGAACCAGACGCTGGGAGGCAATCCCGCGAGAGAGACGCCGGCGAAGAGCGCGATGCCGGCCATCGAGCCGCCGATGTCGAACGCATACGCGCGCAGCGGCGGCATCGCTCGCAGGAGCGGACCGAGTGGGATGGCCAGGAGCGCCATCGCGGCGGTCGTCAGGATCAGCAGGCTGGGCAGGACGATGAAGTTGATGTCGAGCTGTTGCCCTTCCCGTGTCCCGAACCATAGGTCCCCGAGCTCGTTGGCGGACCTCACGTTGACCTGCGTCAGCCCGACGAACAGCACGATCGTGAACGCGATGGGACCGAACCAGATCGCCGTGGGCGCTCCCAGTCGTCGGCCAAGGAGAATGCCGATCCCGATGCCCAGGAAGCTCGCGAGCAGCAGAAAGTTGTTGAAGAAGCCGACGTAGACGACGTTCGCCGGGATCCATCGGATCAGGAGGAGCTCGACGAACAGCAGGGTGGCGCTCGTCAAGAAGAGCCGGACCCGTGCGTCACGAAGCATCAGTGGGGACGCTAAGGGCGGGACCGGCGGGCGTCTGTAGAGCGACCGTATCATCGCGCGATCACGTCGAGGCAGTCGCTCCTGACCGTCGCCGCGTACGTCACGGTCGCGCTGTGCTGGAGTGGCAGCTGGACCGCGGGCAAGCTTGGGGTCGCGGCGATCCCACCATTCGAGCTCTCGACGATCCGCTTCGCGCTCGCCGGCCTCCTCATGCTCGCGATCGCGCGCACCACCGGCGCGTCGCTGGGCCTGTCGCGCCTCCCCCTGGTGATCCTCGCGGGAGCCTTCGGTGTCTTCGGCTACAACGCGCTCGTGTTCTTCGCACTCACCTTCACGCCCGCATCCGACGGCGCCCTCATCGTGCCGACCATGAACCCCGTGCTCACGGTGCTCTTCGCGTCGTTCATCGGCGAGCGTCTCACCGCGAACAAGCTCGTCGGTCTGGCCATCGCGACCGTGGGCGCGGCGATCGTCATCGCTGCGGCGACCGGGCTGACGTTCACCGGCGAGCGACTTGTCGGCGACCTCCTCATGCTCGGCGGCGCGGCGTGCTGGAGCGTGTATTCGATCCTGGGCGCGATCACGACCCGGCACGGCTCACCGCTCGGTGTGACCGCGATCGCCTGCCTCGCCGGTGCGGCGATGCTCTTCCCGCTCGGTTTCGTCGAGCACGCCTACGCCGACGTGCCCTCGTGGCCCCTCGGCGCGTGGCTCGACATCGCGTACCTCGTGGTGTTCGCGACGACGGTCGGCTTCGTGCTCTTCTACTGGGCGGTGCGCCGCTTCGGCGCGGGCCTCGCGTCGATGGTGAGCTATCTCGTCCCGATCTTCGCGCTCATCCAGGCCGTCACGATCCTCGGCGAGCGGCCCGAGCCGCTGGAGATCGTCGGAGGCGCGATCATCCTCGTCGGCGTGCGTGTCGCGACGCTGCGCTTCAAGCCGGAGACGCCGCTCGAAGAGGCTGCTCCCGCCTAGCTCGGCCGTGCACTAAATTGGGCCCGATGCCCCCATCTGACGCCCCCGGCAGGGCTTTGCCGCTCCTCTTCTATGCCGACGGGTACAAGTTCCCGGACGTCTATCACGTGACCCGCTTCCTCGCGCCCGATCCGATCATCGCGCTCGAGCAGAACGGCGAGGTCGTCATCGTCGCGAACTCGCTCGAGGAGGGCCGCGCGCGCAAGGAATCGCGGGCGCGCGAGGTGTTCAACATCGACGACTTCGGCGCGAAGGAGATCTCTGAGACCGCCGAGTCGCGCGAGGAGCTCGACGCCGAGGTCATCCGGCGCTTCCTAGAGTCGCGCGGCGCGCGCCGTGTCGCGGTCGGGACCTATTTTCCGCTCGGCATGGCGGAGCGGCTGCGGACTGCGGGCGTCGAGCTCGTCGTCGACCGCGACCTCAGCGAGCGCCGCCGCGCGAAGCGTCCCGACGAGATCGCCGCGCTCGAAGCGACCCAGCGCGCCACCGAGGACGCGTGGGCGAAGGGCGTCGATGCGCTCCGGCGCGCCACCGTCCGAAAGGACGGGACGCTCGAGCTCGACGGCGGTCCGTTCACGGCCGAGCGCCTGCGCGCGATCGTCGAGACACGGCTGCTGGAGCTGGGCTGCGTCTCTGAGGGCGCGATCATCGCGCCGGGGAAGCAGGCCGCCGATCCGCACATGATCGGCTCGGGCCCACTGCGTACGGGCGAGGCGATCGTCATGGACATCTTCCCGCAGAACAAGACGACACGGTATTGGGCGGACATGACGCGCACGGTCTCGAAAGGCGAGCCCCCGGCGGAGATCGCGAAGATGTACGAGATCACCAGGCGCGCGCAGGACGCCGGGATCAACGCCCTGCGGCCTGGCGTGACCGGCCGGGAGATCCACGAGCTCGTCGAGGACATCATCTTCGAGGCCGGCTACGACACGCTGCGCCCCGGGCAGCAGCGCTCCAAGAACGGCGGGCCACCGCGCGGTTTCATCCATGGGACCGGACACGGGGTCGGGCTCGAGATCCACGAGATGCCGATCGTCGGGCGCTCGGGTACGACGCCGCTGGTGCCCGGCGACGTCGTGACGGTGGAGCCGGGCATCTACCTGCCCGAGCTCGGCGGCGTGCGCCTCGAGGACATGCTCGTCATCACCGAGACCGGCTCCCGCAATCTCACACGCGCGCCGCGACAGCTCGTGGTCTAGGGCCCCATCGAAGCTCTCCTCTACGGCGTCGGCGCGGCCATCGCGTTCGGCTTCGGCGACTACGCGGCCGCGATGGCGACGCGCCGCGTCGGCGTCGTCCGCACCTCGCTCGGAATGCAGACCGTCGGTCTCGCCGCTTACGCCGTCACGCTCGCCGCGCTGGGGCGCTGGCCGACGTTCGATCTGGAGCAGGTGCCCTACGCGCTCGTGCTCTCGGTCGTCGGCATCGTCTCGCTCGCGGCGCTCTACCGCGCCTTCGCGATCGGACCGATCGCGGTCGTGAGCCCGGTCGTCGCGAGCTACGCCGCGCTCACCGTCGTCCTCATCGTCATCTTCCTCGGCGAACACCTGACGGGCGGGCAGGCCGTAGCGATCGCCGTGACGTTCGTCGGCGTCGCGGTCGCGTCGACGGATATCCGCGAGCTCCGGCGGACGCTCGGCCGTCCGACCGAGGGCGTCCGCATCGGCTTCTACGCGACGCTCGGGTTCGCGGTGTGGAGCGCGATCTTCGCCGTCGGCGTCCGCGAGACGGACGGGCTCGCGCTCATCGTCGTGCAGCGCGCGTTCAGCATCGCGCTGCTCGCCATGTTCGTCATCGCGCGCGGCGTCTCTCTCCGGCCGCTCGCCTCGCGGCCCGCGCTCGCGCTCGTCGCGGTCACGGGAGTGCTCGACACGGGCGCGAACGTGCTCCTTGCGCTCGGCATCGCCGCGGGCTACGCGTCGTTCGTCATGACCGGGAGCGGCGCGTATCCGCTCATCCCCGCGCTCCTGGCGATCTCCGTCCTACGCGAGCGCCTCGCGCCGAACCAGTACGTCGGGGTGGCCGTGCTCGTCGCCGGACTGGTCGCTCTGGGGCTCCAGAGCTAGACGTGCCCGCTCTAGACATGTCCCCGTAGGAAGGTGATCGCGGCCAGGAGCTGCTGGTCCGCGGGGTCCGTGACGATCCGGTCCGGCACGACGCCCTTGCCGGGCCCGTTGAGGTCGATGCCGGTCTTGGCGTCCTGCATCTTGGTGAGGGTCACGAGCAGCAGTCCGCCATCGGGGAGCTCGCGTGGCTGTCCGGTCCCCACACAGCCAGCCGTCTGGGTGCCCATGACCGTGCCCGCGCCGTTCGCGCGGATGCCGGCCGCGATGATCTCCGAGCCGGAGGCCGAGTTCTTGTTGACGAGCACCACGAGCGGCTTGTTCAGGCCGAGGAACTTGGTGGGGTTCGCGTCCACCGCGGTGCGCTGACCATCACGTCCGATCTGATAGACGAGCGTGCCGCGCTGCACGAAGAGGCTCGCGACGTTGACCGCGACCGTGAGCTCGCCGCCCGGATCGTCGCGCAGGTCGAGGATCCATGCGGTCGCGCCCTGCGCCGATAGCTCGCGCGCCGCCGCGGCCAGGTCGTCGGCGACCGTCGAGATCAGCTGCTTCGCGGAGAGATAGCCGATCGATTCGCTTTCCATGTGCCAGACGATCAGCGGAGTCTGGAAGCGCGCGCGCGTGATCGTCAGCTCGACTTCATTCGACCCGCGCAGGAACGTCACCGTCACCTGCGAACCCTCGGGGCCGCGCACGCGGTTCGCGACCTCGTCGGTCGTGAGTGTCGTGACGTTCTCGCCGTTGACGCGGATGATCTTGTCGCCCTTCTTCACGCCCGCGCGCTCCGCTGGTGTGCCGACGATCACGTCGATCACCTCGATCGGCTCACCGGGGTCGGGCTGGAAGATCGTCACGCCGATCCCGGTCACCGGAGCCGGCCGTTGGTTGAAGCCCTTCGCGCGGTTCGGATCGAGGTAATAGGTGTGGCATTCGTTCATCGCGCGCGCCATCCCGTCCACGGCGGCACGCTCCATGAGCGTCTTGTCGGCGGTCGGATAGCGCGTCACGACGGCGTCGAGCGAGGCGGCGAGCTTTGCGAAATCCGACCAGACGCTGCCGGTCAGGCTCGGCCGGTCGATGGTCGGCGCGGCATCGATTTGGGCGTTTTTCAGGTAGTTCGCGACCCCGTCGAGGGCTCCGGGGATCAGCTGCTGCGATGTGGGTTTGTCGACGTGGCGCTCGACCAGGACCGAGTACGCGGCCTCGGCGGTCTTGTACTGCGTCTGCGAAGGCAGCAGCTCGTGCTGCAGATCCGCCGGCAGCAGACCGCAAGCGGACGCGACGAACGCCACGACAAGGAGCAGGGGAAGTGCGCGTGACCGCATCTATGGAGTCTATGACCGCCGAGGGCGCCGAGTTTCAGGCGCTCAGGCGACCTCGGTGGTCATGAGCTTGCGCAGACGTCCCAGGGCGCGGAACTGGAGGGCGCGGATCGCGCCTTCGTTCTTGCCGAGCATGTTCGCGACCTGTCGGCTCGACATGTTCTCGACGAAGCGGAGAACGAGAACCTCCTGCTGTTCGGTCGTCAGGTGCTTCACCGCACCACGGAGCGCGTCGACTTCCTCACCACGGACCGCGTGCTCGTGCGCGGTCGGGCCGTCCTCGGCGAGGCCGAACGCGTTCTCGAGGTCGACGGTCGGACGCTGACGGCGACGGCGATCCGTCACCGCATTGCGCGCGATCGTGTAGAGCCACGCGAGAAATGACTTGCCCTGCCAGCGATAGCGGTGGATGTTCGCGAACGCGCGTGTGAACACGTCGCTCGTGAGGTCTTCGGCGTCGCTGGGCTCACGCACGCGGTACAGGATGTAGCGATACACCGCGTCGACGTGGGTGTCGTAGAGATCCGCGAAGGCGGAACGGTCGCCACTACGAGCGCGCTCGATGACGTCCGGCACCGGACCCATCTGCTCGAAGGGAGGAAGCGAGTCGACCCTTGCTGCTGCGGCAACTGTCACGACGTGATGGCCCCCCAATCCCGTCCTCAGTGATCTGTTCGCAGACCATATCGAGCGCAAGGCGGCCCGCCAATCCTTTTCCAGTACCAAAACCGTGACACTGAAACCCGATTCGGGCGCGCAGCGTACGAAGGGGACTCTGGTACTGGTACCTCTGGGGCAGATCTAGAGCGACCGACCGTGTCCTCGTCTGAGTCGGAAGGACTCAGATCTTTTGCTTGAGGACCTCGATCGCTTTGCTGATGGCAGTCGCGTCGTCTGCCTGGACGTCCGGCGGAACGCCGTTGTTGTTGTACTTGGTGCCGGTCTGGGCGCCCTCGTGCTCGTTGCTGACGACTGCCAAGAGCCCACCGTCAGTGAAGTTCGTGATCGACGTCGAGCCGACGCAGCCGATGCTCTTCGACCCGACGAGCGTGGCGCGCTTGCCCTCGCGCAGGTTCGCGGCGAAGAACTCGGGCCCAGAACCGCCGCGGTCGTTGATGATGATGACGATGGGCTTCTGGTACTGGTCCGGCAGCCGCCACTCCTTCCGGGCATAGATCGTGGCGGGGCTCGAGTCCCGGTAGATCGCCTTCAGCATCGGCTCGCCATTCAGGAAGTAGCTCGAGATCGTGTCGGCATCGAACCCGCCGACATTGCCGCGCATGTCGAAGATCCACGCCCGAGCGCCGCCGGCAAGCGCCTTGTCCATCATCTTCCGGACCTCGTCGTAGAACTTGTAGTTGGCGGTGACGCGGAACTCGTGCCACGTGATGTAGGCCATCCCGTCGGCGAGGAGACGACCCGTGAGGCCCGACTCGTCCGGTCCGCCGAGCGAGGTCCCCGTCGTCGGGACCGTCGCGACGATCCCGCTCTGGGGCATCGGACGGGAGCGGTGGACGACGCCACTCTTGTCGACGTAATACGTGTGGCAGTCGGGTGAGACGCCCATCATCCCCTCGATCGCCACGTCGGCGAAGCGCTCCGCGGAGATCTGCGGGTTCGCCGCCTTCGCCTGCGCCGCCGATTCCGCGAACTTCTTGAAGTCGGCGTTCATCGGCTCGGTGCCGTCCTGGAAGTCGATCTTGGCGATCTCGCCTCTGCCGCCGGTCTTCTTGATCTCGGCGTTGATGGCCGCGATCGCGCCGCTCAGGATGCTCTTGCTCGACGACTTGTGCACGTCCGTCTGAGCCATCGACGAGTACGCGATGTCGAGCTTCGTCCGCCGGATGTCCACGGAGGCCGTGGGCGTGGGCGACGACGTGACGGGCGCCACGCCGTTGCACGCGACGACGAGGAGAGCGACGACCGCGAGGAGCCGGAGAGAGCGCATGTACACAGGATATGGGAGGAAATCGCTAGTCGGCGGGGGTGCTCACCTTCGGGGCGTGCTCCGCCTGCCACTCCGACGGCGAGGCGCAGAAGCCTTCGTAGTCGATGTACTCGGTGATCGTCGGATTCTCGCCGCAGACCGGGCACTTCGGGTCGCGACGCAGCCGCACCTCGCGGAATGAACCCTCGAGGGCGTCGAAGAGTAGATAGCGCCCGACAAGCGCCTCGCCGATCCCAAGGAGGAGCTTGATGACCTCGTTCGCTTGGATCGTGCCGATGACGCCGGGCAGCACGCCGAGGACGCCGGCTTCAGCGCACGACGGCGCGAGCTCCGGCGGCGGTGGCGTCGGGAAGAGGCAGCGGTAGCACGGGCCGTCGTGCGGCTTGAACACCGTGACCTGACCCTCGAAGCGATAGATGCTGCCGTGCACCACCGGCTTGTTCCACTTCACGGATGCGTCGTTGAGGAGGTACCGGGTGGGGAAGTTGTCGGCGCCGTCGACGACGACGTCGTACTCGGAGAGGATGCGGTCGATGTTCGCGCTCGTGAGGCGCTCCTGGTAGCCGACGATCCTCACGTCGGGGTTGAGCGCTTCGAGCGTCTGGCGGGCGGACTCGGTCTTCGGCTCACCGATGCGCTCGGTCGAGTGGAGGATCTGGCGCTGAAGGTTCGTCGCGTCGACGACGTCCGAGTCGACGATGCCGAGCGTCCCGACACCGGCCGCCGCCAGATAGAGAGCCGCGGGCGATCCCAACCCGCCGGCGCCGATGAGGAGCACCTTGCTCCGGAGCAGCTGCAGCTGGCCGGATTCGCCCACCTCGGGGATGAGGAGATGCCGGCTGTAGCGCTGCGCCTGCTCGGGCGTGAGGCCGGCGTCTGGCTTCTTCCAGGGCAGACCGGAGTCCTTCCAGCGGTTGAAGCCGCCGGACATGGAGATCACGTGGCCGTAGCCGAGCTTGGCGAGCGTGTCGGCGGCCATCGCTGACCGCACGCCGCCGGCGCAGTAGAGGATCGTCGTCTTGGCCTTGTCGGGGAGGCGGTCCTCCGCCCACTGCTCGAGATAGCTCTTGGGCAGGTGGACGGCGTCAGGGAGATGCCCCTCGTCCCACTCGCTCTTCTCGCGGACGTCCGCGAGCTGGATGTCGCCGGAGCGAAGCAGGTCGGCGACCTGCTGCGGTGTCGCTTCCTTGACTCGCTTCTTGATCTCGGCGAAGTAGTCGCGGTAGCTCGGCATGCACGCTCCCTTGTCGCGATTCTAAACCGACCGCCGTGGTCGGAAATTCCATCTGGGCATCATGCACGCGTGGAGACGATCTACTTCGACACGCTCCAGTTCCTCTATCACCTCGCCCTCGCCGTTCTTGTCGGCGGCGCGATCGTCCTCGGCACGGCGACGGCCCCGGCGATCTTCGCGTCGGTCCGTTCGCGCGGCGAGGCGGGCGCGATCTTCGGCGCTGTCCTCGGCCGGTACGACGGACTCGCGATCCTCTGCGTGATCCTCATCGTGGTGACGAGCATCCTCAAAGCGACCGCGTTCGAGGTGACCGGCGCGCCGGAGACGCGGATCATCGTCCGCTGGCTCGCGCTGCTCGTGCTGTGCGGCGCGACGCTCTATTCGGCGGCGTGGACGAACCCGGTGGCGCGAACGATCCGGGCGCAGACGCCGGGCTGGGACGACCTCCGCGACGACGCGCCGATGCGGCGCGAATTCCAATCGCTACACCGCAGCTCGCGGCGCGCGATGACGGTCGCGATCTTCGCCGGCATCGTCGCGCTCTTCCTCAGCTAGCGACCGCGACCGCGCCGCCGACCTCGGCGGAACGGTAAGCGGCGTCCATGACCTCCTGCACGCGCAGACCATCCGCGAACGTCGGATGTGGCGCGTCGGCCTTCCCGGTCGGGCCGGCCTCGATGTGCTCGCGCACGCGCCGCGCGAGGTCGGGGAACGCACCGTCCATCGTGCCGGCCGGAAGGATCTCCTCGAGCGCGCCCGATCCGCGCGCCAGTAACACGCGGCCGTCGCCGCCGAGGACGATCGTGCCACCGCTGCCGTAGAGGATCACGCGTCGCGACGGATGGTGGACCGCGCTCGAGAGCTGGATCGTCGCGATCGCGCCGCTGCTCATGCGCATCAGCAGCTGCGCGGTGTCGTCGGCGGTCACGCGCACCGGCGCGCCGTCGGTCGTCGGGCGCATCTGCGCCGAGATGCCGAGCTCGCTCGAGACGCGGTCGACCGCGCCGAGCCACCAGATGAGCGAATCGATCCAGTGCGACCCGATCGCGCCCAGCAGGCCGCCGGCGCGGTCCCGCCGCAGCCACCACTCCTGGCGCGGGCGGGTCGGGTCGACGAGCATCCCGGTCATCTCCATCACCAGCGCGAGCCGCATCTCGCCGATCGCGCGCGCCTCGAGGAGCTCCTTCACCTTGGATCGGGCCGCCGTGTAGCGGAACTCGTGATCGATCGCGTGCACCACGCCGGCGCGCTCTGCCGCCGCGAGCATCTCGCGGGCCTCACCGGTGTCGCGCGCCATCGGCTTCTCGCAGATGACGTGCTTTCCCGCCGCGAGCGCGACGAGCGTGTGTTCGCGATGCAGGGTCGGTGGTGATGCCACGCACACCACATCGACATCGTCGCGGTCAACGAGATCGGCCACGCTGTCGACCGCGACGCCGATGCCGGCCTGCTCGGCCGCTGCGCGCGCGCGATCCAAGTGAGCCGAGCAGATCGCCGTCACCTCGAATCCTGCGGCCCGGAATCCCCCGACCTGCACGCGCGCGCCGAACCCGGTACCCACGATCCCCACCCTCAGCGCCATTGCCGCACAGTATGAGCACCGATGGCGCTCTCCGACCTGCTCGACGCGCACCGCGCGAAAGTCAATCGCGTCCACCGCGTGCGGAACGCCGAGGGGCTCGTCACGATGGTGGACGCCTTCGGCTTCTGCTTCGCCTTCACCCTGCGCACCGGCGATGCCCCCATCCCGGCGTGCTTCGATCACCTGTCGACGAGCAGCGAGGACCGCAAATGGGCCTGGATGTGGGGCTGGAAAGACGAGCTTCCTGAGGAGAAACGTCTGTATTACGGGAAGCTGCTGGTCCGGAAGCCGACGTTCGTCTCGATGAAGATGCTGCCGACCTTCTACGCGACGTTCGGGCGCGCGGGCGAGGACGACGACCACCTCGACGATGTGCGCGCGGGCCGGCTCTCGGACATCGCGCGCCGCATCATCGATCACCTCACGCAGCGCGGCGAGACGCAAACGAAGCGCATGCGCGCGGATCTCGGCATCACCTCACAAGAGGGCAAAGCCGATTACGCGAAGGCGGTCGAGGAGCTGCAGCGTCTCATGTACGTCGCACGCGTGAAGGCGGTCGGAGAGGGGCGCGAGGACTACAACTACACCTACGACCTCTTCGTCCGCCGCTACCCGGAGACCGTGAAGCGCGCGGAGCGGATCTCGTCGAACGACGCGATGACGACGCTGCTCCGTCGACTGCTCGAGCTCGCCGGCGGCGTCACACCGAAGCAGGTGAAGCGCCTTTTCGACTGGGACGACGAACAGACCGAGCGCACGACGACGCGTCTCGAAACGAAACGTGGTCTTGTGCGCGTCGACGGAACGCTCGTGCTGCCTGAACTAGTACGATAGCCCGCGCCCTTCATGGACATTCAGCAGCTCCGCTCGTGGATCTTCGAGCTCTACACACCGCTGGATGACGAGCGCCAGTACATCGTTTTCGACGCCGTTCGCGGCAATCTCCTCATCGACATCCCGCCGTTCAGCGAGCGCGCGCTGCGGCTCATCCAGGGCGCCGGCCGCGCCTCGCTGCTGCTCGCGACGAACGCCGCCCGCGCGGCGGAGGCCCATCGCTATCGCGAGCTGCTCGGTATCCAGATCGCGGTGCACCAGGACGATGCGGCGGCGGTCACCGGCGGCGCCGACCTCGTTCTGAGACCGGATGACCTGGTGCGTCCGGATACGCGCGTGTTCCGCGTGAAAGGAAATGGACAGGGCGCGACCGTCGTCCTCGTGCGCAAGTCGGGCGGCGTCCTCTTCAGCGGGGACCTCGATCTCGCCAGCGACGGCGCGAAGCAGCTCATCCCGCTGAGCTTCTCATCGGTGCTGTCGTCGAAACGTGCGCCGATCTGGAACGCGGGCCGCGACGTTGTCCTTCAGCTGCAAAGCGAGCTCCCGAGGCAGCGGAAGCAATTCGGCATCCTCCTGCCGCCGCCGTGGGACCGCGCGTACAAGGGACGCCTCGAGGACAAGATGTACCACCACGACGTCATCGTGCCGAAGGAAGACACGGCCGCCCGCGAAGCGGCGATGGGGCCGGCGACGCTGGTCGTGGCGAGCGCGACGCGCGAAATCGTCGAGAAGGCGAAGCGCCCCGTGCCGGGGCGCAGCGTCATCGCCGGTGACGGCGCGGGCGCGTCCTCCGCGCCGCCCGCTCCGCCGCGCGAACCGCGCGCGCGACCAAAGCCCTTCGCCGAGGATTGGCGAGCCACATCGACCGAACGCCCACCCACGACGATCGCGAATCCGGCCGCCGATATCGTTCCGGCCGCCACCGGCTTCAAGCCCCGTTCGATCGGCGACCGGTTCCGGCGTCTGCCGATCGAGGACCTCGTTGGCTCGCCGTACGTCGACTATGTGTGGGGCGGGATCGATCTCGCGCCTGACGGCACCGAGGTCGCGTTCTCGTGGAATCGCACCGGCACCTTCGAGGTCTACAGCGCGCCGATCGAGCGGGAGCGCCTGTACCAGCTCACCGACGCGAACGAACGGTCGGTGTGGCCACGTTGGTCTCCCGACGCGAAGCAGATCGCGTTCCTGCGGGATCGCGGCGGCAACGAGCGCTTCGACATCTGGCTGGTCGACCGGGACGGTGAAACGGAGCGGAATCTCTCGAACGAACCGGAGATCACGCATCGGGACATCGCCTGGTCGCCGGATGGGTCGCGCATCGCATACGTCGCGAACGCCGGCGCCAAGGACTTCGCGGTGCATGTCATCGACGTCGCGACCGGCAAGAAGCGCGCGCTCACCGAGGGAGAGTTCGAGGACGCGCTGCCGCGGTGGTCACCCGACGGAAAGCGTCTCCTGTTCTCCTCCCGGCGCGATGCGGTCCGCACGAACAACGATCTCTTCGTGATCTCGGCCGAGGGCGGCACGCCGACGAAGCTCGTGACGCGCGACGTGGACGGGGAGTCCTTCGAGGGCGACTGGTCAAGGGATGGGACGCGCATCGCGTTCACGACGAACACGCGCCGGCGCTACGAGATTGCGGTCGCGACGCTCGACGGCGATACGGTCACGCGCGTCGAGCCCTTGACCAAGAGCATCTTCGACGAGACGGCGCCGGCGTGGCGACCCGACGGCCGCGCCGTCCTTTATCTGCACAACGAGGACGCGGAGGTGTCGGTCCGCCGGGTGTTCGTCGTCTCGCACGCCGACCACGCGGTCTCCGACCGACCCGGCGTCCATCACGCCCATCGCGTTGGACCCGATGGCGATCTCGTTGCGTACCTCTTCACCGGCGCGCGCGAGCCGTGGGACGTGTACGTGACGCGCGAACGCATGACCGAGCCGCGCCGGCTCACGCGCTCGCTTCCCGCGACCGTCGACCCCGAGACGCTGGTCGAGCCCGTTCACGTGCGGTATCCCGGCGCGATGGGCCGCGAGATCCCCGCGCTCCTCTACATCCCATACGCGGAAGCTCTGCGCGGCGACGGATCGCCGCCGGTGATCGTCCACGTCCACGGCGGACCGACGAGCCAGCACTTCCGCTGGTGGGACCGCGCGAGCCAGTGGTTTGCCAATAGCGGCTACGTCGTGCTCGCGCCGAACGTCAGAGGATCGACCGGCTACGGCCGCGAGTTCCAGGAGGGCAATCGCCGCGACTGGGGAGGTCAGGACCTCGAGGATGTGGTGAAGGGCATCGACTGGCTCGCCAAGCAGCGCATCGCCGACACGAAGCGTGTCGGGATCTACGGCGGCAGCTACGGCGGGTACATGACGCTCATGGCGCTCGCGAAGTACCCCGACCGATTTGCCGCCGGCGTCTCGGTGGTCGGCGTGGTGTCATGGAAGTCGTTTTACGACACGACGCGCGGAGACCTGCGCGAGTACCTCGTCCGCGAGTTCGGCGATCCCAAGACCGACGCGGAGCGTTACCTCGACCGCTCGCCGCTCACGCACGTCTCTAAGATCGAGGCACCGCTCCTCGTCCTGCAGGGCGAGAACGATCCCCGCGTGCCGCTGACGGAGGCGGAGCAGGTCGTGGCCGCGCTGCGCTCGGCGGGCAAGATGCATGAGTACTACGTGTACAAGGGCGAGGGACACGGCTTCCGCACGCGCGAGAACCTCATCGACTCGGTGCGGCGCGCGGGCGAATGGTTCGACCGCTACCTGCTGCGCGCCTGATGCCATCGTCATCGCGTTTGCCGCGCGCTTTTACGCCAGAGTATCTTTACTTTTCGATGGCAACAGTAAAGGTACGCAACGCAAAGCCGATCCGTGCCCCGCGGCGGCGCGGCGTCACGCGCATCAGCTCCAAGAATCAGGTGACGCTGCCGGTCTCTGCCCTGCGCCGAGCAGGGCTGCGAGCGGGCGCTGAGATCATGGTCGAGGATGCGAGTCCAGGCCGTATCGTGCTCGCGCGCGCCGATGACCCCGTGCAGAGATTGAAGGGTATGTTCACTGGGCTCTATCCAAAGGGCTATCTCAAAAAGCTTCGCGGCGAGTGGCGCTTCTAGTCCTCGACGCGAGCGTCGTGATCGCGCTCCTTGACGAGAACGACGCGCTCCACGAGCGGGCGGCCGCCGTGCTCGCGCGTGCGCGGTCTGACGAGCTGATCCTGCCAGCCAGCGCCTTTGCCGAAGTCCTCGTCGTCCCCTACCGGCAGGGCGCTGATGCGGTGGCCCGTCTTGAGGCGACGCTCGCAGAGGTACCGGTCCGCGTCGAGCCGCTGACCGCGGCGATCGCGCGGCGAGCGGCGGCATTGCGCGCGACGCATGACCGTCTGCGCCTGGCCGACGCACTCGTGCTTGCGACGGCCGAGGACCTCGACGGACGTGTCTTGACCGCGGATCGGACGCGGGGGCGCTCAGGCCCCCGCGTCCGCACGATCTGAGCGGACCCAAAGGTGCCTGATGCGGTCGTCGTCGGCGCCGGTCCGAACGGCCTCGCCGCGGCCATCCAGATCGCGCGCGCCGGCCACTCGGTCGCGGTGTACGAGGCGAACGACGAGATCGGCGGTGGCGTGCGCTCCGCGGAGCTGACGCTCCCCGGCTTCCTGCACGACGTCTGCTCGGCGATCCACCCGCTGGCCGTGATGTCCCCATTCTTCAACGGCCTGCCTCTCGTGACCCACGGCCTGGAGTGGATCCAGCCGGACGCACCGCTCGCGCATCCGCTCGACGACGGGACCGCGGTGATGCTCGAGCGTTCGGTCGATGCGACCGCCGCGCGACTCGGCGCCGACGGCGATGCCTACCGCGGTCTGCTCTCGCCGCTCGTCGCGCGCTGGGACCAGCTCGGGACCGAGGTGCTGCGGCCGGTGGTCCACGTGCCGCGGCATCCACTCCTCCTCGCGCGCTTCGGGCTCCACGCCATGCGCTCGGCGCGCGGCTTCGCGTCCTCGTTCCACGGCGATGCGGCGCGCGCACTCGTCGCGGGTTGTGCTGCGCACTCGTTCCTAGCGCTCGAGCGTCCGTTCACGGCCGCGTTCGCCCTCATGTTCCTCATCACCGGGAACGCGGTGGGCTGGCCGCTCCCGCGCGGCGGGTCGCGCCGGATCGCCGAGGCGCTCGCGTCCTATCTGCGCGAGCTGGGCGGGACGATCACCACCGACCACCGAGTGCAGGAGCTGTCAGACGTTCCGACGGCGCGGGCCTACGTCTTCGACACCTCACCGTGGCATCTCGAGAGCATCGCCGCCGACCGTTTGCCGGCCGGCTACCGGCATGCGCTCCGTCGCTACCGTCGCGGGCCCGGCGTCTTCAAGGTCGATTACGCGCTCGACGGGCCCGTCCCATGGCGCGCCGCGGATTGCCTGCGCGCCGGCACGGTCCACCTCGGCGGCACGTTCGACGAGATCTCGGCGTCTGAGTCCGCGGTGTCGCGCGGGCAGCATCCGGAACGGCCCTTCGTCGTGGTGGCGCAGCAGAGCCTGTTCGACCCGTCGCGCGCGCCGTCGGGGAAGCACACGCTCTGGGCGTACTGCCACGTGCCGAACGGCTCGACCGAGGACATGAGGGCGCGCATCGAAGCGCAGCTCGAGCGGTTCGCGCCTGGCTTCCGCGAGCGCGTCCTCGCGCGCAGCGTCATGAACACGCGCGACATCGAGCACCGCAACGCGAACAATGCCGGGGGCGACATCTCGTGCGGATCGCATTCGGGTCTGCAGCTGTTCGCGCGACCGCGCATCGCGATCGATCCGTACGCAACGCCCGCGCGCGACATCTACCTCTGCTCATCCGCGACGCCGCCTGGCGGCGGCGTGCACGGCATGTGCGGCTACAACGCGGCGCGAAGCGCTCTGCGACGCTCGCTGAGCTGAGGGTCCCCGAAGCTACGGGTTGACCGTGGTCGAGAACGAGAGGGCGTTGTTCGCCGGCACCGGATCCAGCTCCGCCGCGCTCGCGCTGGCGTCGGCGCGCAGCGTGCCCGCGGCGCTGGGCCGCACCGTGACGCGCAGCATGACGCCGCCCTGGTAGTGGGCGCGCACGCGCTCCGCGGAGAGCGCGCTCGGGTAGACCGCGACCTCGTCGAGCACGCCGACGAAGCCGTAGATGCCGCCGGCCAGTCGACCGATGATCGTGACGCCGCTGCCGCCACTGCTCGGGGCGGCGGGTGTCGCGCCGACCAGCGCGCCGTTCAGGTACAGCCGCAGCGTGGCACCGTCGAAGGTGCCGACCAGGTGCGTCCAGCTGTTCAGCGCCGGGGCCGGACCGCTCAGGGTGACGAGCGTCCCGGCGGTGCTCAGGCGGAACTTCGCCAGACCGCCTTCGAGGAACAGCAGGTACTGCGTGTTCAGCGTGCCGTTCACCGTCTTCTCGAGGATCCCGCCGTTCTGTCCGGCGACGCTCGGCCGCACCCAGGCCTCGACGCTGAAGGCGCTGCGCAGATCGAGCGCGCTCGACGCCGGTACGCTCACCGCCCCGCCGGCGAAGGCCGCGGCGCTGTCATCGCTCACCGCGCCGCTCTGGCCCAGCGTGACGCCGCTCTCGTATGTGCCGGCCAGGGCGTTGCCGCTGGCGTCGGCGGCGACGCTGCCACTGCTCTCACCCAGACGCCACACCCCCGCCGGATGATCGGCGAGCAGCTGGCCGAGCGTGGCGCCCATCCCCAGCGTGCCCAGCGCGCAGCTGAGCGTGCTCGTACCGCTGCAGCTGCCCTGGCTCACCGCGCTCGACAGCAGCGTCGCCTCGGGCGGCAGCGCCAGGGTGAGCGTCGCGGCGCTCGCGGCGGCGGGTCCGGTGTTGGTGAGCGCCAGGGTGTACGTGAGCGGCTCGCCGAGCGTCACCGGCTCGGGGCTGGCGCTGCCGCTGAGGACGAGATCGGCACGCGGCACCGTCGTCGTGAATATCCCGTCGGTGGACACGGTGATATTCCCCCAGCCGTCGCGACTCTTCACCCGATAGTGGTACGTCGTGACCGCAGTCAGCCCGGTCACCGTGATCGCATGGCTCGTGACGGGTTCCGTCGCGAGGGCGGTCGCCGATCCGTACGCCGCGGTGGCCCCGTACTCGACCTGTCCATCGGCGAGCTCGTCCGTGGTCCACGCGATCGTCGCGGAGATGTGTGTGGCGGACGTCACACGCACGTCGCTGATCACCGGCGCGCGCGTGTCGATGCCTCCGGCCCACACGAGGTAGCCGTAATACGCGTCGCCGGCGTGATCGGGGTCTCCGTCGAAGCCCGCGTCCGGGGCAGAACGCGCACGGGCCATCGCGTCGTCGCGCATGCGTTGGATCACCTGCGACGGCGACAGGCCGTTGCACCGCCCGGTCACGCCGCCCGAGCCGAAGCAGAGTGCGACCGCGCCCGCCACGTGCGGCGCCGCCATGCTCGTGCCAGAGATCGTCTGGTATCCGCCGCCGGTCCAGGTCGAGGTGATGCACGTGCCGGGACCGGCGATCGTGTGCGACGCCTCGCCACCGTCGGTGAAGTTGCTGAACCACGCGGGGCTGTCATCGGGGCTGAAGAATCCGTCGAGGCAAGTGCCGGTACCGAGACCGCCTCCCCGCCCGTCGTAGTCCGCGATCGCGGTGACCGTGAGCACCTCGCCGAATGTCGCGGGGACGCTGCCGGCGAAATCCTCCGAGCTGTTGCCAGCCGCGACCACGTACACCGTACCCGCCGCGACGGACCGGCACACCGCTGCGTGTAGCGCGTCGTGGCTGATGGTCCCGCAGCTACCGTCATCCGGGCCGGGCCCGCCGAGGCTCAGGTTCGCGACTTTGATATTGAGCGCGGCCGCATTGGCGGTGACCCAGTCGATCCCGCAGATGACCTGCGCGTACGTGCCGCTGCCCTGCGCGTCGAGGACCTTCACGGCGTAGATCCGCGTCCCGGGCGCAACACCGACGACGCCCGCACCATTGTTCTTCGCGCCGATCGTGCCGGCCACGTGGGTCCCGTGTCCATTGTCGTCGTTCGCCGGACCACCGCGTATGCAGTTCTTACCGTTCACCGCGTTCAGGTCCGGATGCGACAGCTGCACGCCGGTGTCGATCACCGCGACGTTCACATTGCTCGGGGCGCTTGCCGTCGTCGTCGTCGCAGCGCCGATCCGCTGCACGCCCGGCGGCGCACTGTCGCCCGGCTGCAACGGCACCTGGTCGACCGCCTTGACCACGCGGTCCTCGCCAACGAAGGCGACGCTCGGATCCGCGCGCAGCGCCGTGACCTGCGCGTCGGAGAGCCGCGCGGCGAAACCGCGAAGTGCGTGCTCGTATTGGTACGCGCTCGTGAAACCCTGCGCGCGTTCGAGTTGCGCGGTCTTCGCCGAGACGTCGATGCCTTGGTGGTAGACGACGATGTACGGCAACTGGGGCGCTGCGGCCTGCGCTGGTGTCGAGAGCGACACGACCAGCGTGGCGATGATGGCGAGCGCGCTAGATCGGTTCACCCTTCCCCAGGGCGCGGATGATGCGCTGTCCGGTGCGACCGATGATTACGAAAAGGTATCCGTAGGCGGCGATACGAAAACCGGCCGAAATGCGCGCTGGGCTAGACGCGGACCGTCAGGTTCTCCGCGGCGGTGCGCAGCGCGGTCGCGCTGAGACGCTCGGCGATCGCCTTCGCTTCGTCGCACTGGGCCTGCGCCTGCTCCTCACGACCTGGAACATCCCTCAGCGCGCGCGCGAGGTCGGCGAGCGCGACGGCGCGTTCATAGTCGAGCTTGAGCGTCGCGAACGCCTGCACCGCGTCGAACAGCAGCTTCGCCGATTTCGTGTGCTCGCCGGCGTGGTACGCGCGGATCGCCTCCGCGTGGGTCAGCAGCGCACGGCCGCGGGCGTGCCCGGTCTTCTCGACCACCGCCGCGACGCGGTCCTCGAAGGCCTCGTCCGGGATGAGCCAGCGCGCCGCCGCGAGCACGAGCAGCGGTCCGATCAGCGTGAGGTCGACGATCGCCTTCGGCTGCCCCGCGCTGCGCACGGCGTGATACGCGCTCTCGCTCTCTCGCAGCCCGTAGTACGCCGCGAGGAAATCAGCGAGCGCGATCTCGGCCGGCGACGCCTCCTGCTCGATGAGCAGGTCGCGGTACGTCTTCTCCTCGGGTGAGGCCATCGCGGCCGCCGCGCCGATCGCGAAGCCCAGCATCGACGGCCACTTCGTGGGTGTCGCGAAGCGCTCGCGTCGCGCGGCCGCGGCGAGCGTGCCCGGGAAGTCTCCGGCGAGGAGGTGCGCGAGGGCCTCGGTCCGGAGCGCGTGCGCGCCCAGGCGCGGCTTCTCGGTCTCGATCGCGACCTCGCGCGCGTTCGCGGCGTGCTCCATCGCCTCGCTCATGTCGCCGAGCGAGAGCGCGCAGATCGCCACCATCGTGTGCGCGTCGATGAGCTCGTCGCTGTCCTGGAGCGATCGGGCGATCGGCAGCCGCCGCTGATTCGCGAGGTATGCCTCGCGGAAATTGCCCAGCTCGCGATAGGCGTAGCCGACCGCGTCGAGGCAGAGCGAGCGCTCGCGCAGCAGGCCAAGCTCCTCGGCGATCGCGAGCGCCTCCTTCGCGGTCGCGAGCGATGCCTCCCAGTCCGCGTCGGTCGCCTTGGGACCGCGACGCGGCATGAACGACCTCGCGGCGAGGAGCAGCACGCGCTCGCGAGACTTGGCCGTGCCGACGATCGCGAGCCCGCGCTCGATGAGCCCTTCGAGGTCGGGATGCTTCGCGTCCCACCGCGTGCAGAGCTCGGCCATGTGGGCAAGGAGGATCGCGACCTCGCCGCTCTTGGGATCGCGTGATTCCAGCAGCAGCAGCGCCCGCTCGTATGCCGCGAGCGCGGCGTCGTTCTCGCCCCGGTACCGCCGCACCCGCGCGATCAGATAGAGCGCCTCGACCGCGGCGTCGATCCGCTGGATCTTCTCGTACAGCTCGAGCGCCTGCTCGGCGAAGCGCAGCGCCTCGATGTAGGCGTGGATGGCCGTCGCGCGCTGCGCGGACTTCCACGAGTACTCCGCCGCCTTGTCCGGCACCTCGCCGATGAGGTAGTGGTGCGCGAGCGCGGGATAGAACTCCTTCAGCTCCTCGCCGAGCACGGCCTCGTACGCCGCGGCCACGCGCCGGTGCAGCTCGACGCGCCGGCGCACGAGGAGCGTGTTGTACGCGACCTCTTGGACCACGGCGTGCTTGAACCGGTAGCGGCCCTCGCGCCGCTCGCCGGGCGCGGCCTCGAGCACGAGGTCGCCGGCGATGAGCTGGTCGACGGCGTCGGCGATGCGGTCGCCTCCAGCCTCGCGCAGCACGCGGTCGCCGAAGCGCTGGCCGATGACGGCCGCGAGCTGGATGCATTCGCGTGCCGTCGGCGGCAGTCGGTCGATGCGCGATGCCACGACGGCATGGAGCGTCGCCGGCACCTCGAGCGTGGCTGGACGCTCGCGCAGATGCCACTCGCCGCTCGCGTCCTTCTCCGCCGCACCCGATTCCACGAGCGAGCGCAGAGACTCTTCGATGAAGAACGGATTGCCGCCCGCCCGCGCGACGATCCGGTCGCGGAGCTCGTCGGGGATCCAATCGAGCGTCGCCTCGACGATGCGCGCGGCCTCCTCGTCGGAGAGCGGCTCGAGCACGAGCTGACTGAAGTTGGTGCGCGATGGCTTCGGCTCGGGCGAGCCCGGTCCGAGGCGCTGCGCCAGCAGGAACAGGATCGGTACACGCGAGGCGCGCGACGCGAGGAACCACAGCAGGTCCAGCGACGCGGCGTCGGCGAAATGGAGGTCCTCGAGAACGTAGAGGAGTGGATGCTGGCGCGCGAGCGCGGCGATGACGTCGTATACGACGATGTACATCCCGCGCTTCCATTCTTCCGAGTCGCTCGCCGGCTCGCTCACGCCGGGCAGATGGAGGAACTGCGCGAGCGTCGGTGCGATCGTGAGCGGATTCGCGAAGCCAAGCTCCTTGAGCTTCTCGCCGAGTCGCGTGACGCCGTCCGGGTCCGACGGCTGCACGTTCAGCTCGACGAGGATCGGCTCGATGAAACCCGCGTAGCTGCGCTGGTTCACGCGCGAGAACGTCCACCGCATGACCCGCGGCGCGTCGGCGGCCTTCGCGCCTTCCTCGGCGGCGGTGGCCAGCCCGATGAACTCGGAGGCGAGCCGGCTCTTCCCGATGCCGGGCTCGCCGGCGATGAGCACGACCTCGGTGCGGCCGAGCCGGGCGGACTGGTACGCGAGGTCGAGGCGCGAGAGCTCCATCCAGCGACCGACGAGGGGCGCCGCGATCTCGATGCTCGGCCGGACATCGGTGCGCTCACCGATGAGCGCGTAGGCGAGGATCGGCTTGTCCTTGCCCTTCAGCTCGATCGGCCCGACCTCGCGGAAGCTGAACTCGCGGTTCGTCAGACGGAAGGTGGTCTGCGTGACGTAGATCTCACCTGGACCCGCGACCGACTGCAGCCGCGAGGCGATGTTGACCGTATCGCCCATCACGCCGTACTCGGCGACGCTGCGGACCGCACCCGCGACGACCATGCCGGTATGGATGCCGATGCGAAGGCCGAATTCGACCCCGCGCGCTTTCTTCACGCGTGCGGCGTGGTCGGCGAACACCCGCTGCATCGCGAGCGCGGTGCGGAGGGCCCGCTGCGGGTCGTCTTCGTGCGCCACCGGCGCCCCGAACACGACGAAGATCGCGTCCCCGATGAACTTCTCGATGGTGCCGTCGTGCCGGATCGCTTCCTCGGCGAGGTCCTCGAAGATGCCCGAGACGAGGACCTGAAGCTCCTCCGGATCCATTTGATCGGCAAGCTCGGTGAACCCGGCAAAGTCGGCGAAAAGCACCGTGACCAGACGGCGCTCCTGGCTCTGCTGCTCTAGCACTGCTGCGACCAGAGCTTGGTCTCGGAGATCAGCGGTGGCCCCTTCTCCGGAGCCTGGATCGTCCGCTCGACGTAGAACAGCTCGAAGCTGACGAGCGGCGACTGTCCGGGCCCCAGGTGCGAATTACGCGTGCGGCAGAAGTGGCGCGCGTACTCGGAACGATAGCCCGCGTAGAAGCTGCTGGCGATGCGCTCGTGCACCTTGGTCCATCGCGAGTAGAGCGGGTCACTGTATCGCTCGCCACGGTCGTCGGCGCCGCGGTCACTCAAAAGATCGAGCCGCGTGCCGTCCGCGAGCGTCGCCGGCGCGAGCATCCATCCCTCGGACCGCGCGGCGTTCGGCGAGAACATGTCCCAGCGCTGATCGAGCGAGAGGGATCGCAGCACCGACGCGACGTCGCCGCTCGGCCGAAGCCCTTCGGCCAGTGATGGCACCGCGGTGAGGAACGCCGCCACGGCCGCGAGCGCGAGAAGCGCGCCCGCGGCATACCGTCGTGCGCCGGTCGGAGCCGGCGCCGCCGCGGTGGTGTCGCGCAAGAGCCGGTAGATCACCGCGGGCGGAGCGAACAAGACACACCCCGCAAGCATGACGAGCGGGAAGTTGCCGACGTTCATCAGCAGCAGGATCCCGAGCTGCATCGCCGCCGCGCCGAGCGCGGCGATGGTACGTGTGCGCTGGAGCGGGATCATCGCGAGTGGAAGGAACGAGAGCTCGACGGTGAGCGTGTACCAGGTGATGAGATGCGAGAACATCGGATCCACGGCGAACGCGTGCGCCCAGGGCCGCGCGAACGTGTGCTCGAGCTGCAGCGCGTAGTACGCCGCGGTGCCCAGGGGCCAGTCCACTCCACCGAGCTTCTCCAGGCCGGTGGCGAGATAGATCCACGCGATCTGCAGCTCGAGGATCCGGATCGGAAAGGCCCAGCCGCGAGTGACCGGCGCACCAGCGCGGCGAAGCGCGTCGATCGACCAGCGGTCACCAGCGGGTGTGAAGCCGAGCCACAGCGGGACCAGGCGGAAGACGAGATCGCTCCCGTCGAGGATGAGCGGATCGCGCCACGAGAAGCTCGAGACGAGAACGAATGCAAGGAACGACGCCAGGCGCGTCCGGAAGCCCAGCGTGAGCGACAGCGCGACGAGACACGACGCCGCCCAGATCAGCGCGACCACCGACCAGTCGCCGGACAGGCTCAGGAGTGAAAGCCGATCCGCGTCGCGGAGCGCGACATCTGCGCGCGCCAGGATGCCCTCGTCGGTGAAGAACGCGGTCAGGTTCGGGAAGAGCTGCCAGAACCAGTTGAAGAGGAGAAGCCCGAAGACGATGCGGAACACGGCGACGGGAGCGACATCGGCCTCGCCGAACCAGAAGTCGCGGAGCCGGCGCATCAGCGGCTAGGGTCGCACGCGCACTCCCTTCGGCCAAGCGAGAAGCTCTTTCAGGCCGAGCCCCTCGATGACGCGCTCGAGCGCCACCGCGACATCGATGGCGGAAGTGGGACGCCGGCGAGGATCCCGAGCCAGGCACGCCATGACGACCTGCTCGAGCTCACGTGGCACGTCGGTGACCTCTGACAACGGGAGTGCGTCGTACTCGATCTGCGGATACTGGTCCGCTCGCAGCTCCGACTCGTCATCGCCTTCGGGGAACGGCCGCATGCGCGAGACCCCTTCGTACAGCGTCGCTCCGAGGGAGAAAAGATCGCTCTGCGGCGTGACCTCGCCGTACTCGCACTGCTCGGGCGGCATGTATTCCTTCGTTCCGACCGTGTGTCGCATCTTGAGGGGGCCGGAGAACGTACGCGCGAGGCTGAGGTCCAACAGCTTCGGCGGATCGCCCATCGTGACGTTGTACGGCTTCACATCGAGGTGAAGCGCCGAATTGTCGTGCATGTGCTGGAGCGCACCGGCCATCCGGATGCCGAGCAGGCAGGTCTCGGGAATGCTCACCGAGCCGATGTCCCGCAGATGGGCGCCCAGCGTCTGCGCGTTGACGTACTCCATCACGAGGTACGGGCGTGGCGGCTTGGCACTCCAGCGGAGGAACCGCACGAGATAGGGATGCGTCATGCGCATGCCGATCGTGACCTCGCGCTCGAAACCTTCGATCGCCCTGTCGTCTGAAACGCGGTGCGGGCGGATGACCTTCACCGCCGCTTCGCAGAAGAGCAGTCGGTCCCAGGCCCGATACGCCTCGTAGCGGGTGCCTTCGCCGAGCTTGTCGATGACGACGAGCGTCGGATCTATTTCCGCGCCGCGTTCCAGGTCCCAGCGCGGTAGGTCTTCCTGCCCCGTCGCCTCGATCTCGACGATGTCCTGTGCCACTCGCTCACACTCCGAACGGGCGAGCGGTGCACGAGCCGTGCCCGCCCACGCCGTTTCCACGGCAATACGAGGGAGCCCGTTCCGGGCTCCCTCGCGCAAGGCAGGCCCCCGCGGGGCCTACGGGTCAGCCGATGTTCCGCGCAGGCCTGCGGAGCAGCCACGCCCCGACGCTGACGAGGACGCCGCCAAGCGCCATGAGCGGGATGCCGCTCTCAGTGCTGGTCGAAGGAAGCGTCTGCACGCCGCCGACGACCGTCTGCGTTGTGGTCGTGCTCTGCGCGCCGGTCTGCGTCTGCGCCGTACCGGTGTTCGTCGGCGTCGTTTCCACGCCGCCCACGACCGGGATCATCGCGCCGATCGAGCTCATCGTCGTGTTGAGATTCGCGTTCGCCTGGATGGCCGCGTTGACCGCGGTGGCGAGGTTCGCCGCTGCCTGCTGTGCGGCGTTCGCCGCGGCAGCGATCTCGGCCGCGTTGCCGGAGTTGATCGCGGTGTTGAGCGCGGCGAGCGCGTTCTGCGCGGCCGCGAGTCTCGCCGCGAGCTCGGCCTGGGCCGCAAGGGCGGCCTGGACCGTGGCGTTGAGTGCGAGCTGCTGTGTGTTGGTCAGCGCGCCTGTGACGAGGGGTCGCTGCGCAGCAGCGATCTTCGCCGCGAGCTGAGCCGCCGCGTTCTCGGCGTTC
>DASYUC010000113.1:0-1837 GCA_036001645.1 Candidatus Limnocylindria bacterium
AACAGGCCGCGTTTGGCTTCGAGCGTGTCCAGCGGGAACAGGTCGAACGCGCTGATCCACGGCAGCGGCAGGTGGTGCCGGTCCGGCATGAAGTCGGACGAGAACCAGAGCGTCGTCGGACCGTCGCTGATGCGGACGGTCTGCGTCCCGCGCGTGTGCCCCTGAACGCGCTCGAGCCACAGTCCCGGAAGGACTTCGGCGCGGTCGTCGATGAGCTCGAGCTTTCCGGTCGCCTCGAGCGGCGCGTAGTCGTCGGCCACGTATGAGCCACGCGTGCGCTCGTTCGCATGCATCGCGTCATGCCACTCGAGGCGCTGCAGCGCGTACGTCGCGCGCGGGAACGTGGCGACGACGCGCTCGCCGTCACGGCGCGTGTTCCCTCCGGCGTGGTCGAAGTGGAGGTGAGTGTTCACGACCATCGTCACGTCCTCGGGATGCACCCCGCGACGCGCGAGCTGGTCGAGCAAGGCAGGCGGCGCGTCGATCCCGAAGTTCCGCTTCTGCTTGTCGCTGAGCTTCGCGCCCGCGCCGGTCTCGACCACCGCGACGTGGCCGTCGCCATCGCGGATCAGGAGGCAGTTCATGTCCATGGCCACGCGGTTCAGCTCGTCCGCCGGCTTCGCCTTCTCCCAGAGCACCTTCGGGACGACGCCGAACATCGCCCCGCCGTCGAGCCGGAAGATCCCGTCGCTGAAGATCTCGACCTCGTATCGCCCGATCCGCACCTGCCGCAGTATCCACGCGCATGCGGGTGCGCGAGTTCCGGCGTGAGGACCGCGGGCGTGTGCGTGAATTCTGGGTCGCGTGCGGGATCCGCATCCGTCCCGGCGATGACGACGACTCGCTCTCGGCGTTCGCCGCGCGCAACCCCGGCCTCTTCCTGCTCGCCGAGGACGGCGACCGGATCGTCGGCAGCGCGCTGGGCGGATGGGACGGCCGTCGCGGCTGGCTGTATCACGTCGCCGCACACCCGGATGCGCGTCGCAAGGGGATCGCGAGCGATCTCGTCGGGCGGATCGAGGCGCGCCTGCGTGAGATGGGCTGCTGGAAGCTGAACCTCATCGTGTGGGAGGACAACGCCGACGCAATGCGGTTCTGGGAGTCGATCGGATACGAGCGCGAGAAGGCAGTCGAGTATGGCAAACATCTGGCGTGATCCGCGTACGCCGAGCGGCGCGAGGCGCTCAGGCTCATCTGCCCATGTGACTAGACAGATGCAGGCCACCGCCGATAGAGTGGCGGATGACCGGCGCGCACCTTCTTCGGCGACTTCATCGGGCTTGTCGAACGGTCCGTCAGGAGGGATCGCACGTGCTCATCGACTGCGGCGGCTGCAGGACGACCATTCCCGTGCACGCCGGCGAAGATCTGCCAAAGGGAACGTTGCGCGCGATAGAGCGGGACCTCGAGCCGTGCCTCGGGCGCAAGTGGCTGCGGCGGCCACGACGAAAGTGGCGATGAGCCGGGTCAGGGCCGTCTTCGAGCGCGATGAGACCGGAGCGTGGGTCGTTCGCGTGCCGGCCGTAAAGGGGTGTCATTCGCATGGCCGGACGCTCGAGCAGGCCCGTGCGCGGATCCGCGAAGCGCTCCGCCTCTTCGACGTCCAGCGCCCCGACCTAGCGGAGGAGATCCGGTTGCCGGCAGACCTGCTCGCCACCGTCCGTCGCGCCCGGCGCGCGCGGGATCGAGCTCAGGCACAGAACGCTGCGGCACAGTCCGAGCTTCGCAGTGCCGCCGCGCGTCTCGCGAGAGCGGGCCTCAGCCGGCGCGACGCCGGCGACCTGCTCGGTCTGTCGCGGCAGCGAGTGCAGCAGCTAAAGACGACCTAGCAACGATC
>DASYUC010000114.1:0-13365 GCA_036001645.1 Candidatus Limnocylindria bacterium
TCCGCGTGAGCATCGCGAGCGTGTCGGACGTACTTCGCAGCGACGCGATGTGTGGCGCCGTGACGACGCAAACCATGTCGGTGACATCGAGGGCCGCGAGCGTGATCTCGTCGAGATTCGTGGCGAGGTCGAGCACGACGACGTCGCGTCCCCCACGCCCGAGATCGATCGCCTGCTGGACAGCGCCGACGCTCACGAGCTCTGCCTCCTCGGGCGACGCAGGTGCGGCGAGGATGCGAACACCGCTCTTGTGATCGGCGAGGTACTGGTTGAAGTCGTCCTCGGTGACGCGGCTCACGTCACTGCGCGCGAAATCGACGATCGTCGCGCGGGGACGGAGGTCGAAGAACATCGCCGCGTTGCCGAACTGAAGGTTCAGGTCAAGGAGAACGACGGATCTGCTATCCGTCGCGAGGGCGGCGGCAACGTTGGCCGCGAGCGTGGTCGCGCCGACCCCGCCCTTCCCGTGCGCGAATGCCATGACCATACCGAGCTTGCGTGGTGCCGCGACCACCTCGGCAACGCTTCGCGTGTGTCGCAGGATCGTCTCGATCTTCGCGGCGAGGACGGCGAGGTCGATCGGCTTGCCGATGTAGTCGTCGGCGCCGTGGGCATAGCCGGCCAGGATGTCCTGTTCCTGCTTGGCGGCGGACAGGACGATGATCGGCGTCCGCGCCGTGCGCCGGTCCTCACGAAGGCGTTTCACCAGCTCGAGGCCGTTCATCAGGGGCATGTTCACGTCGGTCACGACGAGGTCGGGCGGCCCCTTGCTCTCGATGAGCTTCAGGGCCTCGACACCGTTCGCGACCGCCTCGACCCGGTAACCGCGCTTCGCGAGGTAGACCGTGCAGAGCTTGCGGATCGGGTCCTCGTCGTCGACGCAGAGGATCTTCTCGCCCGCCATGCCTTCCTTTCGGTCTTCCACACGCCGCTAGACTCGCCGCAGTGCGTCGCTGCGAAACGATATCGCTTCCGTGAGTACGGGAATCAACCTCGGAGACCCGTACCGACCTCGACGTTCGCGCCTGCTGTCGCGCCTTCTTCTCGGTCTCGGCGTGCTCATCGCGGTGGTCGCCGCCGCCGGCACCTATCTGTATGCGGTCGCCGCACGCACCGCTCCTCCGACGGACGTCGCGATGGTCGATGTGCTCGTCGCGGTACGCGACATCGAAGCCCGGTCGGCACTCGGGTCGAGCGATCTCAAGGTCGTCCAGCTGCCGCGCGACGTGGCACCCGCGACAGCGCTGCGCAATGCGAACGCTGCGGCTGGGATGATCACGACGGTCCGGTTATCGGCGAATGAACCCGTGTTGCCGACGAAGATCGCGCTGCCCGGCACGGAGGGCAACATCGCCGTCCTTCCGCCGGGCGCGACGGTCGCGACCTCGCTCGCGTTCCGCGCAATGTCGCTGAACATCCCGGACGCCAACGCGGCCGGCGGCGCGATCGAGGCGGGCGATCACGTCGACATCCTCTACACGCTGGCGCTGGTCGAGCCGACGCGGTCCGACTTCATCGGCCGGATCGTGCTCCAGGACATACCCGTGCTCGCGAAGACGATCACGGTGTACACGCTCCGCGTCGACGCCACGACGGCGGAGCGCATCGCGGCGCTGCAGGCATCGGGTGGGAGTCTCCAGCTGCTTCTCCGCGCGCCGGGTGACGCGCGACCCGCCGGTACGGCCGGCGCGAGCTTCACGAACGAGGCGCAGCGGATCCAGAGACCGTAGTCCCGCGCGCTCACTCGACGAGCGACGGCACGCGCGTGCCGGTGACCGCTGCCGGGGTGAAGGTCATCGTGAGGGTGTTGTTACCGGTCAGATCGAGCTCGTACGCCACGATCTGTGACGCGATCGTCACGCTGTTCGCCACAGTGATCGTGAGCGTCGCCGCTGGAACGTAGAGCGTTCCACTGAGCGACGTGCCCGTCCGCACCGTGATCGCCGCGCCGTTCGCGCAGCTGCGGTCCTGGAACACCAGCATGCCCGCGTAGGAGCCGGTCCGGCTGGCCGACAACGTCATCGTTCCCGTGCCCGCGAGCGACAGGTTCCCGCAGACTCCGCCGGCGGCCGGATAGCTCGCGTTCGCGTTGTACAGAAGGACGCCGCCGGAGCCCGCGAGGACGAGGGATCCGGTGCCGGTCGTCGTCAGTCCCGCGCGGAAGATGTAGCTACCTGGATTGAGGCGCGCGATGCCGAGGTTGCCGACCGTGATCAGCCCCGAGTACACACCCGGGTTCAGCGTCACGGTCCCGTTCGTGATGGTCTGCCCCCCGTACACCGGCACGCCCGTTGTCGTCGGACCCGTGAGCGACGCGAATGGATCCGGCGCCGCGGCCACCCCGGTCGTGGGCGCCGGGCTCATGCGACCGGCATCGCCGGCGTTGACGCCGCCAGTGACGCGGTGAAAGGTCGCGGTCAGCAGACCGGTGGCGCCAATGCTCACGGCGTTGTTGTTGCTCGTATTGGTGTTCGTGCCGCCACCGGTGACGGTGAAGCGCGTGCTACCCAAGAGCGCGAGCGTGGTCGATCCACTCGGGCGCGTGACGACCACCGCCTGGCCCGACCCGGAGCGCGCGAGACCCGCAACGGCGCGGACCGTGACCGCGGTGCGGCCGGCGCTCGCGCCGAACAGGAATCGCGTGAGCACCTGCTCTGTGATCGTGACCTCGATGTAGCCGGGGTCATTGGCGTACGTGCCGCTCGCGGGCGGCGAGGCCGTCATCACGCTGATGGATCCGCCGTCGGTGTATCCGTTTCGCGTCGCATCGGTCGTTGCCGCACTTCGTGCTTGTGCCGCGCTGCCGCCCGCATACAGCACCGCGGCGCCCGCCCACGCTCCGGCATCCGCCGCGGTCTGCGCGGCGCGCCGCGCGACGAAGAGCTGTCCGGTGTCGAGGGCGAGGCCGATGCCGAGCAGCAGGCCGCCCAGTGCGGCGGCGATGAGGATCAGCGCCTGCCCACCCTCACCCTGTGACCAGCGCCTCATTGCTCGATCACCAGGGTCGAGCTGGATCGCAGCGTGATCCCGAGCCCGCCACCGAGGAACACCTGCGAGAGGATCGGCGTGAAGGGGAAGCTTGCGCTGACCACGATGCGGCTACCGCGATTCGCGTTGCCGTCGGGCCACGTCGACTGGACGGTGAGGCTGTTCGGAACGCCGGTCGCATAGTTCCGCACCTGGGCGGTGATCGAAGTGTCCGTGTCCGGCGGCGTGTACGACGCGGCCCCCGGACCCGTCGGCGATCCGCTGAGCGCGCCGTGCACCACGCCGTAGCGCGATCCCTCGCGCACGGCGGTCGCGAGGGTGTTGCTGAGCCAGATCGCGCGCCCGATATCGAACAGCCCGACGATCAATAGAAGGAGCAGCGGTAGAACGAGCGCCGTCTCGACCAACGCTTGTGCGCGATCGTCGCGGGCCGCGGCGTTACGGAGAGGCGACTTGCGGAGAGCTCCGCTCGGCGTGGGAGTCGGCGGAACGCGACTCATGGGTAGTTCCGGAACGTCGCGGTCTTGTCGAGGCTGAGTGCGTTCGGGACGAACGGCCAGGGCACGAGCGTTCGGAACGTGTACTGCACGCGCACGTTCACCAGCGACTCGCCGCCTGCTCCGGTGGTGTGCGTGACCGAGATCGTCGCAGCCGCGGTGTCCACGCCGGCAACGCTGCCGAGCTCGTCGGTGGCGTACGCGATGGCTTGTGCGTCGGTCGTGGCCGCGCGCGTGACCCAGGCTTCGGCGCCGGCGCGCGCGGCGTTCTGCACTCCCAGCTGCGCGGCGAACGCGCGCGCCATATCCGCGCCACCCAGGATCGTGAACACAAGAAGCGACAGCGAGAGCGCGGTCTCGACCAGCGCCTGTCCGCCCTCGCTCGCGGGATGGCCCTTTCGGAACGCGCGACGTTCGGCTACGCGCTCATTGTGCCCGTGACTGTTCCGTCTGAGCGTCCTTCACGCAGAACGGCGTGTCCGGCTCGAGCGCGAGGCGCGCACGTCGTCCTCCGTTCGGGAGCAGAATCGCTGGGTGCAGGTCGACGAGTTCAGCAAGCGGCGGGCCGAATTCCATCTGCTCGACGTCCGCGAGAACGACGAGTGGACCGCCGGTCACATCGACGGCGCGCAGCACATCCCCCTCGGGGAGCTCGCCGCCCGTCTTGGCGAGCTACCGAAAGAGCGCACCATCGTGGCCGTGTGCCGTAGCGGAGGCCGGAGCGGGGCCGCGGTCAATGGGCTACGAAAGCTCGGCTATGAGGCGGAGAACCTCGAGGGCGGCGTGAACGCGTGGGACCGCGCGAAGCTGCCGCTCGTCGATGGCAGCGGCGGCCGCGGGCGGGTCATCTGAGCACCAAGCGCACCGTGGCCGAGCCGGTCGAGTTCGACGCTCGGCACCTCGATCGCACGTGGCTGGCGCAGCACCTCGCCGAGGAGCGCAGAGAAGCGGAGCTGCTCAGTGAGATCCGCGAGGCGCTGTTCGGCATGCAGGACGGTCTCGTCAGCACGCTCGCGGTCGTCAGCACCGTCGGCGCGGCGAGCGGCGATCGCTTCGCGGTCCTCATCGCCGGCATCGCGTCGGCGCTGGCGGGCGTCTTCTCGATGGCCGCGGGCGAGTACCTGTCGTCGAAGAGCCAGCGCGAGATCTTTGTCGCGCAGATCGAGAACGAGCGCGAAGAAGTGCGCGACCGCCCAGCGGAGGCGGAGGCCGAGGTCGCGTACATGCTGGAGCAGGAGGGCCTCTCGGAAGCCGCCGCGCGACGCGTCGCGACCGAGCTCGCGCGCGAGCCGACCGTCCTACTCAAGACGATGGTCGAGAAGGAGCTCGGGCTCGTCATCGAGGAGGGTCGCGGTGCTTTGCAGGGCGCCCTCGTGATGGGTGGTTCGTTCGGCCTCGCGTCACTCGTGCCGATCCTCCCGTACCTCTTTCTCCCGATAGCGATCGCGCCGCTCGCGTCGCTCGTGCTCTGCGGCGGCGTCGTCTTCGTCATCGGTGCCGTCAAGACGCGGTGGACGAAACGCAACCCGGTCCGCTCCGGGCTCGAGGTCGTGGCACTCGCCGCGTTCGCGGGCATCGCCGGGTACCTCTTCGGTTCGGTGTTGCCCAGCGTGCTCGGCGTCGCGGGACTGGGTCCGCTCTAGCTCGGCGCGATAATCGTTCGATCGTGCTGCTACAGCAGTTCTTCGATGCTGGACTGGGCCACGCGAGCTACCTCGTCGCCGATCCCGATTCCGGAGCGGCGTTCCTCGTAGATCCTGACCGTGCCGTCGACACGTATCTCGCGGCCGCTTCGAAGCTTGACGTCCTCATCACGCACACGTTCGAGACGCATGTCCACAACGACTACCTCTCCGGCTCGCGCGCGCTGGCTGAGCTTCGACCGATCACAGTTGTCGCGGGTCCCGACGCGCTCATCGAGTACCCGCACACGACGCTGCGCGATGGAGAGAGCGTCGACATCGGTGCCCTGCGCGTGCGCTGCGTCGCGACTCCCGGCCATACACCGGAGCACGTCGCCTTCCTCGTCAGCGACCTGCGCCGCGCCGACGATCCGCAGTACCTCTTCAGCGGAGGCGCGCTGCTCGTCGGGCACATCGCGCGCGTGGATCTCCTCGGCGCTGAGCTGGAGGAGCGCCTCGCGCGCGACGCGTACGCGACGCTGCGGGACAAAGTGCTGAGCCTCGCCGACTACGTCGCCGTGTTCCCGACCCACGGCGGCGGCAGTGCCTGCACCGCGACCGTCGCGGGGTCGCGCTGGACGACCCTCGGCTTCGAGCGCCGCCACAACGACGTCGCGCGCGCCGCCGGACGGGAGTTCCGCGAGTTCCGCGAGACGATCGCGCACGGCCTGCCCGTCGCGCCCGCGTACTACCCACACGTGCGCGCGCTCAACCATCGCGGCGCGACGCTGCCGGATCGACGACCGCTGCCCCTGCTGAGCGATCCCTTGCCGCAGGGCGCGGCGCTCCTCGACCCTCGCCCGCCGCATCTCTACGGCGCCGGTCATCGTCGCGGCGCGCTGAACAATGTCGGGAACGATGGCTTCGCCGTCCGATGTGGCGCGGTCGTCGCCTACGGCGTACCGATCGTCCTCCTGACGCGCGACGAGGAGCAGGCGGAGCGTCTCCGAGCGCAGCTCGCGCTGATCGGTTTCGACGACGTGCGCGGATACGCGGAGCCGATCGCCGCATCGGACGACGCGACCGCGACCACGGGGCAGGTCGACGCGCGGACCGCGGGACGGCTGGCGGAAGAAGGCGCGCCGCTCATCGACGTGCGCGAGCGGTCCGAATATACCGACGGCCACGTGCCTGGCGCGCGACACATCCCATACCAGCTTCTCGAGCGGATGATCGGAGAACTTCCGCGCGAGCGAACGCTCGTCGTGTATTGCGCGAGTGGTGTGCGGTCGAGCCTTGCGGCGAGCATCCTCGAACGTCACGGCATCGCAGCGGCGAATCTTCGCGGTGGATTCAACGCTTGGCGGAACGCAGGGCTGCCTATCGAGGCCTCCCGCTAGCGCTACACTGACTACGGGCACTCTCCCCACGCGAACATCTCCCAACGGCGCCCCTCTGTGGGTGGCCAGCGTTCCTCCAAACGAGCGCCCAGTCGGGAAAAATAGTGTTATGCGCATTGCCTTCGTCGCGTCCTCCATTCCGCGTCGCTGTGGCATCGCCACATTCACGGCGGATCTTTCGGCAGCGGTGAGATCGGCCGATCCGGCCGTGCGGATCTTCGCCGCCGCGATCGACGAACCCGGCGCCGCGCGTCCGTACGGACCCGACGTGCGCTGGCGCATCCGTCAGGAAGAAGTGAGCACGTACCGCGACGCTGCCATCGCGATCAGCGCCTCGAACGTTGACATCGTCAACGTGCAGCACGAGTTCGGGCTCTATGGCGTGTGGCACGACGGCACGTACGACGACCACCTGCGCGTCTTCCTCGAGAACTGCACGAAGCCGGTCGTCACGACGCTCCACACGGTCGCGCCGAAGCCCGAGCCGTGGGCGCTCGAAACCGTGCGCTTCATCTCCGAGCACAGCGAGCAGGTCGTCGTGATGGGTACGACGGCGGCTCGTCTCCTCAGCGAGGTCTACCGCGTATCCCGGCCACCCGTCGTGATCGAGCACGGCATGCCGGCGATCGAGCCGCGCGGCCGCCACCGCTTGAAGCGCCAGCTCGGCGTCGACGAGCGACCGATCCTCTCCACCTTCGGTCTCGTCGACCCGCGAAAGGGGCTTGAGTACGTCATCGAGGCGATGCCGGAGATCGTCGCGCGTCATCCGAGGGTGCTCTATCTCGTCGTCGGCCAGACACACCCTGAGCTGCTCAAACGTGAAGGCGAGGCCTATCGCAACTCGCTCATCGTGGCCGCGGGCCGGCTGGGTATGCGCGACCACGTGAAGTTCGTCAACCAGTACCTGACCCAACGCGAGGTCGTCGACTACCTGCTCGCGACGGACGTCTACGTCACGCCGTACCTCGACCCGAATCAGATCACCAGCGGCACGCTCGCCTACGCGCTCGGCGCGGGGAAAGCGATCATCTCGACGCCATACCTGCACGCACAGGAAGTGCTCGGAAGCGGTCGCGGCATCCTCGTGCCGTTCCGCGACGCCGCGGCAGTGGCGTCCGCGGTGAATTCCGTCCTCGGCGATCCGGAGCGGAAGCGTGAGCTCGAGACTCGCGCCTACGAGTACGGGAAAGAGATGGCGTGGCCCGCGATCGGACGTCGGGTGCTGACGCTGATGCGCGACGTCCTGGACCACCGCGTCATCGCGCCTCCGGTCACGCCTGTCGCGCCGCCGGTCGTGCACGCCGCGCCCACGCTCGTGCCCGTCGCGCTCCGTGAACCGGCGCGCGAGGAGGAGCCCGTCGAGGAGCCGACACCGATCGCATGAATCTCGGCGATCGACTCCCTCAGAACCCGCTGATCACGGCCCGCGACGTCAAGCCGTCTCTGCCCACGCTCGAGGTCGTGTCGGTCTTCAATGCCGCTGCCGCGCGCGTCGGCAACGAGATCGTCCTGCTCCTCCGTATCGCCGAGAGACCGCGAACGGATATCGAGCCGGGTCCCGATGCGCTCACGCTCGACCTCGATGCGCCACATCCGATCCTCCAGCCGTTGCCGGCGCACTATCGCACGGAGCCGCTCGTCGGCATGGCCTTCCTCGACACGCGCCACGGCGCTCCGCGCGTCGTCGTCGCCTACATACCCGCGGATCTGCCGGGCCTCGATCTGCGCGATCCGCGGTCGATCCGCTACCGCAACGCGACTGGCAACCTGCGCCTGACGAATGAGGGGTACATAGACTTCCTCGCGCAGATCTCGCACCTTCGCGTCGCGCGGAGCACCGACGGCGTCAACTTCACGATCGACGAGGTGCCGGCCATCGCGCCGCACACGGACATGGAGGAGTACGGCGTCGAAGATCCCCGCGCGACGTTCATCGATGGCGAGTGGCACATCACATACGTGTCTGTCTCGCGCTGGGGGATCACGACAAGTCTCGCCACGACGACCGACTTCCGGAGCTTCAAGCGTCAGGGCGTGATCTTCCTGCCCGATCACAAGGACGTCGTGATCTTTCCGGAGCGGATCGGCGGCCGGTACGTGGCGCTCACCCGGCCGATGCCGCAGTCGTTCAGCCGCATCTTCGGGATCTGGATCGCGTTCAGCGAGGACCTGCGTTCGTGGGGAGGCCACGAAACGCTCTGCCTGCCGCGCTGGGAGTACTGGGACGAGCTCCGCACCGGCGCGTCCACCGTGCCCTTCCGCGTCGACGACGGCTGGCTCGAGCTCTACCACGGCGTGGACCGCAGCACGCGCTACACGATGGGTGCGGTCCTCCTCGACGCCGACGATCCGCGAAAGATCCTCGCGCGCTCGGCTCAGCCGATCCTCGAACCCGTCGAGCCCTTCGAACGGACCGGTCTCTTCAACGAGACGATCTTCTCCTGCGGGCACGTGGACCTTGGCGACGGGCGCATCCGCATGTACTACGGCGCCGCGGACTCGGTCATCGCCGCCGCGGACTTCGACGTGCGCGACATCGTGAACAGCCTCGAGCCCTGGCGCGGCGCCGAACGCCTCGTGCGGGTGTAGTGGTGCTGCGCCAGCTCGCGCGGCTCACCGTCCCGGTCGAGTCGGCGGGAGATCGCGCCTGCGCCATCGCGGTATACGCCGACGCCGCGGATCGCACCTTCCCCGCGGCCGAGCGTGGTTTCGAGGGGGTCGCCTGCGTCGACGACGCATCGCGCGCGCTCATCCTCCTCAGCGATGTCTGGGCCGCTACCGGGCTCCCCCGCATGCGCGAATGGGCCCTCGGTCTTCTCGACTTCCTCCTGTACATGCAGCTGGACGACGGTCGCTTCGTGAACTTCATCTCCGACTGGTCGGGCAACCGCAACGAGCTCGGCGTCACGTCGTTCCCCGGTGGCAACTTCTGGCACGCGCGCGGCGTGCGCGCCCTGGCGCGCGCGACGATCACGCTCGGTGAGGAACGCGCGCGCGTCGCTCTCGAACGCGGGCTCGATCACATCCGCACGGCGCGCGACGTGCCGGCCGACGTCCGCTCGATCCACGTGCTCACGGCCTTGGAGCTGGTCCGCGTCGGCGTGTTCCCCGAGCTGCGGGCGGTGCTGCCGACCTGGTGCGACGAGATCGCCGCATGCCGGCACGGCGGGGTGCTCTTCGACAACCCCGACGAGGTCGAGCCGCACATCTGGGGACATCAGCAGGAGGGCGTCCTCGCCGAGGCGGGTCAGTATCTCGGACGCGACGACCTCATCGCGGTCGCGGAGCAGAGCGCCCTGACCTATCTCGCGCCGCTCATCGACTCAGGCTTCGACCTGCCGACGATCCAGCCCTACGGTGTCGCATCGGCGACCTACTCGGTCGAGCGTCTTCGCGACATCCGCGATGGTGCGCGCTTCGACGAGCTGTGGCGCATGGCGCGCGCCTGGTTCGACGGGCGCAACACGGCTCGGCGCACCGTGTACGACCGCGAGGAAGGGCGCGTCTACGACGGCATCGATGACGGTGTCCCGAATCTCCACTCCGGAGCCGAGTCGAACGTGGTCGGCGGGCAGGCACTGCTCGATCAGGTGATCCGCACGGCACCCATGCTCGCGCCGCTCATCGAGACGTGCTTCGCGCCGGACGTCCGAGAGCGTTTCGGCAGCGCGCAGGCGGCGGGCTTCCGCTAGGCGATCTCGATCCGGACGGGCCGCGCCGCGTTGTTCTCATACCCCAGGGTGGTCCGCACCTCGTCGAGAGGCTGCGTCGCGCCGCCCGTCGTCACCGCGCGCGCGAGCAAGGCCAACTCTCCGCTCCCAGGCGGCGCGATCGTGGCGTGCCACTGCCGCCAGGCGTAGCGCGACAGCGCGTCGCCAAGCGTCGCCACGTTCCAGCTGCGGCCGCCGTCGGCGGATAGCTCGACCCGCGCGAGGTCGCTACGGCCACTCCAGGCGTAGCCGCGTGCCACGAAGGGACGGGCGGCGAGCCGCTCGCCTTCGCGCGGCCGCGTGATCAGGGCGCGTGGCGCGATCTCGCGCAGCGGACGGTCGCCCACGATGTAGCGCTTCGCCTGGAAGAAGCCGTCGAACGTCCGCTCGAGCACGCTCAGCCGCGCGAGCCACTTCACCGAGGCCATGCCGTACCAGCCCGGGACGATGAGCCGCAGCGGCGCGCCGTGCTCGGGCGGAAGGTCGCTCCCGTTCATCGCGTATGCGAGCAACGTGTCGTCTCGCATCGCGTCGACGATGGGGAGGGATCGCTCGTACGCGACGCGTGTTCCAACGCCGGCCGGGATCCCCGCATCCGCGCCGACGCAGAGGAGCTCGACCGCGCTCGCGAGTGGGCCCGCCATCTCGAGGACGGTCCGGAGTGACGCGCCCGTCCACTCGGCGGTGCCGACCGCGCCGGTCCGCCACTGCTCGCCGGCGGCGGGCGGATCGAGGAACGCCCGGCCGTTACCCGCGCATTCCAGCGTCACCACGAGGGACATCGGTGGCAGCGATCGGAGGTCGTCGAGCACGAGCCGCAGTGGGGTGCGCACCGCGCCGTCGATCGCGAGGCGCGTCGGCGCCTCGGGGATCGCGAAGTGATCGCGGACGTAGTGCCGCGGGGTGGGCGTGATCGCGCCGACCTGTCGTTCGAGCGGTGTCTCCGCATTGATCGGCTCACGGGTCAGGTAGACGAGCTCTTCCGAATTCATGCGGCCAGTCTCTGGCATCGACGTAGGGCTAGCATTTCGGCGTGCCGCGGCGGCTGGTGAACCTCGGGCTCCTCGTCGCCGTTCCGCTTCTCGTCGTCACCGGCCTGCTTGCGTGGGTCGTACCGGTGGCGACCGCGGACGCCCTCATCGCGATACATCGCATCGCCGGCGTCGGCATGATCCTCGCCCTCGCATGGAAGTACGGGATCGCGCGACGCTCGGTGCGTCGTCGTAGCCGTGCCGGAGTCGACCTCAGCCTCGTGGTGGGCGGAGTCGCGTCCCTCGCGCTCCTGCTCGTGCTCGGCCTCGGTCTCGCGTGGTCGCTCGGCGTCGTGTCCTTCGACCGGCCGCTTCCGTACTCGCTGCTCAACGTGCATGTGTTCGTCGGCGTCGCGCTCGTTCCAGTGATTGTCGCGCACGCCGCGCTGCGCTGGGAGACGCGGCCGGCGATGGCGGACCTCGGCGGCCGGCGCGTCGTGCTGCGTGCGCTGGTGCTCGCACTCGGCGCGATGCTCGTGACGGTCGCGTTCGATCGCATCGGCCTGGCGCGCCGCGGAACGGGGTCACGTGCCGCCGCCGCTTTCAGCGGTAACGACTTTCCGCTCACGATCTGGGCCTTCGATGACGTACCCGTGATCGACATTGCGACGTGGCGCATACAGGTCGACGGGGAAGTCGCGTCGCCGGGCACGATCGGGTACGACGAGCTACTCGCATTTGCCTCCACCGAGCGCGACGCCGTGCTCGATTGCACTGGAGGTTGGTGGACAGAGCAGCGCTGGCGAGGTGTGACGCTTGCCGATCTGCTCGCCGCGCACGGCGTGCGCGTATCTGCCGAGCGCGTCGATGTCGTGTCGTTGACCGGGCACGCTTGGTCGTTCGCCATCGCCGACGCTGAGCGTCTGCTGATCGCGACACATGTCGGCGGCGAAACCCTGAGCCCGGGACATGGGTATCCCGCGCGTCTCATCGCACCGGACCATCGCGGATTCCAGTGGATAAAGTGGGTCAGTCACGTGCATGTCGCTTAGCCTATGAAAGTGCGCCGCCTGTTCATGATCGCCGTCGCGAGTCTCGCGGTCGTGGCGGCGACGGTCATTTCCTGCGGCGTGTTGGCGCCGGGAAGTGTGCCGTTCGTGCCTGCTATCCCTGGCCTGCCTGCGTCCGGCGTGAAGGTCCAGGCCGGCGCGCCGCTCCCCATGCTGCAGGACATCGATCCCGAGGACCTCGATCCCGCCCGAGACATCCCCGGCGTCCCGCCCCAGGCGCTCGCGCCACCCGGCGGAGCGATCGTGCAGGCGAACGGCGTCCGCATCCCGAAGCCCGCGCTGCCCACGGGTCCACGGCGGATCGGGATCCAGGTCGGTCACTGGAAGACGGATGAAGTACCGGCCGAGCTCGGCACACGCATCACCTTCCAGACCGGAACGACCTGGGCAGGCGTCGACGAGGTCGACGTGAATATGGACATCGCGGAGCGGGTCAAGGCGCAGCTCACCGCGCGTGGCTACATCGTCGACATCATTCCGACGACGGTGCCGGTCGGCTACATCGCTGATGTATTCCTTGCGCTTCACGCCGACGGTGACGAGACCGAAGAGAAGAGTGGGTTCAAGATCGCGCATGGCTCGCGTCGCGGACCGTACGAGGACAAGCTTGTGAGCCTCTTGCGCGAGGAGTACGGCAAAGCGACGGGTCTTGAGTGGGATCCGCTCATTAGTCGCGGAATGTCCGCTTACTATGCGTTCAACTGGGGCCGCTATCAGCACGCGGCCGCACCTCATACGCCAGCTGCGATCCTCGAGATGGGATTCCTCTCCAACGGCTATGACCGCGAGCTCATGGTCGATAAGGCCGACGGCGTCGCAACCGGGATCGTCAACGGCATCCAGCGCTTCCTCGACGAGGTCCCGCGTTCGAAGATCTTCGCCGAAGACCTCATTGTTCCGCCCCAGCGCGGGCGCCCGAGTCCGTCGCCCACGAACTGAGCGGCGCGACGACGGTGCTACGATTCGGCGGCGCCCGTCGGGGCGACGAAACCAAGGGAGGCCGGACATGAGTGTCTACACCGCACGCGCCCGCTGCGCCGGCCTCCTTGCTGCGGTGATCGCCGCCTAGGCCGCCGCAGCTCCTCGCGTGCGGCGTTGTCGCTCGTG
>DASYUC010000115.1:0-11967 GCA_036001645.1 Candidatus Limnocylindria bacterium
GCGCGCTTGGCCTGTCACACGTGCACACGATGCGATCGGTGATCCTGCCGCAGGCGCTGCGCCTGATGGTCCCCGCGATGATGGCCCAGCTCACCACGGTCATAAAGGACACGTCGCTCGTCGGGACGATCGGCGTGTTCGAGCTGCTGAAGCAAGGGCGAACGATCTTCACGCAGTTCTTCAATCCCGTCGAGGTGCTGCTCATCGTCGCGACGATCTACTTCGTCATCTGCTTCGCGCTGTCACAGGCGTCACGCCGTCTCGAGCTCGGCTACACGCCGCGCGCGGCGCGCGTGAGGATCCAGGACATCGCGCTTCGGGACCAGGCGGCATAGGGCCGTGGCTGGCTGGCCGTACCTCGTGGCAGGCGTGCTGACGATCCTGCTCGGGGGGGCGCACGGCGTCATCGGCGAGCGCACCTTCCTGCGTCGCGTGCGCGCGAGCGCGCTGCCGCGCTACGACCAGCGGACGCTCCGTCTGGTGTGGCATCTCTTCACGGTGGCCATGGTCGTGACGGGTGCGCTGCTCGTCGCGATCAGCACAGCGAGGGTGGATGTCGCCGCAGGGCGCGCGCTGGCGGTGATCCTGGGCGCCTGGGGCGTCTTCTTCGCCGTGTACGTCGCGGCGATCGATCCGCGCCTTCTCGTTCGAGTGCCGCAGCCGCTGCTGCTCATGGGCGCAGCGCTGCTCGCGTGGTTCGGGGGCGGACCCTAAGCCGGGGACGACTGAGAGAGTCGTCGGGCCACGGCATGTTGGTCGGCCAGGCTCTCCATCCCGATCCCTTCCACAGCGAACGACGCGACCGCGTTCGCGAATCGGGCGCAGTCATCCGGCGGGCGGCCGTCCGCCAGCGCGATCGCGAGCCCGGCCGCGAAGGCGTCGCCCGCGCCGGTCGGGTCCACGACACGCTCGGCACGATATCCCGGGATGGTGGTCTCCGAGCCGTGCTCGAGCACGAGGACACCGCGCTCCGCGAGCGTCACGTAGACGCGCCCGTTCCGCGCCCAGCGGCGCGGTGCGCTGAGATCGCCGGCGACGTCGTCCTCGCTGAGGACGACCGCGGAGACGAGCGGCACGATCTCGTCCGCGTCCTCCCACGGGCGCGGCCGGATCGAGCCGTCGGCGGACCACTCGCGCAGATAACCCTGGGCCACGAGCACCGTGGCGGTCGCAGAGGTCGTTCCGAACAGCGAGCGGTCGAGCTCGTGCGCGACCGATCCAAGGACGACCGCGCGCGCCTCGCGCCACTCGGCCGGGACATCGGCCGGAGAGATGCCGCGCGCGCGTGACTTCAGGCGCAAGAACCGCCGGCCCTCGACGTAGCGGAAGGCGAACGTCGTCGTCGTGGCCGACGGCAGAGCCTGCAGGGCGATGCCGAGCTGCGCGCAGCGCCCCTCGAGCGCCGCCTTCTCGACCGGACCGGCTCGCGTGACGAGCGCGGTCGCGGTGCCAAGGCGAGCGGCGGTCGCGGCGGCGTAGAGCGCGGTGCCGCCGAGGCGCCACGTCGGCTCCCCCTCGAACTCGTCGCGCGCGACATGACCGATCGCGAGAAAGTCAGCGCTCACACGTTGAAGAGGACATGAGTCACGTCGCCGTCCTTGACCGCGTACGTCTTCCCCTCGGTGCGCATGATCCCCTGCTTCTTCGCGTTCGCCTCAGAGCCGGCCTTCAGCAGATCCTCCCAGCCGATGACCTCCGCGCGGATGAAGCCGCGCTCGAGATCGGAGTGGATCGCGCCCGCGGCCTGTTGCGCGGGGAGATCGGCCGGGATCGTCCAGGCCCGCACCTCGTCCTCCCCCACGGTGAAGAAGGAGATGAGCCCGAGCAGCTCGTACGTCGCGTGGATGACGCGGTCGAGCGCGGGCTCCGTGACGCCGAGCTCGGCGCGGAACGCCGCCGCCTCGGTCGGCTCGAGCTGCGCGATCTCCGCCTCCAGCTTCGTGGACACGCCCACAACGGACATCGCCTTGTGCTTCGCCGCGGCCTCGCGCAGCGGGCCGAGGACGTTCTCGGGGTCGCCGACATCGCCTTCGTCGAGGTTCGCGACGACGAGCTGCGGCAGGAGCGTGAGGAAGCGGTAGCCCCGGACGATCTTCCGCTCCTCATCGTCGAGCCCGACGTCGCGCAGCGGCGTCTCCGTGTCGAGCGCGGCCATCGCCTTCTGCAGCACGGCGCGCTCGTGCTCCTTCTGCTCGCGCTCGGGACCCTTCGCCGAGCGCAGCTCGGGCTCGATGCGCTCGAGGCGACGCTCGACGACCACGTGATCCGCGAACAACAGCTCGAGCTCGAGCGTCGCGAGGTCGCGCTTCGGGTCCACGGTCGTGTTGACGTGCGGCACGGAGGGATCGCGGAACGCGCGCACGACGTGGACCAGTGCGTCAGAGGTGCGCAGGTCTCCGAGCTTCTGCGCGCTGATGCCCTGGCCCGCCTGCGTCGCATGACCGCCCGCTCCCGTGGCGACGCGGGGCGCGAGGCCGAGGTCGCGGTAGGTGACCTCGGCGTACGTCGTCTTGCGTGGCTTGTAGAGCGCCGACAGCTTGTCGACGCGCTGGTCCGGGACCTTCGCGACGCCGACGTTCGTCTCGCCCTCGGCGCCCGCGAACGCGCCGGTCGCGGCGTGTCCACCGGTCAGCAGGTTGAAGAGCGTCGTCTTGCCGACGTACGGCAGGCCGGTGATGGTCGAGACGAGGTTCACGTCAGCGTCGCCGCCTCTACCTCGGGAAGCCGCTCGCCGAAGATCGTCCGCGCGACCTCGGTGAAGCGCTCCACGGGCCCGGTCGCGAAGACGCGGTGCGTCGGCGTGGCGCCCTCGGCGAGCAGCCGGTGCGACGCAAGGACCTCGCGCACCGCGAGCGCGGTCGTCGTCGCGGAATCGACGACGCGGACGCCGGGCCCGGCCACCGCGCTGAATTCCTCGCGCAGCAAGGGATAGTGCGTGCAGCCGAGCAGCAGCGTGTCCACGACGGGTGTGACCACCCCACCCTCGCTCAGCAGCGGCGCGACGTACTCACGCACGGCGTCGAGAGCCTCGGGCGTGCCCGCCTTCCCCGACTCCACGATCGGCACGAGCTTGGGACAGGCCTGCTGCGTCACGTCGCAGAGCGGATCGAGATCGCGCACCGCGCGCACGTATGCGCCGGACCGGACCGTCCCGACCGTGGCGAGCACGCCGATCGATCGCCGTGCGGACGACGCGATCGCCGCGGCCGCGCCCGGACGGACGACGCCGATGATCGGTACGGCGGACTCGTCCCGCACGGCCTCGAGCGCCTGCGCGGTGGCCGTATTGCACGCGAGCACGATGAGCTTGCAGCCGCGCGTCCCGAACCAACGCATCGCCTCGCGCGTGAACGCGATGACCTCACTCGCCGGACGCGGACCGTACGGCATCCGCGCTTCGTCGCCGAGATAGATGGTGGATTCGCCCGCGAGCTGCCGCCGCAGCTCCTTCAGCACGGTGAGGCCGCCCACTCCGGAGTCGAACACCCCGATCGGGGCGCTCGCTTGATCCCTACTCACTGCGCTGCTTCGCTGCTGCGTTCGTGGGGGCCGGGGACGGCTCGGTCGGTACGCTCGCTGCGCTCGCTAACAGGGGCCCCTGCCCCTGAGCCCATCCCTCGCTACTTCCGTTGCTGCGTGACGAGGCCGTGCGCGAGCGCTTCCACGGCGCGGCTGATCGGCGACTGCGGCGTCGAGATGACGAACGGCTGTTGCTTGTTCAGCGAGTCGCTCACGACCTTCCAGTCCGTCGGGATCTCGGCGATGATCGGGAGATTCAACGTGTGCTCGACGGCGTTCTTGGACATCCCGCCGGCCGTGTCGGACTGATTGACGACGAGCAGGATGGGCTTCTGCCCCTTGTAGCCGAGGGCCTCGAACGTGTCGATCGCCGAGCGTGAGTGCGCGACGGTCGCGTTCATGTACGTGACGATCATCAGGATGAGGTTCGCAGCGTCGAGGATCGCGAGCGCGTCCTCGGTCAGCCGTGATGACGTATCGACGATGACGTAGTCGTGGCTCTCCGCCAGCATGTTCATCGCACTCGCGATGTCGTTGCCCTGGATGAGATCGACTTCTTCCGGCTTCGGCGGCGCCAGCAGCACGTGCACACCGGACGGACCTTCCCAGAGGACCTCGGCCATCGACGTGCGCATCGCGCCCGCGGTCGGCAGGTCGACGAACGATCTCGTCGCAGCCGGCACCTGCAACACGTGGCGCACCGCGCCGAATTGCATCACGCCATCCATGAGGGCTACGGACTTCCCTTGCCGGCGCAGCACGACCGCGAGATTCACCGCGAGCGTCGTCTTGCCGGTGCCACCCTTCGGCGAGTACACCGCGATCATCAGCCCGTTCTGCGGCCGGGCGGCTTTCCCGACGCCGAGGACCTCGGCGAGCTCGTTCGCGCCGCCGGGGAGCACGAAGACCGCGTCGATCGCCGCCTCGGCCTTCGCGTCGAGCGGCTTCTGCGGAACGGTCACCATGATGATCCGCGTGCCCGGCGACGCCGCGCGGATCTTCTTGGCGATATCCATCGGGGTGGTCTTGCCCTGGAGCAGCGCGTCGATCATCACGACGTCCGGCTTCTCGGTCGCGATCTGCGCGATCGCGGCGTCCGGGTCGTTCTGAACGCCGGCGATCTCGATCTCCTTCTCGCGCGCCAACATCGACTGAAGGTGCTGCGCGACCTGCGGCAGGTCTTCGACAAGAAGAACGCGTTTCATGCGGTGGCGAGTCTAGTGGAGCGAGCGCGGCGGAGCCCGATGGAGGCCGCGACCGCCAGCACGACGGCGACCGCGATGAACGACAGACCGATGCGGAATGTGATGCCCTGCCAGTACCAGTCCGGGTACAGCCGCACCAGATTGCTCGTCGCAGGGTCGAAAAGAAAGTTCCCCTGCGGGAAGAACACCTGATGAAAGAGGAGGAAGGCCTGTTCGAAGCCAAGGGCCGCGACGAGGCCGATTGCCGTCACGGCGAGGCCCGCGGCGACCGCTCCGTCGCGGACGAGCTGCAGCATCGCCTCCACGCTCCGCGTCCGTGCGCGCTGCAGGCGGATGGCCATGACGAAGAATCCAGCCGGGATGAGGATCTTCGCGCCATCGAACACCCGTCGCACGTCCGCCATGTGCGAGTACTCCTCCGCGGTGAAGAGCGAACGTCCACCAAAGAGCGCGGGCGGATCATTCGTACCGCCCGTGACATACGTGGCCCACTGCGCGTGCGTCTCGGCCATGGTTCGGAGATCGACGGACGTCTCCGCGTCGCCGTTGGATCCGTGCACGAGGAATGTCGTGCCGGTCACGCCATTCGAGCGTGCGATGTCCTCGTACGTTCCCTGACCCGACCACAGCAGCGCCAGGAGTACGAGTCCCGACATCGCGAAGCCCACCGCGAACAACGCGACCTCGAGCCTGCCGCTGGTGACGCTCATGCCGGGATCGCGCCCAGACCGGGACGATCGGAGAACACGAATCGTCCCTTCACGACGGGGACCGCGCGAAACGGATCGTCGACGATGAGCAGGTTGCCGTCGAGGTCGGCCCACTCGACGGAGGGCGCGAGGTGCGCGGCGGCCGCGATCGCGACGCTCGTCTCCGCGGCGCGGCAGCCGAGCATCACCTTCATCCCCAGTTCATGCGCGCGCGCGATCATCGCGCGCGCCTCGGCGATGCCGCCGCACTTCTGCAGCTTCACGTTGATCCCGTGACACGCGCCCGAGAGGCGGTCGACATCTGGCAAACGTACGGCCGCCTCGTCGGCGACGATCGGCAGCGCCGAGCGTTCGCGCACGTAGCGCAGCCCGTCGATGTCATCGGTCGGCGTCGGCTGCTCCACGAACTCGATGTCGAAGCGCGCGATCTGCTCGATGCGCCCCGGCGCCTCCGCCGGCGTCCACGCCGCGTTCGGATCGACGCGGATCGTCCCCGCGAACCGCTCGCGGATCAGCGACAGGATCGCGACATCGTCGTGGCCGTGGCCGAGCTTCACCTTGAGCACGCTGAAGCCCTTGCCCGCGGCGGCTGCGGCGCGCTCGGCCATGACGCGCGGCTCGGCGATCCCGATCGTGAACGACGTCGGCGGGGCCTCTCGGGCGGCGAGGCCGAGGAAGCTGCGTAGCGGCACGCCGGCGGCCTGCGACGCGCGGTCGTGCCCCAGGATGTCGAGCGCGCAGGCGGCTGCGCCGCCGTGCGGGAAGCGCTCGTCCAGCCGCAGCTTCAACGTTGCGAGATCGGCAGGGTCCTCGGGCACGAGGTCCAGGGCGGCACGCACGTCCGCCTCGAGCGACTCGGATGTCTCCTTGAAGAACGGATCGGGCGACGCCTCGCCGCGCGAGATCCGCCCGCCGTCCTCGAGCTCGACGAGCACCACGCGCTTCTCGGTACGGACCGCGCGCGAGATCTGGAACGGGACCGCGAGATGGACGTCTACGGTTCGAACGGTGAACTTCACGACGTACTCGTGACCGCACCGCGACCGCGCGCGTCGATGAGCGCGCGGGCGAGGCGATCGGCCCCCGCGGTGCCCTCGCGGATCGGATCGGCCGCCGGAAGCATCGTCGCAGCGGACGCGCCCTGGATCCATTGCAGCGCGAGATCCGGTGGGCTCGAGCTCACGACATCCCCGGTGTTGAGAGCGACCGCCACGACGCGCGCTGGCGGATAGCCCGGCGGTCTGCGCCACGCTGCCGCGTCCTCATAGATCTTTACAAGCTCGCGCAGCGAGCGAAGCGGGAGTCCGGTGTCCTCGTAGCCCTTCATCGACTTACGCATCGCGTTATGGCACAGCACCATCAGGTCCGGCCCGGCGCCGTGCAGCAGACCGAGCGTCACGCCGGAGAACCCGGGATGCGTGAGCGAGCCCTGGCCCTCCACGATCACCCAGTCCGCGTGCTCGGCCGCCGCGCACACCATCTGCTCCGTCGCGCCGGCGATGAAGTCCGCGACGACGGCGTCCACCGAGATGCCCTCGCCCGCGATCGCGATCCCGGTCTGTCCGGTCGCGACGAATGCGGCCTTCTCGCCCATGCGGCGCAGCGCCGCGACGATCTCGAGCGACGCGGTCATCTTCCCGACGGCCGCATCCGAACCAACGGTCAGCACGACCGTGACACCTTCGCGGGGCCGGCGATGGCCGCCGATCGGCAGCACCGCGGGCGGCTCGCGCAGCTCGCGGACCGTGGCCTTCCCCCGCTTCGCGGCCTCCGCGAGTCGCACATCGCTGAGCACGCGCTCGTGCAATCCGTTCCACACCGACAGACCTTGCTCGAGCGCGCGCGACAGGAACGGCCGGTACTCGTCCGGGATCCGCCCGCCGGCCGCGGCGGTGCCGATGAGCAGCACGTCCGCGCCGCGCGCGATCGCGTCATCGACCGTCGCGACCACGGGCACGCCGCGCCCGACGCCGACGTGATCCGCGGCGTCGGTGCCGGCCCGGGTCGAGTCGACGACCGCAACGATCCGGTAGCGCGCGTAGCGCAGCACGCCGATCGCCGTCTTCGCGGTCGCCCGTGTGAAGAGGCCCTCGGCCAATATCGCGACCTGGGGGGTCCTCGGGGGGCGATGCCCCCCGGTGGTCGTCACGCGCCTCCCAGATCCCGGCCCAGTCGCAGGAACCGGCCGTGTCGTTCCGGCGCGGTCTCGCTCGCCTCGAGCGCGACGCCGCCGTTCACCACCACGTGCTCGATGCCCTCGGGATAGCGGTGCGGATCGTCGTAGGTCGCCAGGTCCGCGACGCGCAGGGGGTCGAACACGACGAGGTCGGCCCACGCGCCGATCCGTACCTCGCCACGGTCCGCGAGCCGGAGATGCCTCGCGGTCAGCGACGTCATCTTGCGCACCGCGTCCTCGAGCGTCAGCACGCGCTCGTCGCGCGCGTATCGACCGAGCACGCGCGGGAACGTGCCGTACGAGCGCGGGTGCGGCTTCCCGAACGACAGCGGTCCATACGGCGCGTTCGCGGAAGAGTCGCTGCCGATCGCGACGTACGGCTTCGCCATGACGTAGCGCACGTCGTCCTCGTTCATCGAGTGATGCACGATCGCGACGTCGCCGTCGTGTTCGACGAGCGCGTCGCATGTCCACTCCAGCGGATCCTTCCCCGCCTCGCGGGCGAGATCCGCGACCGTGCGCCCGCTGTACTCGGGGCGCCTGCGCGCTCGCGCGATGACGATGCGGTCCCAGTTGCGACCGGTCTCCACGTACTCGTCCCGGATGCGAGCGCGCACCGCGGGATCCTTGAGCCGCTCGCACATGGCGAGACGCCCGCCCTCGTGCGCCCAGTTCGGGATCGTGACGGCGAGCCCGGTCGACGACGCCGTATATGGGTACTGGTCGGCCTGGACGTCGAGGCCACTGTCGCGCGCGGCCTCGATCTTCGCGGTCGATTCCTTCACGCGGCCCCAGTTCGTCGGACCCGAGGCCTTGTGGTGCGACAGCTGGACGCGCACGCGAGAACGCCGTCCGATCTCGAGGTTCTCCTCGACCGCCTCGAGGAGGCGCTCGCCTTCGTTGCGGATGTGGCTCGCGTAGAGGCCGCCCTTCGCCTGCACGACCGCGCAGAGGGCCGCGAGCTCGTCGGTGGTGCCGTACGCGCTTGGCGGGTAGATGAGCCCGGACGCGAGCCCGATGGCCCCTTCGTCCATGGCGCGCCCGAGCAGGACCCGCATCGCGTCGAGCTCGTGGCGGCTCGGCGCGCGCGCGACGCCGCCCATCACGCACTTTCGCAGCGTGCCGTGCCCGACGAACGAGCAGAGGTTGATCGCCGGGCGCGCGTCGTCACACGCCTCCGCGTACTCGGCGAAGGTCGACCAGGTCCGCCGCGCGTCGAGCACCGCGAGCGCGCGGTCGAGCTCCTCGGCGGCGAGGCCGCTCACCGGCGCCGACGAGCCACCGCAGTTGCCGCACACGACGAGCGTCACGCCCATGTGGAGCGCGCTCTCGAACGCGTCGTTCACGAAGACGCTGTTGTCCGAGTGCGAATGGATATCGATGAAGCCCGGCGACACGACGCGGTCGCGCGCGTCGATCATGCGCGTCGCGTGCCGGCCGGCGATGTCGCCAACGTCGGTGATCCGGCCGTTGGTGATCGCGACGTCGGCTCGTACGCCGGGCGCTCCGGTCCCGTCGATGACGGTCCCTCCGCGGATGAGGAGGTCGGTCACCGCCTGCGCTCGCGACCGGCGCCACGTTCACGCCGGCGCGCGATGACGAGCAGCCTGGGCGACGAGCCGCCGGCCGGCGATCCGTCGTAGTCGCCGTGCAGGGCCTCGAGATCGAAGCCCGCTTCCGCGAAAAGCAGCTCGGCTTCGCGCCGATACAGGTAGTGGAGCGTGGTCGCGCGCTGCCAGCGCGTCACGTGGCCATCCTCATCGAGCTCCTCGAACCACCAGCGCAGATCGATCTGGTCGACGTTCGCGCGCGAGCTCGAGAACTTCGTGACGTCGCGGCCGCTCTCCGGATCGCGCCGCGTCCATTCCTCGCGGACGCCGCCGTCGCGCCCGACGATGTGCTCCGGATCCGGCTGGAAGCAGTCAACGGCGAGAAGGCCGGTGGGCGAGAGATGTTCGCGCACGCGCGCGAGGCAGGCCCAGCGCTCGTCGGGAGTGAGCATGAGGAACGTGTTGAACGGGATCGCGATGAGCGCGAAGGCCTCGGAGAACGAGAACGAGCGCATGTCGCCTTCGACGAGCCGGAGGCTGGTGCCCTCGCGGCGCGCATGCCGCTCGGCTCGCGCGAGCATCGCCGGCGAACGGTCGAGGCCGACCACGTCGTGGCCGTCGTGCGCGAGCGGTATCGCCACACGGCCGGTGCCGCAGCCGAGCTCCAGGATCGGTCCGCCGGTGCGGCGCGCGATCGCGCGGAACCAGTCGATCGCCGCGTCCGGCCCGTGCGGGCTGTCCAGGTCGTAGAGCGCCGCGAACCGCTCGGCCTGCTCCGCGCTGACGTCGCCGCCGAACCAATCAATGGCGTTTCCCGTCGAACGCCTCCTTTGCGCGAAGGCGCAGGTTCTCGTCCCGCAGCACGTCGATCGCGGTCATCGCGAGCGCCTTCGCCGCGACGTGCATCGTCTCGAGCGCCTGCGGCGTGCGGGCGGCGGCGGCGAACTCGACCGAGTGTCCCGGCACGGGTCCGTCGGTGATCGAGAGGAACGGATGGATGCCCGGCACGATGCTCGTCACATTGCCCATGTCGGTCGAGCCATGCGTGTCGCCGGCTCGCCGCGGCTTGAGCTGGCGCCCGAGCGTCTTCGCGTTCGCGGCGAAGGCTTCCGCGAGCGGGCGGTTCGTGCTCACGAGCTCGCACACGTCGCTCCACGTCGCGCGCAGCTCGCAGCCGGTAGCCGCGGCGGCGCCCTCGAAACACGCGAGGACGCGGCGTCGGAGGTCGTGCAGGTAGCCGTTGTCTGGCGAGCGGACCATGTAGGTGGCCGCCGCGCGGTCCGGGATGATGTTGGCCGCCTTGCCACCGTCGGTGACGATCCCGTGGAAGCGCGAATCGCTGCGGACGGTGAGACGAAGCGCCGAGAGCGCGGTCCACGCGAGCATGACCGCATCGAGCGCGTTACGACCCTCGTACGGCTCGGCCGCGGCGTGCGCCGCCTTGCCGATGAATTCGATCTCGAGCGTGACCATCGCGAGCATGAGCGGATCGATCTCGTCGCGGTCGCCGGGGTGGTACATCAGCGCCGCGTCGACGTCCGAGAACAATCCGGCGCGGATCAGCTTGACCTTGCCGTTGCCACGCTCCTCAGCCGGGCACCCAACGACGCGCACGCGTCCGCGCAGGTCGGGCGCGACGTCGCGCAGCGCGAGGAACGCCAGGTTGGCGGCGGTGCCCATGAGGTTGTGGCCGCAGGCGTGACCGATACCGGGGAGGGCGTCATATTCGCCGAGGATCGCGACGACCGGCGTGCCGCTCCCGACCTCTGCGGCGAACGCCGTCTCGAGCCCCCCCGCGGCGCGCATGACGGTCGCGCCCTCGCGCGCCAGATGATCCGCGAGCGCGCTCGACGCGAAGCGCTCCTCGAACGCGAGCTCGGGGCGCTCGTGGATGCGGATCGCGAGCTCGTCGAGCGCGCCGGCGCGCGCCTCGACGCGCTCGGCCACGCGGGCCTTGAGCAGGGCGGTCTCCATCGGTGAGGCGAGGTTAGCGCGAAGCGGCTCTCGGACGCGCCGAGAGGATGACCTCGGCGACAAGGAAGCCGAGGACGATGAAGCCACCGGTGATGACGGTGAGCCCGTCCACGACGCGCAGGAGCAGAAGGAGGCCGACGATCGCCGTCACCTCGATGCCGCGACGCAGCGCCGGTGCGACGGCCCCTCGGCGACGGCTACGCCAGCGACCGGCGACCGACAGCATCAGGGCAGAGGCCACCGCGCCCGCACAGACAGAGAGCGCAACGATTACCAGTGCGACGGCGAACGGCGCGTCCGGCTCATAGAGCAGCATCAGAGCCATAGCGACGCCCGCTCCAGCGAGCGCAAGCAGCACGCTTGCGCGTGTCAGTCCGAGGTCTCCGTACGACGGCCAGTTGCTGGGGTCTGTCCCTCCGTCTCGCCGGTCGCCAGAGCCGGTAAGTCGAGATCCATGTCAGGCTCAGGAAAGAGTTCGTCGCCGTCGGCCGCGAGCCCTGAGGGCATCGTTGTGCGCGGCGCCACTTCGACTTGGGATAGTTCCGGGATCTCGCGCGTTGAGACGCCGTAAGTCCGGAACCGACGCGCTGACGGAAGAACTCGTGCCTCAAGAGAACTCACTGTCGAGTTGTAAGCCTCGACAGCCTTGCGCAACGCACCTCCGACCTTCTCGAAGTGGTCGACCATCACCGCCAGGCGATCTGCCAATTGTTGGCCCATCGCGTTGATGCGCTGCGAGTTCGCCGCAAGTTGTTCTTGGCGCCAGACATATGCAATTGCGCGCAGAAGGGCGAAGAACGTTGACGGCGTCGCAATAACGACGCCGCGGGTCA
>DASYUC010000116.1:0-61024 GCA_036001645.1 Candidatus Limnocylindria bacterium
CGAGAAGGCCGGAAAGGTGTTCTGCCTGGTCGACGCGCCGACGCCGGAGGCCGCGGCGAAGGTACACAAAGAAGCGCATGGACTGGTCGCGGACGAGATCTACCCGGTGAGCGAGGGTAGCTAGCTCAGCGCGTTCCGAACTGACGGTCACCCGCGTCGCCGAGGCCGGGAACGATGTAGCCCTTGTCGTTCAGGCGCTCGTCGAGCGCGGCGACATGGATAGGCACGTCGGGGTGCGCGCTCGAGAGGGCGCGCACTCCCTCGGGGGCGGCGATGAGACCGACGTACTTGACGCGCTTCGCACCCCACTTCTTCAGGATGTCGATCGTCGCGACCGCGGAGCCGCCGGTCGCGAGCATCGGATCGAGGACCAGGCACACCGCGACCGTCGCCTCCGACGGAAGCTTGTTGTAGTACTCGATCGGGCGCAGGGTGCGCTCGTCGCGGAACAGTCCGATGTGCCACACCTGCGCCTCGGGCATGAGCTCGAGCGCGGCTTCGACCATGCCGATGCCGGCCCGCAGCACCGGCACGAGGCCGACCGGCTCCGCGAGCCGCGCGCCCTTCGCGGTCGCGAGCGGTGTCTTCACCTCCGTGTCCTCCACCGGAAGGTCCGCGGTCGCTTCATAGAGGAGGAGCGTCGCGAGCTCACCGACGAGCGCGCGGAACTGCTGCGGCTTGGTCCGTTCGTCGCGCAGGCGCGTGACCTTCTCGCGGACCAGCGGGTGGGTCGAGACGTGCAGCTGCGCGCTCAGGCGTTCACGCGTTCCGGCGTGATGCCCGGGACCGGGAAGCGGCGCGTGAGGTCGAGCACCTCGGTCGCGATCTCCTGCGCGACCGTCTCGTCACCCTTCGCATTGAGCGATCGCGCGATGAGCGCGCCGATCCGCTCCATCTCGGCCTCGCGCATCCCACGCGTGGTCACCGCCGGCGTGCCGATGCGGATGCCCGACGCGATCGCGGGCTTCTCGGGGTCGTACGGGATCGTGTTCTTGTTCACGGTGATGCCGACGGCGTCGAGCGCCTTCTCGGCTTTCTTGCCCGTGAGCCCCAGCGGACGCACGTCCACGAGCATGAGGTGGTTGTCGGTGCCGCCCGACACGATGCGCAGACCCGCCTTCGCGAGCGATGCGGCGAGCGTCGTCGCGTTCTTGCGGATCTGCTTCGCGTACACCTTGAACTCCGGCGTCGCGGCCTCCTTCAGCATCACCGCCTTGCCGGCGATGACGTGCATGAGCGGGCCGCCCTGGATGTTCGGGAACACGGCGCTGTTGATCGGCTTCTCGAATTCGGCGTCGCTGAGGATCATTCCGCCGCGCGGACCCCGGAGCGTCTTGTGCGTCGTCGTGGTCACGATCTGCGCGTGCCCCACCGGCGTCGGATGCTCTCCCGCCGCCACGAGACCCGCGAAGTGCGCCATGTCGACGATGAGCAGTGCGCCGACCTCGTCCGCGATCTTCCGCAGGCGCGGGAAGTCGAAGAAGCGCGGGTACGCGGTCGCGCCGGCGACGATGATCTTCGGCCGGCCCTCCTTCGCGAGGCGCTCGATCTCGTCGTAGTCGATGAGCTCGTCCTCGCGCCGCACGTGATACGGGATGACCTTGTAGAGCTTCGCGGAGAAGTTCACCGGAGAGCCGTGTGTCAGGTGGCCACCCTGATCGAGCGCGAGACCGAGCATCGTGTCGCCCGGCTGCATCACCGCCGCGTACGCGGCCATGTTCGCCTGCGCGCCGGCATGCGGCTGCACGTTCACCGCCGCCGCGCCGAAGAGCGCCTTCGCGCGCTCGATCGCGAGCGTTTCGGCGACGTCGACCCACTCGCAACCGCCGTAGTAGCGCCGGCCCGGATAGCCCTCGGCGTATTTGTTCGTGAGCACGCTGCCGACTGCCTCCATGACCGCGGGACTCGTGTAGTTCTCGGAGGCGATGAGCTCGATCTTCTCGACCTGACGGCGCCGTTCGCCTTCGATCGCCGCGTACAGCTCGGGGTCTTCGCGCTCGAGATGGCTCATACCTTTGTCGCCTCCATCGCTTCGATCTGCTTCCGCCGGCGCTCGTGGCGACCGCTCTGGACCTTCGCACCGAGATACGCCTCAAGGATGCTCTTCGCGAGCTCGTCGCCGATCACGCGCTCGCCCATGGTGAGCAAGTTCACGTCGACGTGCTCGACGGCGTCGCGCGCGGACCACTCGTTGTCCACGACGGCCGCGCGGATCCCCGGGATCTTGTTCGCGGCCACCGCCGGTCCGATACCGGAGCCGCAGGTGAAGATCCCCCGCTCGACCTCGCCGCGCAGGATGGCTTCGGCGAGCACGCGCACGATGACCGGGTAGTCGTCGTCGGGATCCGGCGGAGGACCGTACTGCCTCACCTCATGCCCTTTCTCGCGCAGATGCTCCACGAGCGCCGCCTTCAGCGTTTGACCGGCGTGGTCTGCCGCGACGCCGATCTTCACGCGACCTTCGCCGCCGCGATCGCGCTCCGGATCTCCTCGGTCGAGATGGCGCCTTCGCGCAGCACCTTCACATCCTGCGTCGTGCAGTCGACGATCGTCGACGAGAGACCACCGGTGGTGGGGCCGCCGTCGAGCACGAGCGCGATGCGCCCCTCGAGCTGCGCGATGACCTCCTGCGCCGTGCGCGCATCCGGCTGACCCGAACGATTCGCGCTCGTCACCGGCAGGCCACCGCCGAAGGCCGAGATGAGCCGCCGCGCGAGGGGGTGATCGGGGACGCGGAACGCCAGCGTGCCGCGGCGTGGCGCGACGAGCACGATCGTCAGCGGGCCCGGCCAGAACCGGTCGGCGAGCGCGCGCGCCGCCGGCGTGACCTGCGCGCTCGCCTCGAGATTCGAGGCGTCGGAGAGGAGCACCGGGATCCGCTTCTCCTTCGGCCGGTCTTTGGCGCTGTACAGCTTGCGGACGTGGTCGTGGCCGGCGGCGAGACCGTACACGGTGTCGGTCGGGAAGGCGACGAGCTCACCGCGGGAGAGAGCGGCCGCCGCCTCCTCCACTGCCCCCGGCGAATCCGCCGCGAGGAGGCGCGTTTTCATTGGGAGGATGATAGGTCGGTGACATCGACGCTTGCCCGTGTGGCGCTGTTCAAAGAGCTGCCGGAGCCGGGGCTCCAGATGCTCGCTGAGCGAGGACGCCCCAAGCATTTCTCGACCGGCGACGTGATCCTGCGGCAGGGCGACACGAGCGAAGCGCTCCACGTGATCACGCGCGGGCGCGTTCGGGTGGAGCGCGAGCAGCCTGGCGAGACACCGCTCGTGCTGGCCGAGCTCGGGGTCGGCGATGTGATCGGTGAGATGGGCCTGCTCGACAACGCCCCGCGTTCGGCCACGGTGACCGCGCTCGAGCACACCCAGACGCTCGAGATCCACGCCACCGTCATGGCTCTTGTCCTCATGCAATATCCGCAGGTCGCCGCCGCTCTGCTGCGCACGCTCAGCCGCCGCCTGCGGAATGCCGACGAGCTTGCCGACGCCCTCGCACGCCGCCCGCCGCGTTAATGCCGCGCTACTTCCTCGCCTGTCCATTGATCGAGTAGCTACGCATGAAGGTCATCGCGCCGAGCTCGCGCTCGAACCTGCGACGCAGATCTGCCGCGATGTCTGGATAGCCGGGCAGCTCAAGAGCCATCTCGTACCGGTCGAAGAGACCCAGAAGCTGAGCCAGTCCGCGTCGAACTCCCTTGCGCGCAAGCAATGTGTAGAAGAGCACGCAGCTGGCGGTGGCGGCGGGCTCGAATCCGACCGCGTCGTAGATCGGAACGGCGCGAGCGACCATTCCGATGTCCCCTCCATGGTCGCCGATCGCAACGACTTCACCGCGGTCGTTGTAGGCCATGCGGTTTGGTTCGTCGCGTGTGAAGCCCGTCTCCGCGACACGAACACGCCAGCGATCGCCCTCAGCACGGAACTCGATGTGCAGGATCACCGGCGCTGTCCGACCACGACGCGCTCACTCCCGGTCAGATCACGCCGCACCTCTCCTCGTAGGCCAACTGACCCGAGGAGGCGAACGACGGCTTCGACCTGGGGCGGGTCGCACTCGAAGAGGGCCGCGCCATCCGGTGCGAGCACGCGCGGGAGGTCGGCGACGCAGCGGCGGATGACATCGAGACCATCGGGCCCCGCAACGACCCCCACGCGCGGCTCGAACGCGAGCGAGCTGCGCTCCCCCACCCAGCGCTCGACCGAAGCAGCGGGCAGGTACGGCAGGTTGGCGCACACGAGGTCGACGCGCTCGGTGATCGGGGCGAGCAGGTCCCCGTGGCGGAGCTCGACGCGGTCCGCGACGCCGTTCGCGAGCGCGTTCGCCTCCGCCACGGCGACCGCGTCGCGCGCCGAGTCGGTCGCGATGACCCGGACGCCGTGCTCGTGCGCCGCGATGGCGACCGCGATCGCGCCCGAGCCCGTGCCGACGTCGACGACCGTCAGCGCGCGTCCCGCGATGAGCTCGCGCGCCGCGTCGACGAGCACCTCCGTCTCGGGCCGCGGGATGAGCACGCGCGGGTCGACGTGGAGACGCAGGCCGTAGAACTCCTTGAAGCCGCGCAGGTATGCCACCGGCTCACCGCGGCCCCTCCGCTCGACGAACGCTTGGAAGCGCTCATCTTCGACCGCTGAGAGTTGCCGCTCGGGATGCGCGAACAGCGCTTCCTTCCCCACGCCGAGCACGTGCGCCAGCAGCACGTCGGCGTCGAGCGCGGCCGTCTCGGGCTGCGGGGCGGAGCGCAAGCGCGCGGTCGCCGCGGCGCGCGCCTCGCCCCATGTCGGCATGCCGGAAGTATCGTCGCCGGATGCAGCGCGCCCCAACGACCCTCGAGATCCGTTCCGCGCGCGCCGTCGTCGACCGCTACCTTCCACGCGCCCCGCTCGAGCGCTCTCCGGTCTTGTCCACGGAATTCGGCTGCGACCTCTACCTGAAGATCGAGTCGTTCAAGCCGACGCGCGCGTTCAAGGCCCGCGGCGCGCTGGTGAAGATCGCGTCGCTCGACGACGCCGCGCGGCGACGCGGTGTCGTGGCCGCGTCGGCAGGCAGCCACGCGCAGGGCGTGGCGTTCGCCGCTCACGTCCTCGAGGCTCCGGCGACGGTCGTCATGCCGCATGCCGTGTCCGACACCATCGTCGGCGTCTGTCGCGCGTACGGCGCGGAGGTCCTGTTGGAAGGCGAGGTCTTCGACGAGGCGCGCGAAGTGGCGCACCGCATCGAGCGCGATCGGAATATGACGTTCATCCACCCCTACGCGGATCCACTCATCGTCGCGGGCCAGGGCACGATCGGCCTCGAGCTCCTCGAGGAGCTACCGGACCTCGAGCTGATCGTCGTGGCGGTGGGCGGCGGCGGCCTCTCGGGCGGGATCGCGCTCGCCGTGAAGAGCGTTCGCCCGCAGGTCCGCGTGATCGGTGTGGAGCCCGAGGGCGCGGACGCGGTGCAGCGTTCGGTGCGCGCCGGGGCGCCCGTCGTGCTCGAGCATCCGCGCAGCGTGGCGGACAAGCTCGTCGCGAAGACGACCGAGCCGATCTCCATCGAGATCGGTCGCCGTTACATCGACGAGTACGTGACGGTGACCGAGAGCGGACTCGAGGACGCGACGTACGACTACCTCGAGCGGCTGTCGCTCCTCGTCGAGCCGTCGGGCGCGGCGCCGCTTGCGGCTCTGCGCGAGGGAAAGATCGACGCGCGCGGCCGACGAACGGTCCTCATCGTGAGCGGCGGCAACGTCGCACCGGCGCTGCTAGCGCGGATCGTCTCCGAACGGATGGTCGCGCTATGAGCGTCCACCACGAAAAGCTCTCGCTGAGCACCGACAAACGCGAAACGACCGTTGATGTGACGGCGCGCGTACGCGCGGCGGTCACGAGGTCGAAGGTGCGCGACGGTATATGTCTGGTAAATGTCGCGCACACCACCGCGGCCGTGTTCGTGAATGAGAATGCCGATCCGGATGTGCAGCGCGATCTGCTGCATCAGCTCGCGAAGGTCGTTCCACAGGATGATGACTACCGTCATGCGGAAGGAAATTCCGCCGCGCACATCAAAGCGGTGCTCGTTGGTAACGATGTGACGCTTTCAGTACATGAGGGCGAGCTGGTGCTCGGCACATGGCAGGGCGTCTACTTCGCGGAGTTCGATGGACCGCGTGAGCGAAGCGCGACCGTAACTGTCATCGGCGACTGAGCGTCGTACCATCTCCTGCGCCGTCACCGACGGTCAGGGGAGAGGGCGATCATCACACTCACCGCGGCGCGTGCGCCGGTCATGACCGTCCGCGATGTCGAGCGCGCGCTCCGCACCGCGCTATCGCGGGGTGGAGATTGGGCCGAGCTGTTCTGGGAACGGCACGAGACGCTGCAGCTCGTGCTCGACGATCAGCGCATCGAGGACGCGATCACCGGGGTCGATCAAGGAGCCGGGGTCCGCGTCACGAGCGGCGACCAGACCGTCTACGCGAACGGCAATGTGACCGACGTCGATGACGTCATGGCCATCGCGGGCCGTGCGGCGCGCAGCGTGGCCGACGGATCGGGCCTTCACGAGAGCGCGCGCCTCACGCCGGACGAGCTTCCGCGTCCACATTCGGTCGCAATCGATCCCCGGACCGTGCCGGTCGAGCGCAAGGTCGCGCTCCTGCGCCTCGCGAACGAGGTCGCTCGGGCGCACGACCCGCGCGTATCGCAGGCCACGGTGTCCTACGCCGAGAGCGTGCAGGAGATCCTGGTCGCGAACAGCGACGGCGTCCATCGCACCGACACCCGGGTGCGCGTGAACTTCGCGGTGCACGTGGTCGCGAAGGACGGCGCGCTCCTCGAGTCCGGTTTCGAAGCGGTCCGGGGCACGCTCGGCTTCGAGATGCTCACCGACGACGCGGTCCGCGAGGCCGCGGAGACGGCCGCGCGGCGCGCGGTCCTCAACGTCGGCGCCCAGCCCGCGCCCGCGGGCACGTACACCGTCGTGCTCTCGAGCGAGGCCGGCGGGACGCTCATCCACGAGTCGGTCGGCCACGGGCTCGAGGCGGACCTCAACCTCAAGGGACTCTCGGTGTACTCGGGCCGCATCGGCGAGAAGGTCGCGAGCGAGCTCATCACGGTCGTGGATGACGGGCGCGACCCCGGTCAGCGCGGTACGGCGGCGATGGACGATGAGGGCACGCCCACCCAGCGGACCGTGCTCATCGAGAAGGGCATCCTGAGGACCTACCTGTCGGACCGCAAGCACGCCGAGAAGCTCGGCATCCGGCGCAGCGGCAACGCGCGGCGTGAGAACTTCCGGCATCCGCCGATCTGCCGGATGACGAACACGATGATCGCCTCCGGCGAGTCCGACCCCCAGGAGATCGTCCGCTCGGTCAAGGACGGCATCTTCGTGAAAAAGATGGGCGGCGGGCAGGTCGACGTCGTGAGCGGCAACTTCGCATTCGAGGTCACCGAGTGCTACCGCATCCGCGACGGTCAGCTCGCGGAGCCGCTCCGCGGCGCCACGCTCGTCGGTCAGGGTCCGAAGCTCATGAGCGAGATCGACATGGTCGGCTGGGACCTCGGCTATTCGACCGGCACGTGTGGCAAGGATGGCCAGGGCGCGCCGGTCGCCGATGCGCAGCCGACGCTGCGCATCCCGTCGGTCGTCATCGGCGGAAAAGTCCAATGAGCGCCGCGAGAGCGAGCAAGATCCAATGAGCACGCGGCTGTCGAACGACGAGGTCGTCGATCGCGCGCTCGAAGCGCTGCGCTCCAGCCGCGCCACGGCGGAGGTGCTGGTCCGCGATGCGCTCTCGGGATCGGTCGAGACGAAGGACGGCGAGCTCGAGGTCGTGACCGCACGCGGAGAGCGCGGGCTCGGCGTGCGCGTGCTCGACGGGCAGCGCATCGGGTTCGCCCACACCAGCGACCTCGCGCTGGCCGGCATCGAGGCCTGCGTGGACCAGGCGCGGCGCATGGCCACGATCACCGAGCCCGACGACGATCTGCGGATCGCGGCCACGCCGCTCGATCCGGTCGAGCTCGACATCTACCAGCCGGGCCTCGAGGATCGCCCGCTCGCGGACCGCGGCGCGATCGCTCTCGCGGTGGAGCGCGCGGCACGATCCGTCGACCCGCGCATCACGCACTTCCGAAAGACCAGCTACAGCGACGCGGACGTCACCACGGTCATCGCGACCACGCAGGGCGTCCGGGCCTCGTATCGCGAAAGCTTCTGCGGCGCGATGACGAGCGCGGTCGCGACGCAGAACGGCGAACGGCAGATCGGTTATCACGGCGAAGGCGCGAGGCGTATCGGCGAGCTCGATCCCGAGAGCGTCGGCAAGCGTGCGGCGCAGCGCGCGATCGAGAAGCTCGGAGCGAAGCCGTTCCCGACGCAAAAGCTCCCGATCGTGCTTGACCCGTGGATGGCGATGTCGCTGCTCGGCGCGATATCGCCGCTCTTCTCCGCCGATAACGTCCTCAAGGGTCGCTCGTTGTTCGCGGACAAGGTGGGCGAACGCGTCGCGAACGAGCGCGCGACCATCGTCGACGACGCTCGACGCAAGGGCGGGCTCCGCAGCGCGCCCTTCGACGGCGAAGGCGTTGCGACCACGACGCGGATCCTCGTCGAGCGCGGGATGCTGCGCGGCTACCTCGTGAACCTGAAGACCGCGGGCAAGCTGAACAGCGCCCCGACGGGTAACGCCCGGCGCGGCTCGTACGCCTCGCCGAGCCGGATCGGCCCGTCGAACTTCTACATCGAGGCGGGCTCGGACGATCCCGGCGAGCTCGTCCGCGGTCTCGACCGCGCCCTCGCGGTCACGTCGCTGCTCAACCTGCACACCATCGATCCCGTCTCGGGCGAGTTCTCGCTCGGGGCGACCGGCACCTATATGGAGAAGGGCGCGCCCATGCACCCGGTGCAGGGCATCACCATCGCGGGCAACCTCACGAACCTGCTGTCGTCGATCAGCGGAGTTGGTACGGACCTCACGTTCGGCGCGAGCGGGATCGGCAGCCCGACGCTCGTCATCGCGGAGCTCTCGGTGGGCGGCACGTGATGTCCTGGCAGTCACTCCTGCACGATGACCCGGTCCCCTGGCTCCTCGAGAAAGGCGACCCGGCGGTGCGGGCGCTCACGCTGCGTCACCTGCTCGACCGCGGCCCGCGTGACGCCGAGCTGCGCGAGGCGCAGCAGCGCGCGATGACGAGCCCGCCGCTGTCGACGCTCCTGCGGCAGCAGAAGTCGGACGGGAGCTGGCCGGGCCAGGATCTCTGGAAGCCGAAATACCAATCGACGCACTGGTCGAGCCTCTTGCTCGTCGAGTACGGCGTCGACGCCGGCGACCCGCGGGTCCGGCGCGCCGCTCGGCGCGTGCTCGAGGATCTGGAGTCGCCCGACCAGGGAGGCATGAAGTGGGTCTTCGACCGCGATCACGGCGCCTCGTGCATCGTCGGCAACATCGTCCGCTACGTGTCGCTCGCGGGCTACGGCACCGACGAGCGGCTCGAGCCGCTGGTGCAGCGTCTGGTCCGCGACTCCAAGAAGTTCGACGCGGCGTGCTGGATCAACGCCGATCAGCCCTGCGCGTGGGGGTACGCACGGCTGGTCTGGGGCCTCGCCGCGCTGCCCGAGGCGGCGCGTACGCGCGAAGTGGAGCGCACCTTGCGCCGCGGTGTCGAGTTCCTCCTCTCGTACCGCATGACGCGCGGCGCGTACCCCACCGGCACCGAGCCGAGCTACCTCTGGCGCCAGATCTCGTTCCCGCTCTTCTATCAGGCGGACATCCTGTTCGTGCTACGCGCGATCGACGCGGCTGGCGCGATCGACGATCCACGCGCGCAGATCGCGATCGCGTGGCTGCTCTCGCGGCAGGACTCGCACGGACGCTGGGCCGGTCGTTCGCCGTACGCCGACCGCATGGCCTCGAAGGTCAACGCCAGCAAGTGGGCGACGCTCCACGCGCTCACCGTCCTCAAACACGCCTTCCCCGAGAACGGCGCCTAACCCTCGCCTACGTGCGAGGATACGCACGATGTTGAAGGCGACCGTGCACGTCTTCGCGACATTGAAGCGAGAGCGAGATGCCCTTGCTCGGCGGCGCCGGCCAACATTCCCGCTCTTCAACAGTGCCAAGCCGGGCCTTTCGCAACGACCGGACGAGGAGCTGCTCAAAGGTTTCGGCGAGCGGTGATCGTGGTCGACTCGATCGTTCCCGCGGCCGCCTGAGCGTGGCGCCACGCAAGCGGATCCTCAAGGACATCCCGCCGCTGCGTTTCGGTGAGGGGCGCGACTGCACTCTTCCGGCATGCGTCGCGATCGCGACAGGTCAGGAGTACGACTGGGTGATGGGCGCGTCGGGCGCTGCGTTCACCACGACGATCGACGCCGAGGCCTGGGATCCGCTCGCCGCGGCGCCGCTCGACGACGAGACGCTCACGCGGGCGGCGCGCGCGACGGGCACGCGGCCCGACACGTTGACGCCACCGTACGACGAGGACATGCGAGAGCTCGTGATCGATCGCGTGCTCGAGGCGCTGGAGACGAAGACCCCGCCGCTCGCTCGCGGTCTCGTCGGCCCCACCGAGTATGGCCTGCTCGTCGGCTGCGACGAGGACGGCCCGACCTTCTACGCGCGCACGTATTTCGACAAGACCGAACAGCCCACGAAGCTCGACTGGAGCGCCTTCGCGGCGGCGGCAGAGCTCGTGTTCCTCGACCGCGCGAGCGCGCCCGACCGCGCGGCGATCGCGCGCGACGCCGTCGAGGGCGCGGCCGCGACGGCCGAGGCGAGCGACGACGCGATCCAGACCTGGATCGCCGCGCTGCGAGACGACGCGCGCTGGACCGACACGCGACACGCGGGCGCGGCGGCGTTCGGCGACCACGCGATGCGCACGCTTCTCGCGGACAAGCGAACCGCGGCCGCGAGCTTCCTCCGGACGACACGGGCGCTGTTCCCGGGCTCGCCCGGCGCCGACCTCCTCCGCGCGGCCGAGTCGTACGGCTACGTCGCCGACGCGGCGAAGAAGGTCGGCATCGGACCGTTCGGCGCCCAGGTCGCGATGCGCTTCCTCGACGCCGGGCATCGGCGATCGTGGGCGAAGCAGCTCGAGGCCGCCCTTGGACACGAGCGCGATGCGCACGATGCGCTGCGTGCGGCGCGGGCGGGTATGCGATGAACGATCTCGCGGCCGCGGCCCTGCTCGGCATCGTGCAGGGACTCACGGAGTTCCTGCCGGTGAGCTCGACGGCGCACCTCGTGCTCATCAGTGAGGCGCTGGGCCTGGACCCGGATCGGTTCGGCCTGAGCTTCGACGTCGCGCTCCATCTCGGGACCGCGCTCGCCGTGCTGCTCTATTTCGCGCGCACCTGGCTCGACCTCGCCGGCGACGTCCTGCACCTGCGGCTGCGCATGCCGCTCCTCATCGTGGTCGGCACTCTCCCCGCAGCGCTCGCCGGGGTCGCGCTCCAATCCCAGATCGAGAGCGGATTCCGGGCGCCGGCCTACATCGCCGCGTTCCTGATCATCGGATCGGTGATCTTCGTCGTCGCGGAGCGCTTCACGATCGCGCGCCGGCCGCTCATGTCGGCCGGCTTCGTCGATACGCTCGTGATGGGCGTGGCGCAAGCGATCGCCCTCCTGCCCGGCATCAGCCGCTCGGGCATCACCATCTCGGCCGGGCTGTACCAGGGGATCCGTCGCGCCGACGCGACGCGCTTCAGCTTCCTGCTGGCGACGCCCGTGATCGTCGGCGCCGGCGTCAAGACGCTGCTCGATGCGCGTAAGGCGGAGGCGTTGTTCGGCGCGCCCGACGTGCTCGCGGTCGGCTTCGCGCTGTCGTTCGTCTTCGGCCTTCTCGCGGTGGCGTTCATGGTCCGCTTCCTGCGCTCGCATTCGCTGATCTGGTTCGTTCCATACCGCCTCATCGTCGCGGCACTCGCCATCGCGCTCGCGCTCTCGGGGCGATAGCCATCACCCCTAGCACGTCGGCGACACCAGCCAGCGGAAGATGAGCAGCGTCTCGCCGACGTAACAGGAGCTAAAGAATCCAAGCACCGGGGCTGCGGCGATGAACAGACCACCAAATGCGAGAAGAGAGCTGAGGACGCTGACGGTGCGCCGGTCGGAGGTGACGATCGCCAGGGCGAGCGCTGCCCCGGCACCGATCGCGACAGCCGTCACACCGAGCAGGTCCGCCCCATCCATGTAGCGTCGCCACTCGCCGAAGCTGACTCCACTTGGTCGGGAGCGCGCCTCGGCCGCGATCGCCGTGACGACCGCGACGAAGAACACGCCGAAGCCGGCCGAGCCGGCGAGCAATGACCGAACGAGCCGAGGTCCGACGCGCGGCCGTAGGAGTGCGGTCGTCAACGCGGTCGGCTGTAGGAGTGCCGTCACCCAGACGGTCGTGCCAAGCGCGACGAGCGTTCCGGTCGCGACGAACGCAGGCGGTATGGCGCCAAGACCGAGGAACATCGCCAGGACGCACGTCCAAATGAGCCAAGAGCCGAACGCCGTGAACGGCCAGGCGCGCTGCGAGGCGAGGCCAGCGATGCTGGCGGCCGCCGACCCAGCGACGGCGCCGAACGGCACGCCCCACAGGACTTCGGTGGCAGCTCCGGGCAGGTCGATGTCGCGAGCAGCGGCGAGATTCGCGACGACAACGTAGACCGGCCAGATCAGCAAGCTCGCCGCAAGAGCAGCGCCCCCGCCGGCGAGCGCCGCGGTGATCTCCCGCATGCGTGGCACTCTATGCCGCGTGGATCTCGGACTCCGTGGAAAGACCGCGCTCGTGGCGGCGGCGTCGAAGGGCCTCGGCCGAGCGATCGCCGAAGAGTTCGCGCGCGAGAGCGCCAAGGTCGCGATGTGCAGCCGCGAAGAGTCGGCGATCACTCGGGCGGCAGAGGAGATCCAGCGCAAGACCGGGAACAAGGACATCCTGCCGATCGCCGCGGATCTCTCCACTCGCGAGGGCTGTGAGGTATTCATCCAGAACGCGCTCGGCGCGTTCGGTGCCCTCGACATCCTCATCGTGAACGCCGGCGGCCCGCCGCCGGGCCGGTTCGATGATCTCGACGATGCTGCGTGGAACAAGGCCGTGGAGCTCACGCTCTTCTCCGCGGTGCGGCTTACGCGCCTCGCGCTGCCGCAGATGCGCAAGCAGAAGAGCGGCTCCATCGTCTATTCGACCTCGACATCCGTACGCCAGCCGACGCAGTACCTGAACCTGATCCTGTCGAACGCGATCCGCGCGGCGGTGCACGGCATGCTGAAGACGCTCTCGGCCGACGTGGCAAAGGACGGCATCCGTGTGAACGCGGTGCAGCCGGGCAGGATCGCGACCGATCGGCTCATTCAGCTCGACACCGACACCGCGAAGCGCCAGAACACGACGCCCGAGGCGGTGCGCAAGGGCTACGAGGAAACGGTCATCCCGATGGGCCGCTACGGCGATCCGGCCGAATACGCGGCCGCGGTCGTGTTCATCGCGTCGCCGAAGGCGTCCTACATCACCGGCGTTTCGCTCCAGGTGGACGGCGGCATGCTCAAGAGCATGTTCTAAGCGACACATGGTCGAGCGAGGAGCAGTTCACCTGCGACGAGCGAGTCCACCAGCCTTGAGCGCGTCTCTCGGCGCAGCCGAGAGATTGAGCAGGTAACGAAGTGATCGTCCGCGATCGGCTCCGGCCCGAGGTCTTCCGGCTTCCCATCGAGAAGATCCGCGCGGGCTACAAGAGCGACATCTACTTCGCGCGCACGAAGCTCATCCTCGAGCGCGACAAACGGCGTGACCGCGTGACGATGCAGATCTTCCAGAAGCATCCCGACACGGTGATCGTGGGGACGGACCAGGTCCTGGCGCTCCTGCACGTCGGCGCGGGCCGTTATCGCGACCGCGCCCGCGCCGAGAAGGTGTTCACGCGCTATCTCGACGCGGAACGGCGGCTGTATGCCCGCTGGCTCGCGCTGCCACGGCAGACGTGGAAGGACTACGAGCCCATCGCACGCGAGGTCTTCGAGCTCTCGCACGAGCTCGCGACGCTGTGGGAGCCGCAGTGGCAGGACCTGCGGATGCGCTCGCTCTATGACGGGGAGGTCGCGCAGCCGACCGAACCGGTCATGCATATCGAGGGCGAGTACGCGTCGTTCGCGCACCTCGAGACGCTGTACCTGGGCGCGCTGGCCGAGGGCTCGCGCGTCGCGACGAACACGCGTGACGTCGTCGCCGCGGCGAACGGCAAGCCCGTGATCATGTTCGGCGCGCGCCACGAAGGTCACGAGGCGCAGGCCGGCTCGGGCTACGCCGCATACATCGGCGGAGCCACGGCGGTGTCGACCGACGAGCAGGGTGAGTGGTGGGGGTCGAAGGGCCTCGGGACCGTGCCACACGCGCTCATCGCCGTCTACGGCGGCGACACCACGGTCGCGACGCTGAAGTTCGACGAGTACGTCAATCGCGCGACGGACGGCGTCGGGCACCTCACCGCGCAGGGAACGGCCGAAGGGCACGTGAACGTTACCGCGCTCGTGGACTTCCGCAACGACGTGGTGAACACGTCGCTCGGTGTCGCCCACGCCCTCGGACAGCGGCTGTGGGGCGTGCGCGTCGACACGAGCGAATCGCTCGTCGATCTTTCGATCGTTCGCGAGCTCCAGGAGAGAGAAGGCGTCGCCGGCGGCACCGACGTGCGCGGTGTGACGCCACGGCTCATCGAGCTGTTGCGCGCGGCGCTCGACGACGCGGGCTACCGGCACGTCCGCATCGTCGCCTCAGGCGGATTCGACGCGCAGAAGATCCGGCGCTTCGAGGAGCTCGGCGTGCCGGTCGACGTCTACGGCGTCGGGTCGGCGCTCGTTCACGGCGCCGGCTTCGATCACACCGCGGACATCGTGCGCGTCAACGGCAAAGACCTCGCGAAGACCGGTCGGCACTACATCGAGTCGGATCGGCTTCATCCGGTGGACTGGAAAGCGCTGGTGGAAGAAGCCGATTGGGTCTCCCAGAGCTCCTGATCCTGGTCGCCGGCCTCGCGGTCGCCGGCCTGGCCAAAGGAACGAGCGGCATGGGCCTGCCGCTCATCGCGACGCCGATCCTCGCCGGCGTGTTCGGACCCCGGCTCGCGGTCGCCATCGTGACGATCCCGATCCTCGCCTCGAACTCGCTGCTGCTCGTCCAGGGGTTTCGCAAACGCGACCTGCTGCGCGGGATCGCGCCGCTCTTCGTGGCGTCGGCGATCGGGACGGCGATCGGCACGCTCCTCCTCGCGAGCCTCGATCAGCGGACGTTCGCGATCCTCATCACGCTCATCGTCGTGGTGTTCCTCGCGCGCGGCGACCGACTCCTCGGCGACGACCCGGCCGCACTGCGCGCGCGCATCCTCGGCCCGCTGATCTGCTTTGTCGGTGGAGTGCTCCAGGGAACGACCTCGATCGCGAGCCCGCTCGTGGGTTCCTACTTCCACACGCGGCGCCTGAGCGCCGCGGATTTCGTGTTCACGCTCGCCGCGATCTTCGAGGTGAACGCGATCGTCCAGGTGATCGGCTACTCGGCTCAGGGCCTGTTCACGCCGGAGGTCGTCGCGCTCGGGCTGCTCGGTCTCGTGCCGACGCTGCTCGCGCTTGCGATCGGCATCACGTTGCGCGGCCGCCTCGACCCGCAGCGCTTTCGCCAGTTCATCGTCGCGCTCATCGTGCTGTCAGTGGTGAACCTGCTCTGGCGGACCTTCGTCGTCTAGCGAGCCAGCGCGTCTGCGGCGATCTTCAGCGCGAAGCCGACAAGGATCGCGCTGCTCAGCAGCGCGGTCGCCAGCTCGATGCGCGGCCCCAGACGCGTATGCAGGGCGGCGCCGATCGCCGCGAGCAGCGTCTGCCACGACAACGAGCCCAGAGACGCACCGACGGCGAAGGCGATGCGCGAGCCCGCGTCCTGAGCGATCTCGGGTAAGCCGACGGCGAGGGTCACGAAGTACGCGACCGTCGCCGGGTTGAGGAGCGTGAGCCCGAGAAAAAGGAGATAGGTGCGCGCGGCGGAGCGCTCGTCGCCGGAGTCGAGGGCCATGTCCGTCCGTCCGAGCCGCCGGAGCCCACGGATCGCGAGGTACAGGAGCGAAGCGGCCGCGGCGAGACGCATCGGCGTGAGCACGGAGGAGAGCGCGCTCGTGACCGCGCTGCCCACCACGACCGCGGTGATCGCGTAGATGAGGTCGACGGTGGCCGTGCCCGCGCCCGCGGCCGCGGCGATGCGGAAGCCGCGGCGCAGACCGGTGCGCACGATCAGGACCGCGATCGGGCCGACCGGTATGGCGATGGCGTAGCCGGCGGCGGCGCCGATGAGGAATGCGGAAAGCAAGTCGGCCGACCATAGCGATGGGCGGCCTAGCATTCAAGCGATGGAAGTCGCGCCCGATGTCCACGCCATGCGCCTCATCGGCGTGAATGCGTTCCTCATCCTCGGCGACGAGCCGACGCTCATCGACGCGGGCCATCGCGGCTCGGGCGTGATGCTCCGGCGTCAGCTGGCCGCGCTCGGACATGAGGTGAAAGAGATCCGGCGCATCGTCTGCACGCATGGACATCCGGACCACATCGGCGGCGTGCAGGAGATCGCGCGCGCGTCGGGTGCCGAGGTCCTCATGCACCCCGCGGACATGGAGCGTCTTCGGATCCGATTTCGCGAGGTGATCAGCGGACGACCGGCGCCCGGAGCGATCATCGCCTATCTCACGCAGGCACCGACCGACGTGACCGCCGCCCACGACGGAGACGAATTGCCGGTGCTGGGCGGCCTGCGCGTGCTCCACACACCAGGTCACACACCGGGAAGCATCTGTTTGTATTCGGCGACACGTCGGCTGCTCATCGTCGGTGATCTGCTGCAGCGCATGCGCGGCCAGGTGACGCTTCCGAACTACTTCTTCACGGACGACATGGGTCTCGCGCGCCGCTCGATCGCGCGGCTCGCGGAGCTCGATGTCGAGACGATCCTGTTCTCGCACTATCCACCGGTCCGGCAGGGGGGACGCGACGCGCTGCGGGCGCTCGCGAGCTAGAAGGGAAGGGCGACACGTGGAGACACTGAACGACATCCTCGAGGAGTCGGCGCAGAAGTTCGGCAAGAAGGACGCGCTCACGATCCGACCCGGCTTCCGCACGCGCGCCTGGACCTATCGCGATCTGAACGACGTGGTGCCGCGCGTCGCGCGCTACCTGAAGGACAGCGGATTGAAGCAGGGGGACCGCGTCCTCATCTGGGGCGTGAACCGGCCCGAGTACGGGATCGCCTTCCTCGCGGCGCTGCGAGTCGGCGCGATCCTCGTGCCGCTCGAGGCGAACTACGCGGCGGATTTCGCGCAGAAGATCGCGGAGCGGACGCGCGCCAGCGGCGCCATCGTGTCGTCGCAGACGCTCGCGCGCGCGAAGACGCTCGGCCTGCCGCTCTACGAGATGGAGCGCCTGCCCGATCTCGCACGCGAGTGCGCGCCGCTCGAGAAGGCGGCCCTGACCGGAGATGATCTCGCCGAGGTCGTGTTCACCTCGGGGACCACCGGCGACCCCAAAGGCGCGATGCTCACCCACCGCAACATCCTCTCGAACGCGATCGCGGCGACGCAGATCTTCCCCATCGGCCCGAAGATGCGCCTGCTGTCGTTCCTCCCGCTCTCGCACATGTTCGAGCAGCTGGGCGGCTTCTTCTGCGTGCTGCTGGCCGGCGCATCCGTGATCTATCCGACGAGCCGCCAGCCCGCGGTGGTCCGTCGCACCTTCAAGGAACGCAAAGTGTCGATGGTCCTCATCACGCCGGCGGTCGTGAAGTCGTTGATGCTCGCGATCGAGCGCAGCGCCGAGGCTCAGGGCAAGAAGGAGCTCTTCGAGAAGCTGCGTCGCGTCGCGCGCCGGCTGCCGATGGCGCTGCGCCGCCTGGTCTTCTTCAGCGTCCACCGCCAGTTCGGCGGCCGCTTCCGCTACATCGTGTCCGGCGGCGCCGCGCTCGATCCCGCGCTCGGCGAGTCGTGGCGCGAGCTCGGCATCGACGTCATCCAGGGATACGGGACGACGGAGTGCTCGCCCGGTCTCACCTTCAACCGCGTCGATCTGAACCGCCTCGGTTCCGTTGGCACGCCGTTGCCCGGCGTCGAGGTGAAGGTGGCCGCCGACGGCGAGGTCCTCGCGCGAGGCCCGAACGTCTTCAAGGGCTACTGGGAGAACGAGGAGGCGACGCGCGCCGTCCTCGATAAGGACGGCTGGTACCACACGGGCGATCTCGGCGAGTTCGACAAGGACGGCTTCCTCTGGCTGCGCGGCCGCAAGAAGGACATGATCGTCCTCGCCGACGGCACGAACGTCTATCCCGAGGACATCGAGAACGCGCTCGCGGCCGATCCGCGCATCGAGGCGCTCGCGACCCCGCTTCGCCCGGCGGTCGCGACGATCGTCGGCCTGCAGCGTCCCGGCGAGGACGTCCAGGTGCACGCCGTCTTCCTCGTGAAGGACAAGGACCAGGTCGCGTCGATCGTGCGCGACACCAACGTCAAGCTGTCGGGCAGCCAGCAGATCCGCGGCTGGACGATCTGGCCGGAAGACGAGTTCCCGACCACGCCGACCCAGAAGGTGAAGAAGCGGTTCGTCGTCGAGCGCGTCCTGACGATGGGCCGAGTCGAGGGGGCCCGCGCCGTCACGGGCGATCAGGCCGCGACCCGCACGCTCACCGATGTGGAGCGCGTCATCACCCAGGTCGCGAACCTGCCGCCAGCCGCGGTGCACCCGGGCGCAACGCTCTCGGCGGACCTGGGGCTCGACTCGCTCGGCCGCGTCGATCTTCTCGGCGCGATCGAGGAGGAGCTCGGCGCCTACATCGACGACGCCGCGCTCGAGCCGAATGCGACGGTCGCCGAGCTCGAGCGCATGGTCGCCGCGGCGCGCGACATCAAGCGCGACACGGGGATCTACGGCTGGCCGCTCAGCCCGCTGGTGCGCTCGTTCGGTCTGCTGCTGCAGCAGACCCTGATCTACCCCCTCGTGCACATCTTCTACAAGGTGAAGGTCACCGGACAGGAGAAGCTCGTCGGGCTGAAGGGCCCGGTGATGTTCGCGCCGAACCACTGCCTGCACTGGGACAACGGGATCATCCTCATGGCCATCCCGCTCTCGTGGCGTTGGAAGCTCGCCGTGGCCGCCGCGGCGGACGATGTCTTCGGCAACAAGCTCAACGGATTCGTGTCGTCCATCCTCGCGAACGCGTTCCCGCTCGCGCGCGAAGGCGCGATCCGCCGCAGCCTGGAGCTGCTCGGGGCCCGGCTCGACCGCCATTTCTCGGTGCTCATCTATCCGGAGGGCAAGCTGACCGTCGGCGGACCGACGCAACCGTTCAAGTCCGGGACGGGGCTCATCGCCGTCGAGGGCGCGACGCCGGTGGTGCCGATGAAGCTGAAGATCGGCAAGGTCTCGGTGCTCGATCACGGCGATCGAAAATGGGAGGCATCTCGCTCGAACGGTTGGCGCGGCGACGTCGAGGTCGTGTTCGGCGACCCGATCTACTTCCCCGCAGGCACACCCGCGAGCGAGGCAACAGCGAAGATCCAGTCAGCCGTCGGCGCGCTTTAGCGCTTGGACGAGCCGCGCGTGCCCCTCGCGCGCTGGTGGGTGACGCGCGTCCTGGTCGCGGCGTCAGCGGTGGTCGCGGTGATCTTCGCGCTACGCCTCGTGTTCGAGGCGGTGTCGGAGCTCTCGCACATCATCGTGCTCGTCGTCTTCGGAGTCATCATCGCTTTCGCGCTGGAGCCTCTCGTCGAGCGCATCGCGCGCAGGACCGGGCGCTCCGTGGCGGTCTTGCTCACCGCGCTCATGGCCCTCGTCGCCGTCGTCGGGTCGCTTGTCGCCCTGGCGGTGCCACTCGTGCGCGAGACGGGCGAGCTCGCGCGCGAGGTGCCGCGCGTGGTGGCGCTCATCTCGAGCAACGAGCCGTTCACGGTCGCCGGCATCGAGATCTCCGGTGAGGTCCGCCAGCGCATCGGATCCGAGATCGGCGCCCGCGTCGGCGATTGGTCTCAGGAGGCGGCCCGCGCCGCCTTGCGCGTCGGCGCGGCCATCTTTGACTTCCTCGTCATCTTCGTCCTCGGGATCTACTTCCTCGCGAGCGCTCCGCAGGTGCGGCAGTGGGTCGACGGTGTGATACCGACGCAGCGGCGAGCCGAGTTCCGGCGCATCGAGCTCGAGGCGGCGCGGTTATTCGGCAGGTACATCCGCGGCCAGCTTCTGCTCGGCATCATCATCGGGACGGTCTCCGCGATCGCGTACCTCGTGCTCGGCGTCCCCTATGCGGTCTTCCTCGGCGTTCTCGCGGGCATCCTCGAGCTCGTTCCGATCGCCGGCCCGATCGTCGCGGGAACCGTGGCGGCGCTGGTCTCGCTCACGGAGCCGTTCCCGCTCGTCCTCTGGGTCGTGCTCGCGGCGACGGCGATCCAGCAGCTGGAGAACCACCTGCTCGTGCCGCGGATCGCGGGCGACGCGGTGGGACTGCATCCCATCGCGGCGCTCCTTGCGGTGCTGGTCGGCGTCGAGGTCGCCGGCGTGGTGGGGGCGCTCTTCGCGGTGCCGCTCACCGGCCTCGCGTGGAGCATCTATCGCGCTCGCCGCGACACGCAGCCGGTCAGCGGCGCGACTGAGTGAGCGACACCGTGTTCCCGTCAGGGTCACGGTAAGAGGCGGTCCTGCCCCAGGGACGGTCCGCGGGTGCCTGCAGCACCTCGACGCCGGCCGCGGCGAGCCGCGCGTGCGTCGCGGCGAGATCGCTCACCGCGAAGCCGATGTGGCTCGAGGTGGCCGGTCCGGCGGCCGGGTAGATGTTGAGCATGAGCAGCGATGGATCGTTCGGCGTCCACTCGCCCCAGGACGCGTGGACGTGGGGCTCGGAGTCGGCGTCGTGCGTCTCGATGTCGCCCACCGTCACGCCAACGAGATCGCGATAGAAGCGCGCCGAGCGAGACACGTCACGAACGCGTAGCTCGATCTCGATGAGACGCGCTGACATCGCGGCGATCCTAACGAGCTCCGCCGGGCACGAGATCGCGCGCCGACAGCTCCGGCGCGTCCATGTCGGCACGCTGCCAGGCATAGCGGCGGTCCCTGCGATTCGACGCCGCGGCGTGCGAGCCATCCGCGGCGAGCACCACGATGTTGAACGCGGCGTCATCGAGCACGTTCACGTCCGCGATGGCGCGGCGCGCGACCTCGGCGGCGAGCATCCCGCCCGCGAGACGGTCGACGGCGGTCTTCGCGGTCACGTTACGGATCGCGAGCTCGCCGAACCCCGTGCAGCACGCGCCGCCATACCGCGTGTCGCAGTAGTTGCCCGCGCCGACGATCGGTGAGTCGCCGAGACGGCCGGGGTACTTGTAGGCCCAGCCGCTCGTGGAGACAGCGGACGCGATATCGCCCGCGCGATCCAGCGCGATGAAGTTCACCGTCCCGCGCTCCTCGCCAACGGTCTTCGCGACGATCGGTATGAGCTTGGCGCGGCGCCGCACGCTCGCCGGGGTCTCGCGCGCCTTCGCGAGGCGCTCGACCCACATGCGTCGCGTCGAGGGCGTGAGCAGCGCCGCCTTTTCGGCGCCGATCTCGGCGGCGAAGTGGGCCGCGCCGTCGCCGACGAGCATCACGTGCGGCAGACGTTCCATGACGGCGCGCGCGACGCTGATCGGATGCAGGTAGCCGGCGAGCGCCCCGACGGCGCCGACGCGGTGCGTCGTACCGTCCACGAGCGAGGCATCCAGCTCGACGACGCCGAGCACGTTCGGTCTCCCACCGCGCCCGACGCTCGTATCGGTCGGATCCGCTTCGATGACGCGCGCGCACGCCTCCACCGCATCGAGGGCGCTGCCGCCCTTTCGTAGCACCGCGATCCCCGCGGCCAGGCCCGGCGCGCCGTTCCCGCTCGCGATGACGATCGGTATGGCTTTCGGCATTGACCTGTCGTTGCTCACTCGCTCGGGGTGGTCATGCCGCGCACGGGGGAGCGCGGGGAGCCTCGCAGGAGTGACGTGGAGATCGGTGACACGGCGCGCACTCTATCGGAGCTCGCGGATTCGTCATCACGGGGGACAAGGTCTCCCCTGCCGGTCCGATGGCGCGGTGCGCGCGCGGAGCGAGAGTCACTCGCATGAATGCAACACCGATGGCCTGGACCGCACTGGTAATGGCGCCGCGCTCCCCGTACCCCGAGGGGGACGTGACCGTCGTGCTCCGCGTCACCTACAACACGCTCGAAGCGATCATCCGTGACGAGTTCATGTACACGGAGTCGCGAGTCGCGCACTAAGTGTTAGGTCGTCGCAGCCGCCTGGCCGCGCTTCTTGCGATCCTCGTCCGCAAGCTGACGCCGGAGCGTCTTCCCGATGAGGGTCTTCGGGAGCGACTCACGGAACTCGATGTCCTTGGGGACCTTGAACGGGGCGAGCTGAGTGCGGCAATGCGCGATGATCTCCTCCGCGGTCGCCTTCGCTCCCGGCTTTAGGACGACGAAGGCTTTCACCTCCTCGCCCTTGATCGGGTGCGGCACGCCGATCGCCGCGCCGTCGAGCACCGCCGGGTGTGTCGCGAGCGCCTCCTCGACCTCGCGGGGATACACATTGAACCCCGAGACGATGATCATCTCCTTCTTGCGATCGACGATCGCGACGTAGCCATCGGCGTCGACCGTGGCGATATCACCGGTGTACAGCCAGCCGCCGCGTATGGTCTGCGCCGTCTCCCCAGGATTGTTGTAGTAGCCATCCATGAGCTGCGGGCCGCGCAGCACAAGCTCGCCGGAGTCGCCGGGTCCGACGTCGCGGGTTCCGGTCTCGAGGTCCACGATCCTCGACTCGACGTCCGGGAAAGGCACGCCGACGGTGCCCACCTTCTGCTTTCCCTTGCCGAAGAGCGGATTGGTGTGCGTCACCGGCGCGGCCTCGGTCAGGCCGTACCCCTCGACAAGATTCGCGCCGGTGAGCTCGACGAACTTGCGATGTGTCTCCACGAGGAGCGGCGCCGAACCCGACACGCAGGCCTCGATCGAGCGAAGGTCGTACTTGGTGGCCAGCGGTGAGTTGATGATCGCGTTGTAGATCCGTGGGGCACCGCTGAACGTGTTCGGCTTGTGGCGCTGCACGTCCTTCAGCACGTGCGCGAGGTCGAACTGCGGCTCGAGGATCATGGCCGACGCGCTCTGGATCGACAGGCCCATCACCACGGTCAGCCCGTACACGTGAAAGAACGGCATCACCGCCATACCGGTGCCCTTCGCGTCGTGCAGGTTCGTGAACCACGCGCGGCACTGAAGGATGTTCGCGACGAGCGCGCGGTGCGAGAGCATCGCGCCTTTGCTCACGCCGGTGGTGCCGCCGGTGTACTGCAACAGCGCGATGTCGTCCTTGCGCGTGCCGCCGTCGAACGGCGTCGCCGGCGCATCGAGCACGTCGCGGAACGCGACCGCGCCCTCATCGCCCTTGAAGGGCTGCCGATGCCCGTCCTTCTTCTCCTTCGCGAGCGTGAACATCACGCGCAGGAGTGGCGGCATCTCCTCTTTGATGTTGGTCACGATCACGTGCTTCACGCTCGTCCCCGAACGCGCGGCCTTCGCGACGGGATAGAGGCGCGACAGCACGACGAGCGTCTCCGCGCCGGAATCCGCGAGCTGGTGCCGCAGCTCCGGTGCGGTGTAGAGCGGATTGCACGGCACCACGGTGGCGCCCGCGCGCAAGGCGCCGAAGAACGCAACGATGAACTGGGGTGTGTTGGGCAGGAGGATCGCGACGCGGTCACCCTTCTTCACGCCGAGCTTGCGAAGGCCGTTCGCGAAACGCCAGGCCTCGTCGGAGATCGATTTGTAGCTGCGCTTGGCGTTGAAGAAGATCGTCGCGACCGCATCCGGGTAGCTCTCGGCGGCGTCGTCGAGCAGCGCATGGAACGTCACGTCGGGATAGCTGAGCGTCGCGGGCACGCCCGGGTCGTAGTGCTTCGTCCACGGCCGCCCGGCCAGCGGCGCCGCATCCTTGGGTCGGACCGCGATCTTCTTCGCCACTGCCCGTCCTCCTCTACGCCTTGAGAAGATCCTCCGCGATGATCATGCGCTGCACTTCGCTCGTCCCCTCGTAGATGCGGAGGATGCGTGAGTCACGATACGCGCGCTCCACCGGCGAGTCCTTCATGTAGCCCATGCCGCCGTGGATCTGGAGGACACGGTCGGCGACGCGGTTCGCGAGCTCGGACGCGTAGACCTTCACCATCGCCGCTTCGCGCGACGCGCGAACGCCGCGGTCGAGCTTCCACGCGGCGTCGTACACCATCAGCCGGGCCGCGTGGATCTCGACGGCGCTGTCCGCGAGCATCCACTGGATCGCCTGATTCGCCGCGATCGGCTGGCCGAACTGCTTGCGGCGCTTCGCATGCGCGACGGCGAGCTCCAGCAGGAACTGAGCGGTCCCGACCGCGCCGGCCGAGAGCGACACGCGGCCGATGTCGAGCGCGCCGAGCGCCGTGCGGAATCCCGTGCCGGCCTCGCCGCCGAGCACGTTCTCGTCGGGCACTTCACAGTCCTCGAAGATCAGCTCGCCGGTCTTCGAACCGCGTAGTCCCATCTTCTCGTCGATCCTGCCCACACGGAATCCCTTGAAGCCCTTCTCGACGATGAACGCGGTGATGCCGCCGCGCGCGCCTTTGGCGCGATCGTTGGCCGCGTACACGACGATGACGTCGGCGATCGGGCCGTTGGTGACCCAGATCTTCGTTCCGGTCAGCAGCCAGCGGCTGCCGTCCTTCCGCGCCGTCGTCTGGATCGACGCGGCGTCGGAGCCGCTCGACGGCTCGGTAAGCGAGAATGCCGCGATCTTGCGCCCGGACGTGAGATCCGGCAGATAGCGGCGCTTCTGCTCGTCGGTGCCGCCGAGATAGATGGACATGCTCCCGATGGAGGTGTGCGCACCGATGAGATTCGAGAACGCGGCCGACGTGCGACCGAACTGCTCGAGCGCGAGGCAGTAGCCGAGATCGCCCGCGCCTGCGCCGCCGTACTCCTCGGGGAACGGCAGACCAAAGAAGCCGAGCCCGGCCATCTCACGCACGATCTCGCTCGGGATCTCGTCGCGCTCCTCGACCTGTTTCTCGATCGGCTGGAGGCGCGTCTCCACGAAGCCGCGCACGGTGCGCGCGAGGAGCTGCAGCTCGTCGGGGATGTCGAAGTCCATCACGCCTCTCCCACGTGGATCGCGGCGATGCCGAGGTTGAGCCGCTCGTAGCGTACGCGCGCGAAACCCGCGTCGCGCATGCGCGCGGCGAGCTCGTCTGCACCCGGGAACGCGGCGACCGAGCGCGGCAGGTACCGATACGCAGCGGCGTCTCCGCCGAGCGTCGCCGCGATGAGCGGCGACAGGCGATGGAAGTAGAGGCGGTACGCGGCACCGACGAGAGCGTTCGGCGGCGTCGAGAGCTCGAGGACGACGGCGCGTCCGTCGCGCCGCAGCACACGGCGCATCTCGCGAAGCCCGAGCGCGAGATCGCCGAAGTTGCGCACCGCGAATCCCGCCACCACGCGGTCGAAGGTCCCGTCGGCGAACGGCAGGCGTTCGGCGGTCGTGAGGAGCGCGGCGAAGCGCGGCTTAGCGCGGGTCTCGGCACGCTCGCGCGCGGCCTCGAGCATCAGCGGTGAGACATCGACGCCGATGACGCGGGCGGACGGGTCGGACGCGTCGAGCAGACCGAACGCGAGGTCACCGGTGCCGACGCCGACATCGAGTGCGGTCTCGCGCGGGCCCAGCCGCGCCAGGGCGATCGCGCGGCGGCGCCACCCCACGTCGCGTCCGCCGGAGAGGATGCGGTTGAGCGCGTCGTAGCGCGGCGCGACGCGATCGAACATCTCGGCGATCCGCCGGTCGTGCTCCGAGCGCGCCATTGCGGGGTAAACGCTAACGTGAGGCCATCGGCACCGTCCTCTTCGTGTACGCGCATCCCGACGACGAATCGTTCGGCATCGCCGGCACGGCGATGAAGCTCGCGGCCGCTGGGCACACGACGGCGCTCCTCACGCTCACCCGCGGCGACGTGGGGATGTGGTTCGGCAAGGAGCGCGGATCGTGGACGCCGGCGGAGCTCGCCGCGGAGCGCAGCAAGGAGTGGCGCGAGGCCGTGAAGATCATCGGCTTCGCGCACGCCCGCCTCCTCGAGTGGCCGGATGGCGGGCTCGCGACCTCCCCGGCGGAGCGCGTCACCGCCGATGTCGTTCAGTTCGTCCGCGAGGTCAGACCTGACGTGGTCTGCACCTTCGGTCCGGAGGGCGCGGGCAGCGAGCATGACGACCACCGCGCCGCATCCTTCTATGCGGTGCGTGGATTCCATCGCGCCGCGATCGCCGACCAGTACCCGGGTCGCGGCGCGCCGCACGCCGCACGGCGGCTTTTCTTCAACGCGTCGCCGCTGATGCCCGACCTGGCGTTCGTGGCGATGACACCGACCCACACCGTGGACATCCGTGAGTTCCAGGACCAGAAGGCGAAGGCCTTCGAATGCCACAAGACGCAGTTCAAGGACCGCGACCGTTTCTATCAGATGCTCGAGCGGCGAGCCGGCAAGGAGTTCTTCCACCTCGCCATCGACCGCGGCGCAGCGGCGCCCGATCCCGGCGACCTCCTGGCCTGATGGACACGATCCTCACGCTGCCGATCGTCCTCGCCGTCGTGCTGGTGGAGCTCGCGGTCGGCGGCACGTTCGTCAGCTGGTTCCTCGAGCGCCGCGGCGAGGCGCCCGGCGGATTCGTGAAGCTCGTCGCGGCTGTCGACGCGCTCGCGGCTGCGGCAGCGGTCGGTCTCGCGCCGGCGCTCCCGCGTGGCGACGCGGCCGCGCGCGTCGGTCTCGATCCCGGCCCGCTGGCTTCGTTCGGCCAGGCGCTGGCGCTCGTCGCGATCCTCATGACCGCGCAGCTCGTGTTCGCGTTCGCGCCGCCCCGGGTCCTGCGCAACATCGGCGCGATCCTGGCGATCGCGGCGGGCCTGCTCGCGCTCGGCGTCGCGACGGTGGCGCGAACGGCGGCGGCCACGTCCGACATCTTCGGGCTCGCGCTCGCGCTGGCGGCGCCGCCGCTCGGCGCACTCGCGCTTGGCGGTCTCGACGGCGCGATGCTTCTGGGCCACTGGTACCTGGTGACGCCGAAGCTCTCGACCGGTCCGCTCCGAAATGCGTCGCTCGTCGTGGTCGCGGCCGTGGTGCTCCAGCTGGTGGTGCTGCTGGCGACGGTGATGCGCGGCGATCTGGCCGGAACGACGCAGACCGGACTCGTCGTCGCGATCGGCATTCGCATCGGCGTGGGTCTGCTGATGACGCTCGCCGTCGCGCTCGCGGCGTGGTGGACGGCGCGGATGAACACGCAGTCCTCGACCGGGCTGCTCTACGTCGGCCTGGGCTCCGCGCTCGCTGGTGAGATCAGCGCGCGGGTGCTGTTCTTCCTTACGGGGGCCGCGGTCTAGGTACCCGGCGTCTTGACGGCGGTCCAGTGCGCGCCGCCGTCGACGGTCCGCTGGATCGCGCCGCGGACGGTCGCGTATCCGACCATCGCGTCGCCGAAAACGACGTCCGGCGCGATCGGCGCGGCCTGGGTGTAGTCGGTGATGTAGTCGTGCCAGGTGGCGCCGCCGTCGATGGTCTCCATCCATGGGGACGGCGCCATCTGGAGCCAGCGCGTCGCTGTGACGTAGGCGACGGATCCGCTGGCCTCGACCGGTGACGCAACCGTGAAGGTGGCGCCGCCGTCGGTCGAGCGGAAGACGACCTTCGTTTGGCCGCCACCACCGCCAACGAGAACGACCGACCCGAACGCCCGCGGACGTTCCGTGATGCTGACCCACTGGCCGCCGTGACTCGCAAGGTTCGCGGGGATCGGCAGAGTGGCTGACGCTCTCCAGCTCACGCCAGCGTCGGCGGTCCGGTAGATCTGTGAACCGGCGTTCGGGCTGTACGTGGTGAAGAACGCGTGCGTCGAATCCGCCGACGAAAGACCACGCTTGCACATCGCGTCGGCGATCCCGGTCGGCGCGATCATCTGCCACGAGGCGGCCCCGTTCGTCGTCTTCCAGATCGACGCTGTCTGCGTTTGACACTGCGTCGCGGGAGAGCCGGTGCTGAGGAGGAGGCCGTTCGCGTCGTCGGTGAACGAGACTTCGACGCTGTCGAGACCGGTCGGGAGCAAACGCTCCACCCAGGTGTCGCCTCGGTCGGACGAACGGAAGAGACGCGTTCCCGCAACGAGTGCCCACACGACCGTGCCCGATGGCGCGCTCAGTTGCGCGAAGCTCGGCAAAGCGATCGGCGTGGCCGCGACGGTCGGTGACGGCGAAGCGGTCGGGGTCGACGCCGGAGCCGTACTTGCCGAGGGCGGCGCTGTCGTCGCGCTGGAAGCCGGCGGTGGAGTCGCGCACGCGGTCACGAGAACGAGCAGCGCAGCGATGATGAGCGGACGACGCATCTGGAGCATGTACCCAGTCTCTGACGTGATCTGTGTCAGCGCGTCAGCGGTCAGGCGCGCAAGGCATACGCCCGACCTAGCAGTTAGCTCTTCTTCTTGGCCTTCGCATTCGCCGCCCTCGTCGCCTTGCCTTTCTCGATCCGCGCGCGGTCGGCCAGCGCGTGTTGCACGGTCTTGAACTTCGAGAGCTCGCCGCGGCGGTCCTTCTGGACACCCTCGCGGAACTGCGGATCGGTCGACTGTGAGCGAGCGCGCGCGCCGTCGCGCATCGCGGCATCGACGATCTTCGCGACTCGTTTGATCCTCCGCAGCGGCATGGGAAAAGTGTACGAAGTCCTGGCTAGCGGTTGCGTTCCGCGCGGACGAAGCCGGCGGTGCCGATGGCCATGAACACGAGGAATTCCACGCCGATGATCGCGAGGTTGGTGGGCAGGTCGAAGAGCGGAACGCTCGGCCCGCCGGCGTAGTAGACGTCGCGGATCAGGTCGACCGCGTACCGCATCGGCGCGATCTTCGTGAGGATGTCCAGGACCGGGGGCAGGTCCTGGATCGGATTGAAGATCCCGGCCAGGAAGAACTGCGGCAACATCACGAACGGGAAGATCTGATTCGCCTGCCGCTGATTGTCCAGGCGCGACAGCACGAGGACCCCGAAGGCGCCGCCGTACACCGCGATGACGAGCGCGGCCGGAATGAGCGCGACGATCTTCTCCAGGGTGAACGGGACGCCGAGGATGATGCCGAACGCGAGGATCGCGAGGAACTGCGGGAAGGCGACGAGCGACTCTCCGAGGATCTTCCCGAAGATGATCGAGTAGCGCGAGATGGGCGAAACGAAGATCTCCTGACTGAAGTCCTGCTCGCGGTCCATCAAGAGTGAGATGACGCCCAGCGCGGTGGACTGCCAGATGGTCTGTGCGAGCACGCCGGTGAACACGAAGTGCAGGAGGTTGATGTTCGTGGCGGAGCCGAACCCGGATTGGAGGCTCGTGCCGAGGATCCCGATGAAGATGAGCGGGAAGGCGAAGTCCGAGACGATGCGCGCGCGGTCGCGGAGCAGCTTGACCAGGTCGCGGTGCGCCAGCGTCATGATCGCGGAGACCTCACTCACTGACGTTCCCCACGATCTCGAGATACGCGTCCTCGAGGCTGGGCATGTGCGTGCGAACGAGCGTGAGCGGCGTGTCGATCGCCTTCAGCGCGGCGTGCGTGTGACGCGAGTCGACGTGGACGCGGAACGGGCCGTCGCCGTCGCTGCGGAGCTCGAGCCGCGCGAGCTCCTCGCGCAGCCGGGCGCGATCGTCGGCGTCGATCAGCACGTATTCCTGCACCAGGTCGGACTTGATGCGCTCCGGCGTGCCGAACGAGACGACCTTGCCCTTGTCGATGATGCAGATGGTGTCCGCCTCTTCGGCCTCCTCGAGATAGTGCGTCGTGAGGAAGACGGTGGTGCCGCTCTCACGCCGGATCGTCGTCAGGTACTCCCACAGGGTGCGGCGGCTCGGGACATCGAGCCCCGCCGTCGGCTCGTCGAGGAACAGCACCTTGGGGCGATGCATGAGGCTGCGGACGATCTCGAGCTTGCGGCGCATGCCACCGGAGAACGTGCGCATCGGCTTCTGGATCTCGTCCGCGATTCCGAGGAGCCGCGCGAGGCTCTGCACCTGCTCGCGATACGCGGCGGGCATGAGGCCGTAGCTCGGCGCGTACGGGTAGAGGCCGTAGAGGATCGCGTGGAAGCGCACGTTCTCCTCGGCCGTGAGGTTCATGTCGAGGCTCGGGCGCTGGAAGATGATGCCGACGATCCGCCGCACGGCGCTCGCCTCGCGCACGATGTCGTGGCCGTCGATCGTCGCGTTCCCGGCGGTCGGGGAGAGCGTCGTCGTGAGGATCGAGATCGTCGTGGTCTTGCCCGCGCCGTTCGGGCCGAGCAGCGCGAAGAACTCGCCGGCGCGCACGTCGAATGAGATGCCGTCGACCGCGTTGCGGTCGGCCTTCTTGTAGCGCTTCGTCAGGCCTTCCAGATGGATCACGGCCCGAGTTTAGGTGCGGAGCGTGGCGCGGTTATCACTGCCGGAGTTCTCCGGAGAACGCCGACGGCAGCGTTTCGGGACCAGAGTGCTCCTACGAAGTCTCGGAGGTGAGAGGGATGGCTACGACGTGGGAGATGATCGCGATCTGCATGGACGACGCCGTCAGGGCCGAGGATCTCGTGAGGGAGCTCGCCTTCCGCCGCGAGCTGCACATTGACCCCCAGAAGGCGCTCTCCGCGTTCGAGCTTCGCTCGAAGCCCGCGCGCTAACTAGCGGCCGGCGACGCGCCGGCGCGGATGGCGCTCGCGGACGGGCTCGTCCTCGAGCTCCTCCCATTCGCGGGTGCTGTACAGATTCGCCGCGAGGCCGGCGTCGACGACGAGGAGCACGAGGCCGGCGATCGCGAGCAGAAAGGGCGCGGGCGAGGGCGCGGCGACGCCGAGCTCGAGGCTGCGCAGGACCGCCGAGATGCCGTACAGCACGAGCGCGCCGATGGCAGCAGCTTCGTCGATGCGCGCGAGCCCACGCTCCTCGCGAACGACGTCACCGTATTCGACGACCGCGGCGATCGCGGAGACGCCGAGGACCACGAAGGTCGCCACGACGAGCCACTGCGAGGCGATGACGAACGTGCTCGTGTCGCGCGCGCCCCAGCTGAACCAGGCCATGAGGTCGACGAGCGTGGCCGCGAGACCCAGTCCGATCGCGACGAACGCAAGATGCGAACGCGGCGCGAAACCCAGACGACGACCTTCGAGGAGCTCCTTCACGGAGCGCTCATGCTAGCGGGGCGGAGGACCCTCCGTCGGCGTGGGCAGTCAGCACCCGGGCTCGCCGTCGTGCCCGCAGCAGGCCTGTCGCCGCACGACGCGGAGCCACGCGTTGCGCGACGCGACGACGATCCGCCGCGGCAGCGGGATCTCGCTAGCGGTGAAGTTGCGGATCGCGCGCAGGAAGCTGCCATGGCGATGGCGATGCACCTCCGTACTATCGCGGTGATGTCAGAAGACGCAAAGAGCGGAAGCGCCGCGCACGGCGAGCTCACGTTGGCGGAGATCGCCGAGCTCCTGCCCGGGACTGGCGAGATCATGGCCTCGGTCGGCGAGTGCTGGTGGAAGTGCGCCTACGCCGCTCGCGGCGGCAACTGGCAGCTCGCCGCGTACTTCGTGCGCCGGGTGCGCGGGCTGCAGCGCACGCTCGCGGTCATTCGGCCGAAGTACTCGGGCGATCTCGCGGCGTTCGAAGAGCAGTACCTCGCTCCCGCGCTCGCGGCGTGCGACGCGAAGGATGAGCGCGCCTTCCAGCGCGTGTTCGCCGCGGCCACGGACAAGGCGAACGAGCTGCACGTGAAGTGGGCCAAGCCGTACATCCGCTGGACGCTGCCGGACGAGCCGCCGCGCGATCTCGACCTCGGACCGGGCTAGCCATTCACCCGGCGCGGCTCTCTTAGGCTGCGTCACGCGATGCTCGGCGATTGGGCCATCTTCTTTCTCGCATTGCTCCTCGTGCCCGTGCTGCTGTTCGAGGAGACCAGTCCCGATCCGGCCGTCGTCGGCGCGGCGACCATCGCGAACGCGGTGATCTGGGTGCTGTTCGCCCTGGATTACGCGATCGATCTCTGGCGGGCGCACGATCGCGGCGCGCATGTTCGCTCGCACTGGTTCGACCTCGCGGTCATCGTCGTGTCACCGCCGCTCCTTGTGCCACCGGAGGCGCAAGCGGTGCGCGTGCTGCGCGCGGCGCGACTGCTGCGCGCGTTCGCCGTGATCGGCGTCATGTACGACCGCCTCGGGCGCCCGCTCACGCGGAGCGCAGCGCTGGTGATCGTCGGAGTGCTGTTCGCGGTCATCCTTATCGGGGGCCTTTTGGTCCAGTGGGTCGAGCCGACGACGTTCTCCACTGTCCTGCAGGCCTACGCCTGGGCGGTCGCGACCCTCGTCACCGCCGGCCACGCCTCACCCGAACCGGTCACGGTCGCAGGACGCGCGATCTCGTCGACGATCGTCGTCATGGGGCTAGGAACGTTCGTGGCGCTAGCCGCGAGCCTTGCCGGACGACGGTGACCGAGGTGAGAACGTGACCGTCCGCTACTCGGACGTCCTTGGGTCCCTTCGCGCCGCATACGATGCGGAAGCGGACGACCGGGAGAGCCGCGCCGGAGCCAAGTCAGCTTGGAAGCTGGCTGAGCGCACCGCGTTTCTCGTACGGATGCGCGCCGACGGCCGGCGAGATCTGCTCGAGCTTGGCGCGGGCACCGGTCACGACAGCCTCTTCTTCAAGGAGGAGGGCATCGATGTCGTCGCCATCGACCTTTCACCGCGCATGGTCGAGCACTGCCTCGCGAAGGGAATCGACGCCCGCGTCGCCGACTTCCTTCACCTCGGATTCCCGGAGGCGAGCTTCGACGCGGTCTACGCCCTCAACAGCCTTTTGCATGTGCCGAACGCTGACATCGACCCAGTCCTGGCGAGCGTCCGTTCCGTAATGCGACCGGCGGGGCTGTTCTTCCTCGGCGTGTACGGCGGTCGCTCGCACGAAGGTCCGCTGGAGAACGATGACCACATTCCGCCGCGCCACTTCTCGCTGCGGACCGATGAGGAGCTTCAGAGCCTGGTCACGCGGCACTTTGAGGTCGTCGACTTCCATACCGTCGTGATGCCGACGAACGATCTGCACTTCCAGTCACTGACCCTTCGCCGGCCGACATAGCGGTGGCGCTCAGGGGTGAGCGTCGAACCAGTCGGCGATCCGTTTCGCGTGCTCGACGCGATTGCGTGGCTTACCACCGCGCGTGAGGTCGTGGTTGTCCTCGGGGAAGCGCACGAATGTCGTCTCCACGCCGTGCCAGCGGAGCGCGATGAAGAACTGCTCCGCTTGCTCGATCGGACAGCGGAGGTCGCGCTCGGCGTGAAGGATCAGGAGCGGGGTCATCACCTTCGGCACGTACGTGAGCGGTGAGCGCTCGATCAGCTTGGCCGCGTTGCTCCACGGGGTCGCGTCGCCCATCTCGTGCTCCCAGAAGTGCCAGCCGATATCGCTGGTCCCGAAGGCCGAGATGTTGTTGCTGATGCTGCGCTGCGTCGCCGCCGCGCGGAAGCGCGTGGTGTGCCCGACGATCCAGTTCGTCATGAACCCGCCGTAGCTTCCGCCGGTCACGTAGAGCCGTTTCTCGTCGACCCAGCCGGTCGCGAGCGCGTGATCGACGCCCGCCATGAGGTCCTCGTAATCCTTGCCGCCCCAGTCGCCGACGCACGCGGTCGAGAACTTCTCGCCGTACGCGTGGCTGCCACGCGGATTGGTGTAGAGGACGGCGTAGCCGCGGCCCGTGAGCACCTGGAACTCGTGGAAGAAACCGTTGCCGTACGTCGAGTGCGGACCGCCGTGCACCTCGAGGACGAGCGGCCACGTCTTCGCGGCATCGAAGCCGCGCGGTCTCATGAGCCAGCCCTCGACCATCCAGCCGTCCGCGCCTTTGAACTCGACGCGCTCGGGCGGGGTGATGTGGCGCGTCCGCATGAGCTCGCCATTGAGGTCGGTGAGGCAGCGAAGGCCCTTCCCCAGCTCGCCGGCCGCGACGTCGCCGGGGCACGTGGCGTGCGAGAAGACGCACGCGAATCTTCGCGCGTCGCGCGCGAGCGAGAGGCTCACGACCTGATGGGACCCGAGCGTCTCCGCATGGACCTCGCCGCCCCCCGCGGGAACGCTGTAGACGTTGGCGGTCCCCTGGTCGGAGCCCACGAAGATGACCCGCGCGCGGTCGGCGCTCCATCTCGGAGGCAGCGTCTGCACCTGCGAGCGCATGTCGCTCATGACGACCGATCCGACCGTGCGATCCCATCTCGCTAACAGGTCGGTGCCACGGCCGCCGCCGGCGGCCGGCCAGAGCCAGAGGTGCACGTTCTTTGCGGCCGAGCCGAGCGCCTTTTCGACGCCGTAGCACGCGATGGTCGCACCGTCCGGCGACCACGACGGGTTGCCGTACTGGCCGACCTCGTTCGTCACGCGACGCGTCGCGCCGCTCGCCACCGTCACGACATGGACATCCGCCACGGTGTTCCGCTCGCGGTCGGCGCTGCGGTTCGAGACGAATGCGATCTCGCGGCCATCCGGCGACCACGCCGGCTGCAGATCGTCCCAGTCGCCTTCGGTGAGCCGCCGCGGCTCGCCGCCGGCCACGTCGACGAGCCAGACGTGCTTCCGGCGCTGGTCGGAGAGGAAGCCCTCGTCGGTCTTGTAGCGCATCCGCTCGTAGACGCGCGGCGCATCGTCATCAAGCTCGCGTGGGGGGTTCTCGGCGGGCGAAGCCCCCCGGTGGTCGTCCTTCACCGTGAACGCGACCTGGCGCCCGTCCGGCGACCACGCGAGGTCGGCGCAGTCGTCCCCGAACGCCGTCAGCTGCCGCGCCTCGCCACCATCCACGGACAGCACGAACACGTTCTTCGGCTTGCGCTTCTTGCCATTGGACCGCTCCGGCGCCGCGCGGTCGGAGAGGAACGCGAGCGTCCGTCCGTCGGGCGACCAGCGAGGCTGGGCATCCTGCCCCGCTCCGGATGTGAAGCGGACCGCCTCGCGCGAGCCGTCGAACGGCACGAGCCAGATCTCGGAGCGATACCCGTCGCGTTCCGGCGTGACGCTGCGGACGGCGAAGGCGACGCGGTCGCCCTCCGGCGAGAGCTGTGCGTCGGTGAGGAAGCGGAAGGCGTACAGATCCTCCGCGGACATCGGAGGAAGAAGGTCTAGCACCGAGTCGTATCGTGCCATACATGGGACGTCTCACGCCGCGCGAGCGCACCGGCCTCCTCGTCGGCGTCCTCGCGATGTTCCTCGCGCTCGACGTCGCATTCCTGGTCTCGCTCGTCGGGCTGCCCTTCACGCCGTTCGCGCTCGGTCAGGCGATCATCGACGTACTACCGGCTTGGATCTCGATCCCGCTCATCGAGCTGCTCCATTTCTGGGCGAAGGGGCTCCTCATCGTCGGCGTGATCGCGCTGTTCTTCCTCTCCGGTGCTGTCGCGGGAGTGTTCGCGGTCTCGTCGCGGCGAAGCGACGCGTCGGTGTTGGGCGCGGTCGCGGCCCCGTGGATCATCGCGGTCGTCCTCGGGCAGCTCTTCGCCGCGGAGAAGATCGACCTCGGCTCGAGCGTGGTCGATGCCGCCGTGGGCCTGGTCGCGAACGCGCTCGCGCTCTCCTACCTCGCGCCCGCCGCCGTCGCGCGTGACACGGAGCCGATGCCGTCGCGCCGTCGCATGCTCATCGGCGGCGCCGCGGTCGCCGCTGTCGCCGCCTTGGGCGGCCTGCCGCTCTCGCGCGCGCTCCCCGCCGCCGGAGCGCGACTTGGGAACCTGCCGTCGGCGGCGCGTCATCTCATCCAGGCGGTGACGCTCCCTCCGGCGGATCCCCAGATCGACTCGCTCGCCGGGATCACGCCGCGCGTCACAGCGAACGAGGATCACTACACCGTCGACACGACGCTGGTGAAGCCGCGCGTCGAGATCGAGACCTGGACGCTGGAGATCACCGGCGCGGTCGAGGCGCCGTTCGCCCTCACCTACGACGAGCTGCTCGACCTCGACGCGATCGAGCAGGTGCATACCCTCGAATGCATCAGCAACCCGACCGGCGGCGAGCTCATCTCGACCGCGGTCTGGACCGGAATCCGCATGCGCGATCTCCTGCAGCGCGCGCGCCCGACGGCGAAGGCCTTCGACGTCGTCCTCACATCCGTCGACGGCTACGTCGATTCATTCCCGATCGCGAAGGCGATGGAACCGGAGACCCTGCTCGTGTACTTGATGAATGGGAAGACGCTGCCTCAGGACCACGGCTATCCGGTGCGCGCGCTCGTGCCGAACATCTACGGCATGAAGAACGTGAAGTGGCTCCGCTCGATCGAGGTCGTCACCTTCGACAAGCTCGGCTACTGGCAGGAGGGCGGCTGGTCCGACGGCGCGATCGTGAACACCGGCACGCGCATCGACGTCCCGGCACGCACGCTCAAGTGGAACGGCGGCCCGGTCACGATCGCCGGCATCGCGTTCGCGGGCGCGCGCGGCATCAGCAAGGTCGAGGTGTCGTTCGACAGCGGGCGCAGCTGGCAGTCCGCGAACCTCGAGGCGGCCGCAGGTCCGCTCACCTGGCGCCGCTGGTCGGTGCAGTGGACGCCGCCGAGCGTCGGGACCCACACACTACAAGCGCGCGCCACCGACGGTCATGGCGATTCGGAGACACCGGTGAACCGCCCGCCGTTCCCGAACGGCGCGACCGGCTATCACGTCCTGCAGGTGAACGTCGGCCGCTAGCGCCGCGGCCGCCAATAGTTCACGTCGAGGATCCGCAGCCGCTCGAGATGCATCTCGAGACGCCGCGCGAAATCCGCCGCGTCGCGCGTGTCGCGCGGCGACCAGAGCACCTCGGCCAGTGCGCAGAGGCGCGGCCACGCCATGTACTCCATGCGCTGCGGATCGGGCATGTACTCCGTCCAGAGCTGACCCTGCGCGCCGAGGACGTGATCCGCCTCGTCGCCGCTGAGCTCCTTCGGTACGGGCTCGTACGCGTAGACCTCGGCGAGAGTGTTCAACCGGCGGATCGGAAGCGGCTCGTCCTCCGAGTTGTCGTAATCGAAGTAGGTGGGCTTCTCGGGCGCCATCACGACATCGTGTCCGGCCTTTGCCGCGGCGATCCCGCCCTTCTCGCCGCGCCAGCTCATCACGGTGGCGCCCGGCGCGAGGCCACCTTCGAGGATCTCGTCCCAACCGATCAGGCGCCGACCGCGTGCGGTGAGCCACCTGTCGAAGTGAGTGATGAACCAGCTCTGCAGCTGCTCCTCGTCCCTCAGGCCGAGCTCCTTCATGCGTGCCTGAGCGGCGGCGCTCTCCTTCCATTCCCGTTTCGGGCACTCGTCGCCACCGACGTGGATGAACTTCGACGGGAAGAGCGCGAGCACCTCCTCGAGGACGTTCTCGAGGAACTTCAGCACGTTGTCCCCCACGCCGAAGACGTGCTCGGATATGCCCCAGTAGGTCTGGACCTCGTGCTTGGTGCTGCTGTTCCCAAGCTCCGGATACGACGCGATCGCGGCGAGAGCATGGCCGGGCATCTCGATCTCTGGCACGACCGTGATCCCGCGGTCCGCGGCGTAGCGCACCACCTCGCGCACGTCGTCCTGCGTGTAGAACCCGCCATGCGGCTGGCCCGAGAACCTGCGCTTCGCCGGATCCCGCGTGAGTGGCGGGATCATGCTGTCCTTCCGCCACGCTCCGACCTCGGTGAGCTTCGGATACTTCTTGATCTCGATGCGCCAGCCCTGGTCTTCGGTGAGATGCCAGTGGAAGATGTTGAGCTTGTGCAGCGCCAGCAGATCGATGTGCTTGAGCACGCTCGTCTTCGGCATGAAGTGGCGACCGACGTCGAGGTGACTTCCGCGCCACGAGAATCGCGGCGCGTCCTCGATCTCAACGCCCGGGACCGTCCACGCGACATCGGGAACGACCGCGCGACGGAAGATCGCCGTCGGCAGGAGCTGGCGCAGCGTCTGCGTGCCGTGCGTGACCCCCACCGGCCGAGCCGCCGTGATCACGACCGCGCCGGCGGCCGCGCTGAGCCGGTACGCCTCCCCTCCGCCACGGGCGAGTGCATCGTCGAGCGCGAGCGTGATGCGCGACCCACTCGCCCGCGTGACCACCGGCAGCGGGAACCCTGTCGCCGGCCGCAGCTCGTCGCGAAGGCGCTCCGCGTGCGCGCGCAGCGCGTCGGATGCCTCGATCTGCGTGGACGCCGCGAGCGAGAACGTGCCCGCACCCGATCTGACTTTCGCGGGGATCGGGATCAGCGGAATGCTCGGTGTGCGCATCGCGGCATCGTACCGGCCTCGCTAGGCTGTGTATTCCAGTGGCGAAGCGACGTTTCACGATCAGCGCCGTCCTCCCGGGGTACACCGCGCCGAGCAACGAATGGCGTCGGCGCGTGCACTCGGCGGTTCTCGACGCGCAGACGAGCCGCGGCGTCGGATATCGCGAGAGCGATCGGCTCGAGCTCCGTATCCAGCTCTTCCTCGGTCAGCGCCCGCTCGACATCCACGAGATCGACGAGCGCGTGAAGGACATCCTCGACGCGCTTGGCGGTCGGATCGCGGGACCACGCAGCCGCCGCCGCATCGCGCCGATCATCCCGCTTCCCGATCAGGTCCGCCGGATCATCCTGGAGAAGGACACGCGCTCGCTGCGCGGGCGACCGCTCGGCCAGCTCACGATCGCGCGCTACCGACGCCGGCGCGCGTGAAGCTCGACACCGGCGCGCTCGTATGGGCCGGCTTCGATGGGCCGCAGGCGCCGGGCCCGCTGCTCGACGCGATCCGCGACGGTGTGCTCGGCGGCGTCCTCCTCTTCGCCTTCCGCGGCAACATCCGGTCCAAGGCGCAGGTCCGCGCGATGCTGCGAGAGATCCAGGACGCGGCCCGCCGCGGCGGCCTGCCGCCCGTGCCCGTCGCCGTCGATCAGGAGGGCGGCACCGTCATCCGCATCGGTTACCGCGCGACGTTCCCAAGCGCGATGGCGATCGGCGCGACCGGCGACCCCGCGTACGCGGAGCAGGCGGCGCGCGCCGTCGGCGAAGGTCTGCGCGCCGACGGCATCGCCGTGAACCACGCGCCGGTCTGCGACGTGAACTCCGATCCACGAAATCCGGTCATCGGCACACGCGCCTTCGGCGACGACGCGCGGCGCGTCGCGGAGTTCGCCGCGGCGTGGGTGCGCGGCAGCGAAGGCGTCGGCGTCGCGACGACGCCGAAACACTTTCCCGGTCACGGGCACACGTCGCAGGACTCGCATCTCGTACGCCCCGAGGCGAACGTCGATCGCGCCACCCTGGAGGCTCGCGAGCTCGTTCCCTTTCGCGCGGCGTTCGCGGCCGGCGCGAGCGGGGCGATGACCGCGCACCTCCGTTATCCGGCACTCGATCCGAAAGACGGCGCGACCGTCTCGCGCCCGATCCTCACCGATCTCCTCCGCGGCGAGCTCGGCTTCACCGGTCTCGCGGTGACGGACTCGCTCGACATGAAGGGCATCACCGACGCCCTGGCGCCCGATCAGATCGTGACGCGAGCGATCGCGGCAGGCGTCGACGCGGCCATGGTCACGACCGGTCTCGACCGCCAGCTCGCCGCGGCGGGATGGATCGACGCGGGGGTCGACGCGGCGCGCGTGCACGAGGCCCTGACACGCGCGTCGCTCTTCCGGGAGCGCTTCGGCGTCGAGGTCCCCGACGGCGACATCGACGACGCACCGGCGCGCCGCCTCGCGGCCGAGATCGCGGAGCGCGCGGTCACGCACCACGGTCGGCCGCTGCCGCCACTGGGTGCCCGCGTTCGCGTCGTCACGTTCGGATCGGCGCGTCAGTCGTTCGTCGAGGAGACGGCCGATCCGGTCGGCGGTCTCGAGCGCGCGCTGCGGCAGCGCTTCGGCGACCGCCTTGCGTTCGGGCGCGAGGGACGGCTGCCCGACGGAGACGGCACGCTCATCGTCTGCACCTCGAACGCGGCGTTCCAGCCCGAACAGGCGGCGCGCGCTCGCGAGCTGCTCGCGGCCGGTGGGGTGCTCTGCGCGATCCGCAGTCCCTACGACGCCGGGCTGGTGCCGAACGCACCGGCACTCCTTACCTACAGCGACGTCCCGCCGTCACTCGAGGCGCTCGCGGCCGTGCTCGCGGGCGAGCGGCGGCCCACCGGACAGCTGCCCGTCCGCATATGAATCGGCGCACGTTCCTCGGCGCCGCCGGTGCGGCGCTCGCGTCTTGCGTCACGCCGCGACCCGAGCCGTCAGCCGTCGACAAGTTCGTGTCCGGCCTCAGCCCCGAGCATCGAGCCGGACAGACGATGGCGATCGCGTTCCACGGGACTCAGATCACGAGCGCGGTCGAGGAGATGATCCGGGTGCGCGGCGTCGGCGGGATCATCCTCCGCGCCGAGAACGCGCCCGGGCGCGGTGAGCTCCAGCGGATCTGCGCGGACCTGCAACGCATCGCGGCGGAGGCGAAGGTCCCGCAGCTGTTCCTCGCCATCGACCAGGAGGGCGGATCGGTCGCGCGCGTCGCCCTGACGGTGTTCCCGAGCCAGATGGCGCTCGCGGCCACGCCCGATCCCGCGGCGGCGGTACGACGCGCGGCGGCGATCACCGCCGACGAGCTCCTCGAGGCGGGCGTGAACTGGAACCTCGCCCCGGTCGCCGACGTGAACAATGAGCCGCTCAACCCCATCATCGGCAACCGTTCGTACGGATCGGAGCCGCAGCGCGTCGCGTCGTTGGTCGACGCCGCGGTCCGCGCGTACGCCGCCGCGACGATGCTCTGCTGCGCGAAACATTTCCCGGGTCACGGTGCTGCGACGGTCGACTCGCACGTCGGCCTGCCCCTCATCGACGTCGACCGCGCTCGACTTGATCGTGTCGAGCTCGTGCCGTTCCGGCAGGCGATCGCGGCGGGAGTGCCGGCGATCATGCTCGCGCATCTCCTCGTCCCGGCACTCGACCCCACACCAGCGCTTCCCGCGTCGCTGTCGCGACGGATCGTGACCGATCTCCTGCGCGGCGAGCTTGGCTTCAACGGGATCATCCTCACCGACGATCTCGAGATGGGAGCGCTCGCGACGATCGGCGAGGCGGCGGCGGGTCTGCGTGCGCTGCAGGCCGGCGCCGACTTCGTGCTGTTCCGCTTTGACGAGACCGCGCAGCGCGACGGCCATCGACTGATCGTCGACGCCGCCCGTAACGGCACGCTTCCGTCGCTCGGCGCATCGGTCTCGCGACTCGTGGATGCGAAGCGCCGCTACCTCATCCTGACGCGCGGCAACACCTTCCACAACCCGGACATGACCGCGAACGCCGCGGCCGCGCTCGATATCGCGCGTCAGAGCATCACGGTGCTGCACAACGACGGAAAGGTGCTGCCCGTGCGTGGCCGCGTCGTGTACGCGATCGCCACGACGACCGCCGATCTCACTCCGCTTCCGGGCGACAGCGACCTCGCGACCGAGTTCGAGCGCTCGTGGCCCGACGTCCTCGCGCGGAAGTTCGGGACCCGCATCGACGAGTCGGTGATCGCCAGCGCGCTGAACGAGGCCAAGAATGCTGACGTCGTGGTCGTTGGTGTCGCTGACATCGGGATCAATGACGACCAGCTGAAGCTGGTGACGAGGCTCGCGGCGGCGAAGCCGACGGTGCTCGTGTCGCTGCGCGGCCCGTACGACGTGCGCTTCGCGCCGAACGTCGCGGCGTGCGTGTGCGCGTACGACGGCCGGCTGCCATCGTTGCGCGCGGTGATCGAGGTCATCACCGGCCAGCGCAAGCCCATCGGCGCGCTGCCGGTGACGGTCAGCGACCGCTACCCGCTCGGCGCGGGCCTGCGCGACTTCGCTTGAGCGATCTCGCCGCGCCGGCGCGTCCGATCGCCAAAGCCGCGATCGGCTCGCTCTGCACCGCGTGCGTCGTGCGCGTCGAGCGACGTCGCGAGGTCGACACGTTCGCCGTCGGGACGCTGTGCCCCGACGAGCGCGCGGGCCCGGATGCGCCGTGCACGGTCGATTCGCTGTTCGACCTCGCGTCGCTCACGAAGCTCGCGACGACCGCGCTCACGCTGTCGTTCGTGCGCGAGCGCGCGCTCACGCTCGAGACGCCGTTCCGTGAGCTCGTCCCGGACTTCCGCGGCGGCCGGAAGGACGATGTCACGCTCGCACACGTGCTCACGCACACGGCCGGCCTCACCTGGTGGCTCCCTCTTTGGAAGGACGTCCGCTCGCTCGAGGAAGCGGTCTGGCGTGCGGCGCAGGAGCCGCTCGCGCAGGATCTCGGCGCGTTCACCTACAGCGACCTCGGCTACCTGATGCTCACGCAGGGTCTCGCGACGATCGGCGGTCGTCCGTTCGCCGATCTGGTGCGCGACGTGGTGCTCGGACCCGTCGAGGCCGTCGCCGCGGACTTCGGTCCGCGTCCGTCGGAGCGCTGCGTCGCGACGGAGGAGGACACGAAGTGGCGCGAGCGGCGCCTGCGGGGCGAGGTGCACGACGAGAACGCTGCTTCCGTCGGCGGCATCGCGGGACACGCGGGCCTCTTCGGCACCGCGGCGGACGTCGCGGCGATCGCCCGAGTGTTCCGCGACGGCGCGGTCATCGGGAACGAGCTCGCCGCACTCGCTCGGACCGAGCGCGTGAAGGCGGGCAACGTGCGGCGCGGCCTCGGCCTCGCGCTTCGCGCGCCGGATGGTCCGATGGTCGGTCGGCACTTCAGCCTCGACGCCTACGGGCACACCGGTTTCACCGGAACCTCGCTGTGGATCGATCCTCAGCTCGACCTCACCGTCGTCCTCCTCACCAACCGCGTGTATTTCGGCCGCGGGAACGACGACGCGACCTATCGCTTCCGGATCGCGGTGCACGAAGCGGTCTCGGCCCCGTTCGCATGAGAATCGACCCGTGATCGCGGTCGGGATGATGTCCGGAACCTCGGGCGACGGCATCAACCTGGCCGCGATCGAGATCGAGCCCGGTGCCCGTCCGAACGTGCGCATCGTGTCGACCGCCGAGCATCCCTATCCCTCGGCCCTCCGGGGCGCGGTGCTGCGCGCGGGAGCGGACGCCCCCTTCGCCCTCTCGGACATCGCACGTCTGCACGCGGCGCTGGGCGATGCGTATGCGGCGGCGGCCTCTGACTTCATCAGGACCCTATCGGGCCGTCCGGACGTCATCGCGCTCCACGGGCAGACCGTCGCGCACCTCCCCGCCGAGCACACGACCCTGCAGCTCGGCGACGCCTCACGCGTGGCGCGTGCGACGGGCGTCGTAACGGTGGACGACTTCCGCAGCGCGGACATGGCCGCCGGCGGCGAGGGCGCTCCCCTCGTGCCGTTCGGCGACCACGTCCTCTTCGCGTCGCGCGCGCCGATCGCCGTGCTCAACCTCGGCGGCATCGCGAACCTCACGCTCATGCCGACGGCGTCCGCGGACGACGTGATCGCGTTCGATACCGGACCGGCGAACATGACGAGCGACGCGATCGTCGCACCGCTCGGTGAATCCTTCGACCGCGACGGCCGCCGCGCGCGAGCGGGACGCGTCAACGAGCGCGCCCTCGAGGAAGCATTGAAGCATCCGTACTTCGCGCGCCGGCCACCCAAGAGCACCGGCCGCGAGGAATTCGGCCGGCCGTTCGCGAGCCGGATCACGGATCGCGTCACCGCGGACGGCGGATCGCTCGACGATGCGCTGGCGACCGCGCTCGCGGTGAGCACCCGCAGCATCGCCGACGCGCTGGTGCGTGCGACGCCGCGCGGAACGACGTGGACGATGCTCGCGGTCGCCGGGGGCGGTGCGCGCAACCCCGTGCTGATGGAGTCACTCGCGCGCGCCGTCGCTCCGCTGCGGGTCGTGAAGACCGACGAGCTCGGCGTCCCGTCACAGGCGCGCGAGGCGATCGCCTTCGCGATCATGGGCGCGTACCGCGTCCGCGAGCTCCCGAACATCCTGCCGAGCGCGACCGGAGCGCGCCAGGCCGTGCGCGGCGGCGCGGTGCACCTTCCATGAACGACATCGTCGTCGGCATCGACGCGGGCGCGTCGAAGACACGCGCGTTCGCGGTCGATCGCAACGGCACCGTCGTGGGGCGCGGCGCCGGTGGCGGCGGCAACCTGCTGACGTCGCCCGACCCGCAGGGCGCGATCGCGGCGGCGCTCGCGGAAGCGCTCGGCGGCCGCGCCGCCGACGCGGTGGTGCTGTCGTGCGCGGGCGGCGACCGCGAGACCGAGCGCACGCGGGGCCACGAGATACTCACGCGATCCGCGCCGACCGGAGCGAAGCTGCTTGTGACACACGACGCCATCGCGGCGCTCTACGCGGGAAACCCCACCGGCTGCGGCGTCGTGCTCATCGCAGGGACAGGGTCGATCGCGTACGGGCGGAACGAGGAGGGCGAGGAGGACCGCGCCGGCGGGTGGGGCTACCTCATCGGCGACGAGGGGTCCGCGGTGTGGTGCGGCCTCGAAGCACTGCGCGCGATCTCGCACGCGGTCGACGGCCGCGGCGCGCCGACGCGCATGACCGCACTCCTGTTCCAACAGCTCGGCGTCGGTGAGTTCAGCGACGTCCTGCCGCTGATCTACGGCCGTACGCATCCAGCGCCGGCCATCGGCGCCGCGACGCGGGTTCTCGCGAGTGCGTCCGCCGAAGGCGACGCCGTCGCGAACGCCATCCTCCAACGAGGCGCGAACGCGCTCGCGCGTGCCGCGACCGTTGTCGCGCTCTCGCTCGGTCTCGCGGCGGGACCGGTCTATCTCGCGGGCGGCGCGTTCGAGAACCTGTCGCTGCTCCAGCGACTCGTGCAGCTCGACCTCCTCGGCCTGCTTCCGCAGGCCACGGTGGAGCCGGTGCGCGAGGAACCCGCCATGGGCGCGGCCCGGCTCGCGGCCGCGCTCGCATGGAGCGCGAAGTGAGCGAGCACGCAAAACGCGAGGGGCGGAGGACCGAGGCCCGTAATCCGAGAGCGCGCGGTCTCGAGAGCTTCACGACGCGCGAGATCCTCGAGCTCATGAACGACGAGGACGCGACCGTTCCGGCCGCGGTGCGCGCCGCATTGCCCGCGATCGAGCGCGCCGTCGACGAGATCGTGACGGCATTCGGCGCGGGACATCGCCTTCGCTACATCGGCGCGGGTACGAGCGGCCGCCTCGGTGTGCTCGACGCGAGCGAAGCCCCGCCGACATTCGGCGTCGACGAGGACCTCGTGCGAGGCATCATCGCCGGCGGCGACGCCGCGCTGCGCCACTCGATCGAAGGGGCCGAGGACGACTCGAGGACAGGCGCGCGCGAGGCGCGAGAACACGTGCGCGACGGCGACGTGCTCGTCGGAATCTCGGCGAGCGGTCGCGCCAAATTCGTGACGGCTGCGATGGTGATGGCACGCGAGGTCGGCGCGCGCACGGTCGCGCTCACCTGCGACGCATCATCGCCCCTCGCGAAGGACGCCGACATCGCGATCGTCGTCGACGTCGGACCGGAGGTCCTCGCCGGCTCGAGCCGCCTGAAGGCGGGCACGGCGACGAAGCTCGTGCTCAACATGCTCTCGACCGCGGCGATGATCCGCTCGGGCCGTACGCGCGGCGACCTCATGGTGGACCTGCGCCCGACGAACGTGAAGCTGCGCGAACGCGCGGTGCGCATGGTGCAGGACGAGACCGGCCTCGGCGAGGACGAGGCGCGAGCGCGACTCGAAGCCGCGGGCTGGAGCGTGCGTAAGGCGCTGGAGCGTTGAAGCTCATCGTCAACGCGGACGACTTCGGCTACTCGGAGCGAGTCTCGGCCGGGATACTGAGAGCGCACCGCGATGGGATCGTGACGGCGACGACACTCATGACGAACGCGCCGCACACCGCCGGCGCCGCGAAGCTCGCGCGCGCCACGCCGTCGCTCGACGTCGGCGTGCACCTGGTCCTTACCTTTGATCGCCCTTCGGGCGACGTCGCACGCTATCGGACGATCGTCGACAAGGATGGACGGTTCTTCCGCCCAAACGCGCTTCTGGCCCGCGACATCGACCGTCATGAGGCGCTGGCGGAGTATCGAGCCCAGTACCACCGGGCGCGTGACCTGTTGGAGCGCGAGCCCACGCACGTCGACACGCATCACTGGGTGCACGACCACCCCGCGCTCGAGTGGGCCATCGGCGAGCTCGCGCGTGAGACGGGAGCCGCGGCGCGCATCCATTCCGACGAGCAGCGCGACCGACTGCGCGCTCGGGGCGTGCGCACACCCGATCACTTCGCGCGCGAGTTCCAGTACGCGGACAAGGTCGGCGTCGGCTCCATGCTCGCGTTGCTCGAGCGGATCGCGACGAAGAACGGCGTCACCGAGCTCATGTGCCATCCGGGTGAGCCTGACGAAGGTCTGGCGAAGCGGTCGGGCTACGCGCGAGAGCGCGCGACCGAGCTTGCGACACTCACCGATCCGCGCGTACGCGCGGCGGTGACCGACCTCGGCATCGCGCTCGCGACGTTCGCCGACGTATGAGAAAAGCGTTGTGGGTCGTGCGCGACCGCATCACGGACGCGCACGCCATCGACGAGCTGCTTGCCGACGCGACGACGCGCGGCATCTTCGACCTCGTGGTGCAGGTGCGCGGCAGAGGCGACGCGTATTACAGATCCGAGCTCGAGCCCCGGGCGCTCGCCCTCGCCGGCAGCGAGGGCGATCCGCTCGACCATCTCATCCGCTTCGGGGCCGCGGTCGGCGTGCGCATCCACGCCTGGGGCAACGTGTTCTTCGTGTGGTCGGACACGGAGGGCTCCCTGCCGAGCTCCCCGGCGCACCTGGTCAATCGGCACCCGGATTGGCTGCTCCGTCCGGGCGGGGTGAAGTATCTGGACCCGGTCGGCGGCAGCGATTGGGAGGGCATCTACATCGACCCGGCGAACGCGGCGGCGCGCGAGCACACGCTGGCGGTCTTCACCGACATCGTGTCGCGCTACAGGGTGGAAGGCTTCCATTACGACTACGTGCGCTACCCGCAGGTGACGTACGCGGCGACTCCGGACGACCACGAGCACGTCACTGCGTTGGTCCGTGAAGGCGCGAAGCGACTGCGGCGCGCGCGACCGGGCGTCGTGATCTCCGCGGCGGTGTTCCCCGACCCCGACGTCGCGCGCGATCGTGTGCTCCAACACTGGCCACAGTGGGCGGCAGAGGGCCTCGTCGACCTGTTGTGCCCGATGGCGTATCGCCGCGACACCGCTGACGTCGAGCGGGTGCTGACAAGCGCGCGCGCGGCCGCGCCGCGGACCGAGATGTGGGGCGGTCTCATGGGCTACAAAGGAGAGCCGCAGCTGCTGCGCGATCAGGTGCGTGCCGCGGCGCGCGCGGGCTGCGAGGGCGCGATCCTCTTCGCCTACGACCCCGATTCACGCGATCTTCTGGACGTTTTCGCCCACGCGTAGCGGCGCGGTACTCTCTTGTCCCCGTGCCGAACGAACCGACACCAACACCGGTCGCAGCGACGCCTCCCGAGGAACCGCGCCGTCCCGACCCGCTCGCCGCCGCGGTCGCGGAAGGTGTCGTGAAGCTCCGACGTGAAGCCGGTCTCTCCGAGCGCGCCGCGGCGCGGAAGCTCGGCACCTCGCAGACGCAGCTTCGTCGCATGGAGGATCCGCGCTACCTTCCCTCCCTCCGTTCGCTCCAGCGCGTCGCGCTCGCGTATGGCTACAAGCTGAGCGTCGCGTTCGAGCGCGAGGATGCGGTGGCGAAGCGCGCCGTGCCGGCGAAGGAGCCCAGACCGAAGCGGGCTGCCGCGTCGAGAGCGCCTAGAGGGTCCTCGTCACCTTCGAAAGGCCGGCGGGCTTCTCCGGGTCGCGGCCGTGGCGGCGCGCGACGTGCGCCGCGACGTTCTGCGCCGCGACGACGAGCACGATCGGGCTGAGCAGCTCACCCACCCGGCGCCGCAGCAGCACCGTGTCATCCACCTTCGCCGCAAGGGCCTCATCGTCCGTGATCGCGTACACCCGCGCGCCGCGGCGCCGCATCGCCGCCGCGAGCGAACGCGTTTCGCGCTCGGTGGCGCCGCGCGCCGCGAGGAGCAGCACCGGCGTGCCGCGCTCGAGGAGCGCGCGGGGACCGTGGGCGAAGTCCGCGCTCGAGTACGGCTCCGCCCACACTCGGGCAAGCTCCTTGATCTTCAGCGCGGCCTCGAGCGCCGCGGCGTAGCTGTAGCCACGACCGAGCACCACGAGCGCACGCGCCGATCCGATCTTCCGCGCGATGCGCGCCGCGTCCGGCTCGCTCTCGACGGCTTCGCGCATCGCCTCAGGCAGCTCCGCGAACTCGAGTTCCCGACGCGCCGCCGCTCCCGCGAGCATCGCGAGCGCGACACACGACGTCGTGTAGGTCTTCGTCGCCGCGATCGCGCGCTCCGGTCCGCAGCGGAGCTCGAAGACATGCTCGGCCGCACGTCCCAGCGCGGATGACGCGCGATTCGTTATCGCGATCGTGAGCGCGCCGTCGCGGCGCGCCGCGGCGATGACCGCGGACACGTCGGGCGCGGCGCCGGACTGCGAGATCCCGATGACCGCGCCGCCGGCGTAGCGCGGCGGTGTTCCGTATCGCGTCACGAGCGACGGCGCGGCCGACGCGGTGACGATGCGCGCGAGACCCTCGAAGAGGTACTTGCCGTACGTCGCGGCGTTGTCGGACGAGCCGCGGGCGGCGACGGTGAGGTGCTTCGCCCGCGAGAGAAGCGCGCCGAGAAGGCGGGCGTCCGCAGCGCCTTCCGTCAACAGCCGTGCGACGGCTTCAGGCTGCTCGGCGATCTCGGAACGAAGCGACACCCTTGCGATGATGCACGCGTGCGCGGAGGTACGAGAGAGGCATGACGACCGGCCTACTTGTGGCGGCGTCCGGCGGCGACCAGCATCCGCCGCCGAGGGGGAATGGACGCCATGGGGGGACTCCGCTCCGCAGTCACGGCGCTGGCCGGTCACGGTCCGCGGGCACGCCTCGCGGAGCGCGCCGCGGCGTACCTGGGAGAGCGGCTGTCCACCGACTACGTCGTCATGGCGCGCCACGCGCCGCGCGACGACAGCTCCGACCTCGTTCCGCTCGTCGTCCTTGGCCCCCACGGGGTGCTCGTGGTCGAGCTGCGGGATGAGGAGGGCGCGCTCGTCTGCTACCAGGATCACTGGTACCGGCGGAGCGGCCCGGGCGTCTCGCATCCACTTTCCGATTCGCCATCGAAGCGTGCGCGTGCCAACGCCGCACGCGTGAAGAGCGATCTCGCGAGCGGGGGCTTCATCTACGCATCCGTCGAGGGCGTCGTGGTGCTGACGCGCGGCAAGGCCGACGACGTCGGCAGCTCGTGCGTTCCGGTGATCGCGGGCATGGACGCTCTCGTGCGTCACCTGGAGACGCACGCGCACCACGATGGCTCGGCCGAGCGGACTCAGGCGCTCGTGGGTGCGCTGTCAGGACCGATCAAGCTCGCATCCGTATGAGCACAACCCGTTCCGTTGCACGCCGTCTGTCGTGAAATGCCTCCTGGAACGGCGGTTGCATAGCAGCCAAGCAGCCTCGTCGAAAGGAGGACTCAGGAAAGTGGACCCAACGACCATCATCGTTTGGCTGCTCGCAGGACTCATCGTCGGTTTTCTCGCCCGTATGCTCGTGCCGGGTCCCGATCCCATGGGTTGGCTCGGCACCATCGTCCTCGGCATCGTTGGCTCGTTCGTCGGCGGATTCCTCGCGAACCTGCTGTTCAACGGCCAGGCCATCGTCCAGCCCGCAGGCTGGCTCGGCTCGATCATCGGCGCCGTGATCGCCCTGCTCGTCTGGCGACAGATGCAGGGACGCAGCGTCGCCGCCTAGTACTCGCGCGGCTCGCATCCATCAGGGAGGCCCGCGACGAGCGGGCCTCCCGCCATATCAGCCGCCGCGCAGCCCCGCGAAGAGATCCGTCTCCAGCGGGGGCCCGCCCGGCTCCGGGTACTCACGGATGAACGTTTCCTCGAAGAAGATCTCCGGCACCTTCGCGCGCGCCGTTGCCCACATCGCGAGATCGGGTGCCTGCGTCTCGTGCGCTTCCATCGCCTCCACTTTCGCGTCCAGCACGTCGCGCACATCGACGACCGCGCCGAGCCGTTCGCGGGTCCAGCGCTGCGGCCTCACGGCGAGGGTCTCCATGTATTCGGCGAACGCGGGCATGAGCGACGAGAGCCGATCGATGAGCTCGGCCCCGGCGACGAACCGATAGCACCGTCTTGCGTGCCAGTGCGGTCCGAGCTCGGGTTCATGTCGCTGCACTCCGGCCAGCTCGATCGCCGTGAGCGCGCGCTCGCCCGCCGCGATGTGATCGGGATGGCCGTAGCCGCCATCGGGTCCCCAGATGATCACCACGTCCGGCTGTATGCGTCGCAGCCAGCGCACGATGTCGCGGACGACCCACTCCTCTTTGACATCGGCGAGGCCGCTATCCGGGTACCGAAGGCACGTGACGCTCGCCAGGTGCATCCGTCGTCCCGCCTCCGCGAGCTCCCGCGCACGCGTCGGTCCGACGAGCTCGCGCGGGACGATCTTGTCGTCGACACCGGCCCAGCCCTTCTCGCCCTCGGTGAGGCACAGGCTGTGTACCTCGATCCCCTCGCTCGCGTATCGGATGAGCGTGCCGCCCGTGCCGAATGTCTCGTCGTCGGGATGCGCGAGCACGGTCGCGAGCCGGAGCGCCATCGGCGGGGACGATAGCCGAGGATATGCTCGCCCCGTGAGCGGGACGGCGCGGATCGTCGTCGTCGAGGACGACGCGTCGGTCGCCCAACTGGTCACGCTGTACCTGCGGAACGCCGGGTACATCGTCGAACACGCGGGTACCGGCGCGCGCGCACGCGCGCTCTTCGATGAGGTGAAGCCCGCGCTGGTCGTGCTCGATCTCGGGCTGCCGGACGCCGACGGTGTCGATCTCCTGGGCGAGCTGCGCCGCCGCGCCGACACGCCGGTGATCGCGCTCACCGCTCGCGCGGAGGACGCTCAGAAGATCGCCGGCCTCGACGCGGGAATGGACGACTACCTGGCGAAGCCGTTCGATCCGCGCGAGCTCGTCTCGCGCGTGCGAGCGATCCTGCGGCGCGCCTCGGGCATGCCCGGCGGCGGACGCGTCCTCCGGGTCGGCAATCTCAGCGTCGATCCGGCACGACACGAGGTGCTCGTGGGCGAACGCGCGGTCCCGCTGCGCGCGAAGGAGTTCGAGCTCCTGGAGGCCTTCTGCCGGCAGCCCGGCATCGTGCTCACGCGGGATCGCCTGCTCGAAGAGGTGTGGGGCTTCGCCTATCCGGGAGAGACACGCACCGTCGACGTGCACGTGAAGGGGCTGCGCGACAAGCTCGCGGGCACCGACGCGAAGATCGAGACGGTCTGGGGCGTCGGCTACAAGCTGGTCGCGCCCGGCACCTGATGTTGCGCAGCGTCGCGGGCCGGCTGTTCCTCTCCTACCTCGGTGTCGTCGCGGTCGGGCTGCTCGTTGCCGCCATCACGATCTCGGCTCTCGTCGTGCGCTACGAGAACGATGTGCTGCGCCTCCGGCTCCAGGAGCTGTCCGCGCCGCTCCTCACCGCGATGCAGACCGCGCTGCGGAACGGCCAGCAGCCGCGCGAGGTCATCGACACGCTTGCGGAGCAGGCGGGTTCCGCGGAAGCGCGGCTCCTCGTGCTCGCGAACAACCGGCGGGTCCTCGTCGACAGCGAGAGCGCGCTCACGAATCAGACGCTGCCGCCGCCGACGCAGGGCACGTTCGGCGGATTCGTCGACCGCGACGCGCAGTGGCTCTTCGTGCAGCAGGCGTTCCGGCCGGCGGCGGGCGGCCAGAACGCCGCGATCATCGTCGTGGCGCGTCCGCGCGCGGCGTTCGGCGATGCGCTCCGCGCGCTCCTTCCCTCGCTGCTCGTCGCGGGCGTCGTCGCCGCGGGCTTCGCGCTCATCGTCGCGGGTCTCTTGTCGCGCACGATCACGCGCCCGCTCCGCGAGCTTGTTGCCGGTGTGAGCCGCTTCGCGCACGGCGAGTACCGGACGCGCGTGCCGGTCGCCGGCCCGAGCGAGGTGGCCGAGCTCGGCGGCGCGTTCAACGAGATGGCCGGCGAGATCGCGCGCGCTCGTGACAGCGAGCAGGCGTTCCTCGCCGATATCTCCCACGAGCTGCGCACGCCTCTGACGTCGATCCAGGGTTTCGCGCAGGCGATCGCCGAGGGCGAGGCGGCCGGCGAGGCCGTGCCGCCCGCCGCGAAGATCATCCAGCGCGAGTCGCGCCGGCTCATACGGATGGTCGAGGGCCTGCTCGAGGTCGCGAAGCTCCAGGCCGGCGGTCCCGAGCTCGCGCGCGAGCGCGTCGAGGCGACGGCGCTCGTGACGAGCGCGGTGGCTGCCCTCGAGCTGCAGGCGCAGGAGGCCGGCGTGACGCTCGACGTCGCGACCGACGGTCTGCCCGCCGTGCGCGGCGATCCCGACAAGCTCGCGCAGCTCTTCACCAACCTCATCGACAACGCGGTGAAGCATTCGCCGCGCGGCGCATCGGTCACGGTGCGCGGCGCGCGTGAGGACGGCCAGGCCGTCGTGCGCGTGCGCGACGCGGGATCCGGTCTGCCCGGCGGCGCGCAAACTCGCCTGTTCCGTCGCTTCTATCGCGGCGACAACGCGCAGCAGGGCGGCGCGGGCCTCGGTCTCGCGATCGCGCAGGCGATCGCGGCCGCTCACGGCGGCGCCATCACGGCCCGCAACGTGGACGAGGGCGGCGCGGAGTTCACGGTGCGCCTGCCCGCAGCGTAGGGGCTTGTTTAGCCCCCCTTGACACGCGAGCCAGACTTCTGACCGCCAGGTCACTTGCCTGGCGATGAAAGGGGAGGGCAATGTTCCGACCACGACTCGTTTCGATCCTGGTCGTTGTGCTGATGCAGGTCCTCGGCAGCTACGCGACGGCGGATCCGCCGCTCCAGGAGCGATTCCATGTCGACAACGACCTCCGTCTGAACGGGGCGAGCAACGTCTGCGGCTTCGAGGTGCGCGGTCACTTCGAAGGTGACGCGCACTACACGGTCTTTTACGACCAGACCGGCGCGATCGTCCGGGAGGTCGATACGTTCCCGACCTCCACGCTCACCGTCTACGCGCCGTCGACGGGGAAGTCATATACCTCGGTCAGTCCCGCGGTCCTGATCACCTACTACACAGAGGGCGCGGCCGTGGGTAGCCACGCGACGGCGTTCGTGGCCGGTCTCGCCGAACGCATCCCAGGTGTCGACATGAACGGAGGACGATTCGTCTTTGACGCTGTCGTCGTCGGCTACGACGCGGCAGGCGTCCCACTGATCCGGCTCGTCGCGGAGATCTCTTCGGTCGGTCCGGACTACGACACGACGATCGCTGCCGCTCGCTGCGCCGGCGTGAGCTAGCGGTGACGCGCGGGCTGGGCGTCGATCGTCGCCCAGCCCGCGCCCTCGATATGCTCGTTCGTTCATGGCGCTTGGCGGCATCATCAGAGGCAAGCGAACCTCGCTGCGCATTCCGACGGAGGACGACCTCGCGGCGTACTCGCGCTGGATGGCCGACCTGCGCGTGCGACACGCGGGACCGATATGGCATGAGCCCGCGATGCCCGCCACGTGGAAGGAACGGTTCAAGGAGCAGGCCAAGGAACAGCGCGGCGTGCTGTGGTCGATCGAGACCGAGGGACGTCTCATCGGGTTGGCCCGAGCGCGGGTCGGTGGTCTCGAGAGCCCTCCGTCCGCACAGCTCCAGCACTTCATCATCGATCCGGACGAGTGGCGAAAGGGCTACGGCTGGGACGCGGCGCTCGCGCTGCACCGCTATTTTTTCGACTACCTCGACCTGAAACGCTCGGCCACCGCGGTGCACGCCGACAACACCGCGGCGCTGCGCATCGCCGAGAAGCTCGGCTACACCGAGTTCGGCCGCGGCCATCAGGTCCACTACCGCGACGGCGCGTACGTCGATCAGTCCTGGCTGCTCATGGAGCGCGCGACCTGGGACGAGCGCTTCGGAAAGACAGAGCGCGAGTACCTGCCGCTGGAGGCGGCGCGCTGATGTTCGGCCCACGCATCGTCGGCGAGAATGGCATCGAGCTTCGTCCGCCGACGCTCGAGGACTACAAGCTCTTCACCGAATTCCAGATGCGGCCTGAGGTCACCCGCTTCTGGGGCCCGCGCTTCTCGACCGAGACGGTCGCGACGGCGGAGGAGCGCCTCAAGCGGCACCTCGAGAGCAACGACAGCGTCTCGTGGTCGATCGTCTATCAGGGCGAGGCCGTCGGCTTCACCGGGGTCTTCGACATCAGCTGGACGAGCCGCGACGGCGAGACGGGCATCTTCATCGGACGTCACGATCTCTATGGCAAAGGCATCGCGAGCGAGGCCGTGCGCCTGCGCATGGCGTTCATCTGGAACGAGCTGGGACTCCATCGCACGCACAACTGGATCGCGCTCGCGAACCGTGGCAGCTGGCGCGCGAACCAGAAGTCGGGTTATTCCCAGATCGGTACGTATCCGCGCTCGTGGTTCCGTTCCGGCGAATGGTTCGATGAGTGGCTTGGCGAGGCCTTTCCGGGCTCGTTCCCAGCGGACAAGCTCCCGAGCCACTGGCGTGCCGAAGAGCACCCGAAATGATGGTGTGAGCGCCGCAGAACCGGTACAATGATGTCGTCCCGCAAGGGACACGCGGCGGCGAGAGTGATCAACGCGGGCGTTCTGAGGCTTTTCTTCCTCCCGAACCCTGGCGAGTGCTCAAGGCGTCAGCAACTAAAAGGGAGGAAGCTTCAAAAGTGAGCTTCACCGACAAAACTCTGACCTGCAAGGACTGCGGTCAGGAATTCATCTGGACTTCTGGGGAACAGGAGTTCTACCAGACCCGTGGTCTGGTCAACGAGCCAGGCCGATGCACGTCCTGTCGCGCGGCACGCCGCGCGTCCGGCGGCGCCGGCGGCGGTTCGTACGGAAGCCGTGACTCGGGTGGACCCCGTGAGTTCTTCACGGCGACCTGCAGCAACTGTGGCAACGAGGCGCGCGTGCCGTTCCAGCCGCGCGGCGACAAGCCCGTGTACTGCAGCTCCTGCTTCGAGCAGGTCCGGCCTTCAGCATCCCGTCGATACGCCTAATTAGCGCACCGATCAGCTGAAAAGAAGAGCCCCGCCGAAAGGCGGGGCTCTTTCATTTCAGGCGATGCAGCCAGCGGCTGCTCGGATCGGTCATGTACAGGGCGCCGACGAGAAAGCCCTTCTGCGCCGCGTCGAGCCGCGGCAGCGAGTACAGGAAATCCGTCTCATCGACCGGACGGGGCGACGCCGACTTGTACAGGAGCGTGATCTCGGGCCGGATGAACTGGATACCGTAGGCGTCGCGGCGTCCCAGGTCCGCGATGTTGAGACCGATGCGTGCGTCGCGGCGATACGCCCACCGTTTGCCCTCGCTCTCTTCGAACAGCAGCTTCAGCCGCCACGGACCGTCGGCCGTCTCACGCGCCCAGATCTCGTGGTGCTCCAGCTTCGTGATCGTGTCGCCGCGCTTCCAGGGGACGAGCTCGCCGGCGTGTGCGATGTGGGCGTCCCATTTCGCGAGCGCCTCGCGGAAGAGCAGTTGATCGCGGCGGAGCACGGCCACGTCGATATCCGCGTGCTTGCGCGTCTCGTGCCCGAGGAACATGTCGAGTGCGTGGCCGCCTGCGATCCACCACGGCGCCGAGATCGGGCCGAACAGCTGCTTCACCTCTTCCAGGCTGAGCGGCTCCCAGCGCTCCTCGGGCGGCGAGGCGTCCGCGTCCTGCATCAGAACCCCGAGCTGTACACGCGGTGCACGGGCATGCGGTATGTGATCCGGTGCTGCTTCGACCAATTCGCGTCCACGCTGCGCTGCACGCGCTCCTCGCTCTGGTAGTAGCGAAGAGCCAGCTTCCGAATATCCGCCTGCGTGGCGGCCTGGTCGTCGTTCGCGCGGACCATGCCCTCGATGCGCACGAAGCGGTATCCGTCCGGAACGATCAGGGACGCGCGTGGATCGCGGGCGAGGTTCTCCGGTTTCTTTCGGCCGGCAGCGGTGTTGAACATGATCTCGTCGTCCTCGAGCACGTACCACATGACCGTGAGATGCGCGGAGCCGTCCTCGTTGATCGTCCCGAGCACGGCGAACCGCGGCTCGTGGAGGAAATCGCGCTCGTCCTGCGTCAGCCCTCGTCGCACGGCCACACCCCTGGATATTTCTAGCGGAACAGGTCGCGATCCGCGGGGCGCACGTACTCCTGCGCCGTTTCCGACGGCTCGTCGAGCGTGAACCCGCGCACCACGACCGCGGGGCAGCGATCCAGCTTTCCCATGACGAGCTCGGCGGCGGCGGCGATCTCGTCGGCGACGGCGATCTCCGTCACGCGCAGCTCGTAGCCCTCCGGATCGCGCTGCCCGACGTAACGCTTGAGCGCGGGTAGGCCGGCGATCCCGATCGCGACATTGGTGTGGCCCTCGCGCCACGCCCGTCCGAACGTGTCGGTGACGACGACCGCGACGGTCGCGCCGGCGACGGTGCGGAACGCGTCGCGCAATCGCGTCGCCGATGCGTCCGGGTCGACCGGTAGAAGGATCACCGTGTCGGGCGCGCCGGCGTTCGAGCGATCGACGCCGGCGTTCGCGCACACGAAACCGTGATGCGTCTCGCAGATCAGGATGCCTCGCTCCCAGCGCACGATCTTCGCGCACTCCGAGAGCACGACCTCGAGCTGGCGCGCGTCCTTGCCCGACTCGGCCGCCATCTCGCGCGCGCGCTCGCCGGGAACGACGTCCGCGAGCCGCACGATCCGTCCCTCGCTCTTCGACACGATCTTCTGCGCGACGACGACGATGTCGCCATCGCGGAGCTCCGCGCCTTGCGCGCGCGCGGCGTCGCGAATGGACGTGGCGAGGTCGTCGCCCGGCCGGATCTCCGGCAGGCCGTTGACGGCGGTCACCGTGAGCTGCGTCAACGCTTCGCCCTGGGGCGGATGGGGTCGGCCACGAGCCTTGCCAAGAGCCCGCGAAGGCGCGGCGTGGTGGCGAGCGACCGACGCAGGCCCGTGATGGTGCCGCGCGAGATCATGAGCGGACTGCGTTGGAACCGGCCGCGATGGTCGTAGTGACTGAAACGGATCGAGAGCGAACCGTCCTCGTACCGCAGCAGCTGGATCGCGGGCTCGTGGTACTCGCCGACGGTGGTCGCCTCTTCGATGATCTCTCCCTTTCCCCAAGGCATGGTGAACGGTCGTGGGACGTCTCGGGGCTTCGCCATGGCTCGCCTCCTACGATGTCCGAGCCATGTTGACACTCGGCTGGAAAGCGTCGGCGGAGCAGTTCGCCCCGACCGACCTGCTGCGCTACGGCATCCTGGCCGAGGAGCTCGGCTTCGACAGCGTCGTGGTGAGCGATCACTTCCATCCGTGGCGCGATACCGACGGCCACGCTCCGTTCTCGTGGGCCTGGCTCGGAGCCCTCGGCGCGAAGACGACGCGCGTCCGGATGGGGACGAGCGTCGTGACGCCGACCTTCCGCTATCACCCGGCCATCGTGGCGCAGGCCGCCGCCACGCTCGCGCTCATGTTCCCGGACCGTTTCTTCCTCGGAGTGGGATCGGGCGAGTCGATGAACGAGACGCCGGTCCTCGCCTCCGATTGGCCCGAGCCCGCCGAACGGTTCCGCCGGCTGCGCGAAGCGGTGAAGCTCATGAAGCAGCTGTGGTCGGACGACTACGTCACCTTCGATGGGAAGTACTTCCGGACGCGCGCGGCGAAGATCTTCGACAAGCCGAAGAACGGCGTGCCGCTCTACATCGCGGCGGCCGGGCCGCAGACGGCGACGTTCGCCGGAAGGGAGGCGGACGGATTCATCTGCACCAGCGGCAAAGGCGACGAGCTCTACCGCGAGACGCTGCTGCCGGCCGTGGAGACCGGCGCGCGCGAGGCGGGGCGCGATGCGGCGAAGATCGAGCGCACCATCGAGATGAAGGTCTCCTTCGACACGGACCGCGACCGCGCGATGGCCGATACGCGCGAGTGGGCGGCGCTCGCGCTGCCGGCCGAGGACAAGGCAGGCGTCGAAGACCCCCGCGAGATGGAGCGCCGGGCCCAGGCCGCGGCGGACAAGGCGCACACGCGCTTCATCGTCTCGACCGACCCCGACGAACACGTCGCGAAGATCAGCCGCTACGTCGAGTGGGGCTTCACGCACCTGGTCTTCCACTTCCCCGGTAAGGACCAGGAGCGCGCGATGCGCCTGTACGCGCGCGAGATCCTTCCCCGCCTGCGTGCCTAGCCTCTCCGACGCGGCACGCGAGCTCGTCGCGAACGCGCGCGTCGCGCACCTCGCGACCTCGGACCAGTACGCGCGGCCACATGTCATGCCCATCGTGTTCGTGTGGCGGGACGACGTGTTGTACACGCCGCTGGACCGTAAACCCAAGCGCGACGACGACTGGCATGCGCTGCGACGCGTGCGCAACATCGAGACGAACGGGCGCGTCGCGATCGTGGTCGATCGCTACGGCGATGACTGGTCCCACCTCGCGTGGGTCCTGCTCGAGGGCGTGGCGACGATCCTCGAGAGCGGTGAGGAGCGCGACGCCGCGGCGGCGCACCTGCTCGCGAAGTACTCGCAGTACGAGCGACTGCCCCTCGAAGGACGCCCGATCGTGCGGGTCGGCATCGAGCATGCGTCGGAGTGGTCTAGCGAGCCGCCTTCGTCCTAGCCGGGCGCCGCTGCCGCTGACGGAAGCGCCGCATCTTGGCAACGCTTCCGCAGTCGTTCATGTCGCACCAGCGCCGCGTGTGGTTGCGGCTCCGGTCGATGAAGAGCCACTCGCACGTGGCGGAGCCGCACTCGCGGACGCGCGTCAGCTCCTCCGAACGCAGGAGCTCCGCAGCCGCGCGCGCGATCGCCCACAGCGGACGGTCCAGATCGATGTCATCCGACCACTCGTAGTCGACGCCGGCCTCGCTCTGCCCGAACCGAACGTGCGCCAGCGCACGGAGATCCTCGCGGTGGATGGCCGCGAGGTCTGACGGCTCAGCGCGCGCCCCCTTCGCGCGCGCGTCGAAGACGCGCCAGATCGCTTCGCGCAGCGCGATGCCGCGGCGGAGGACGGCCGCAGCACCAGCCGGCTGCCGGCCCGACTCCTCGAGCAGACGCCGAGCCTGCGACGGAGCGATCGTCCCCGCGCCGCGGCCGAACTCGACGAGATCGCGGTACTCCACGAGATGCTCGTGCGTCGGGGCCGTGTGCATACCACCGAGCGTGTTCGCAAAATCGAGGGCCACCGAACCCCCTACGAATTCGAAGTCGTGGTCGGCGCGTGGAGTGTTGCGCACATTACCTCCGTAACCCCTTGACGATGGTAACAGCATACCGCATCGTCTGCCTAGCGATGCAACCATCGTGAGCGCTGACGCCGGTAACAGCGGGCGGCGCGGAAAGGCGACGAGATGGAACTCGTGCTGTTCGGTGGAGCTCTGGTATTGCTGGACGTGCTCGCCTACTTCGTCGGCTACGACAGCCGCGAGTCCTCGGCGCTCGATCACCACGATCGGGCGCTGGAGGCGATCCGACGCGGGCAGTTCGACGCGTACAGCCACGAGCTCGCGCAGATCGAGCGCAAGATCCTGAAGGACAGCTGGCCGGGCTTCTAGACTCGCGACTCTCATGGAGTTCGGGTTCACCCTGAAGCCAGACATCACGTTCGAGCGCGCGATCAGCCTCGCGCGGCTCGCCGAGCGCAGCGGCTTCACGTACGGCTGGGTCTTCGACAGCCACGTGCTCTGGAAGGAGCCGTACGTGCTCCTGACGCTGATGGCCCAGAACACCGAGCGCATGCGCCTCGGGACGTGCGTCACGAATCCGGCGACGCGGGAGCCGTCGGTGACCGCGAGCACGCTCGCGGTGCTGCAGCTCCTCAGCAAGGGACGCATGGACCTCGGCATCGGGCGGGGCGATTCGGCGCGGCGCGTCCTCGGTAAGCCGCCGACGACGCTGGCCAGCCTCGAGGAGGCCACGCAGGCCATCCGCGACCTCTGCGAGGGACGCGAGGTGACGTACGAAGGGACGAAGCTCCGCCTCGACTGGTGCGAGGACTACCGCCTGCCGGTGTGGATCGCCGGGTACGGTCCCAAGGCGCTGGAGCTCACCGGCCGCATCGCCGACGGCGCGATCATCCAGCTCGCCGATCCGAGCCTCGTGGGCTGGTGCGTGGGCCTGCTGCAAAAGGGCGCGCGCGGCGCCGGCCGCGATCCGAACGACGTCGCGGTCATGGCCGCGGCGCCCGCCCACCTGGGCGACCGCGCGCGCGCGCTCGACGCCGTCCGCTGGTTCCCCGCCCTGGTGAGCAATCACGTCGTCGACCTGGTCAAGCGTTACGGCGAGCAGGGTCTGCCGGCGGACCTGACGGCCTATGTCCGAGGCCGACCGGGGTACGACTACAAGCATCACGCCGAATCGGGCTCCTCGAACGCAGGATTCGTCGACGACGAGTCGGTGGAGCGGTTCTGCGTGATCGGCGATCCACAGGAGCACATCGCGAAGCTGAGGAAGCTCGCGGGGATCGGCGTGAGGCAGTTCAACATCTACCTCATGAGCGGCGACGAGGAGGAGATCCTCGAGACCTACGGCCGCGAGATCATCCCCGCAATGAGGGACGTCACGCCGGCGCTCATCGCGTAGGTTCATCTCACGCGGGGCGTGTGTGCTCCGTTCCATCCGTGAACGGAGGACGAATGGAGCTTCTCATCGCGATCGCCGCGCTCGCCGCACTCGGCGCCCTGGCAAATCTCATCGGGACCGACGGCGCTGACGCTCACCGCCGCGCGCGCACGCGCTGGATCGTCTGATATAGCTCCTGCGAGGTCGTCACACTGACGGCGACCTGAGCGGGGAGTCCGGAGCTCGTCTATCCGGCAGGGTCCGTTGGCGCTAGGTTCCGGCCCTCGCCCTTCGCCTTTGTGCGGTGATTGGGACCCGTCGG
>DASYUC010000117.1:0-2493 GCA_036001645.1 Candidatus Limnocylindria bacterium
TACGCGGCGATCGTCCGCACGAGCGGAGCGTTGCGCAGCACGCGGAGATCCAGGTGCGCACGTTCGCCCGCGAGATACGGGATGCCGCGCGTGCTCGCGATTGCGATGGGCAGCGCGAGGAGCGCGACGAGCCCGAGGATCACGGCGGCGGCGCGCCAGCCGAATGGCTCGAGCAAGAGTCCGGTCGCCAGGAACGAGAGTGACCCGCCAAGGTAGAACGCGGCCACGTAAAGACCGACCGCGCGGCCCCGGCGCGCCGGCTCCGCGTCTTCGGCGACGAGGCGCACGCCAGGCATGTACACGCCGGCGAGGCCGAACCCCGAGATGACGCGAAGCAGTGATGCGGTCAGGACGTCCTGCGCGCCGAACGCGAACGCGACGTTCGCGAGGGCCGTGACGAGCGCACCGATCGCGATGACGCGCGACGGCGCCACCCGATCGGTGAGCGGCAGGACGACGAGCACAGCGAGCGCGTAGCCGAGCAGGTACGCGGAGACGACCCAGCCAAGCTCTGCCGCCGACGCGCGCCATTCGGTTTGCAGCAGCGGAAGCGCGGCCGCTGGGAGCTGCGATGGCAGCAGGACGAGGGCGAGAGTCGCGGAGAGGGCTAGGGCACGTGAGCGCATCCGCTCATGCTGCAAGTCCGTGCCGATATTGATATTGATATCGAACGGATGTGCTAGAGGAGGCAGCCGTGAAGCGATGCGCGCGGTGCGGCTTGGTAAAGTCCATCTCCGAATTCCACCGGAACCGAGCGCGGCGGGACGGCCTGCAGACATACTGCAAGGCCTGCCGCGCTGTCATCGATCACGAGAGATACGAACGCAGGCGTGGGAAACCGATCGCGTGGCGAGTATTCGACCGAACTCTGAGGAAGTGGCTGCGCGAGCTGAAGACTGGACGGCCTTGCACCGATTGCGGTCGGGTCTTTCCCCCGGAGGTAATGCAGTGGGACCATCTGCCCGGAACCCAGAAACTTGCGGATGTCAGCCTGATCCGGTCCCGCGATGCGATCTTGGGGGAAATTGCGAAGTGTGAGCTCGTGTGTGCGAACTGCCACGCGATACGCACATTCAGGCGCGCGGGTTGGGACACATGGTCAAGTGCGGCACGTGAGCCGGTCGCGGGGCGCGGCAGTACGCAGATCAGCGAACGGTCGGGTAGTAATGGGTGAGGCGATTCAGCACCAGCTGGCTCCCGGTCCCGTCGATGTTCAGGACGTTTGGGTCGAGAACCTGTTCAGGCGTTGCGCGATGTGCGGACTGTGGAAACCAGAGAGTGACTTCCATCAATCACGCACCGGTCAGTTCTCCTACTGCCGGGAATGTCGCCGCGCATACGACCGTCGCTATTACCACGAGCGCGGCAAGCGATCGCGGCTCGCGCGTCGTCGTGTTCGCGCGAAAGCCGCGCGCGCGTGGATGGCGTCAATCAAGGAGGGTGTCCCTTGCGCAGACTGTGGTCACGTGTTTCCCGTGTGGGTCATGCACTGGGATCACCTACCTGGATACGAGAAGGTCGCATCGATTAGCAGTCTGGTTGGGAGTCGGCGCCGTACACTGATCCTCGCAGAGTTGAAGAAATGCGAGCTCGTGTGCGCGAACTGCCACGTGCTCCGCACAATCAGCCGCGCGGGGCGTAGCGCAGCCCGGTAGCGCGCTTGGTTTGGGACCAAGAAGTCGAGAGTTCGAATCTCTCCGCCCCGACAAGCTCATCATTCACCGCATGCTGATCCACAAACACGACGCCGCCCTCGATGACGCCGAGTGGCACGACTTCCTCACAACGCATGACTTCGGCGAGCTGATCGTCCCCGGCGCGCCGACGCGCGACCTGCCGGTCGTCGTACCGACGCACTTCATCTACGACGGCGACAACACGGTGCTGCTCCACCTCGCGCGCATCAATCCGGTGTGGGAAGCGATCGCCGAACGGCCACGCGGCCTGCTCTCGGTCTTCGGCGCGTACACGTACATCCCGGGCCACTGGAACCAGGACGAATACGGCGTCCCGACGAGCTACTACGCAGCGGTCCAGCTCGCCTGCGACATCGAGCCGACCGAGGACGATGCAGCGCTCGCGAAGATCCTCGATCGGCAGCTCGGGCACTTCCAGCCCGAGGGCAAACACGCGCCGGTCGAGCCCGGCGACAATCCATACGGCAGGCGTCTCGACGCGATCCGCGGGCTACGCCTCACGGTCACGGGAGTCCGCGCGAAGTTCAAGTTCGGCTCGAACCGCACCCCGCAGCATCGCGAGGTCGTCGCCGAAAAGCTCGCCGAGCGCGGCACGCCGCTCGACATGGAAGCGCGCACGCACCTGCTGCGGCGCCTCGCGCGACAAAAGACCTAACGCGCAGGACTCAGCGGAACCAGGCCTCCTCGAGCACCCGCATCACGTTCCCGCCGATCGCCTTGGCGATGTCGCCGTCGGAGTAGTCGTGCTTCACCAGCCAGCGGACGATGTTCGGGAACGCCTCGGCGGGGTTCTCGA
>DASYUC010000118.1:0-4469 GCA_036001645.1 Candidatus Limnocylindria bacterium
GGGCGCGATCCACTGGCCGAGCCACGCGTCGAAGCCCGCGGCCATCGCGGCCTTCGTCAGGAGCTCGCCGAACGTCGAGAAGAACGGAAGGATGAGGAGGGCGATCGACGCGGTCGCGATGAGCGTGCCGACCGGGCGCGCCGCGCCCGAGAGGTCTGCTCGTCCCGCGAACGACGTCGTCATGGCCGCCTCCGCTTCCACCAACGCGCCGCGAACGGCAACGCCGGCGCGAGAAGGAGGAGCGAGCCGATCCCTTCCGGAACCACGGTCGCGAGCGTGAGCCTCGAAGGTGTCGTCACGCTGTCGTACGAAAGGCTCGCCGCGCAGTTCACCTGGTCGTTCGGCGCGATCACGTCGAGCTGCAGTCGATCCTCAGTACTGAAGCTAACCGCGGCGGTGGGAAGTGCGACCGAGACGAGGGTCGCTGATGCCGGGCTCGTGACCTGCGCCGTCGCCGATCCCAGATAGCCGGCGCCGGCCGCGGACCTCAGCGCGACGATGTGCGTGGATCCGGAGCTCGATGCCGTGATCGTGGCGGTCTTCGAGACGGCACCCGCGAGCGTTTGAATCACGTCGGCCTGCTCGACGCTCGCGGTCAAGGCGCCCGAGGCGTTGCGGTCGAAGCGCTCAGTCATGCCCGTCGGTGGCGTCCAGGTTCCGATCGCTGCGGACATGAACGACGCGACGAGGAGTTCCGCTGGCTGTGTCGTCGTGATGACCGGCGTCGTTGCGTTCAGCCCGCTCGATGCATTGCCGCCTTGGACGTCATACGTTGTGACTGTGTCGACGTTCCAGTACGCGCTGATGCCGCCAGCGGCCGCTGTCGATGCCGAGAACGTCCAGGTGTAGTTCGCCGGCTCGCTTGAGGCGGCCTTTGTGTAGACGCTCATCGTGCAGCACCCGCCGTTGGTGCCGCTGCCTACCAGGGTCCATCCCGCGGGAGCGGTGATGGTGAAGCCAGTCGTCCAGCGAGCACCGATCGTCGCAACCATGACATCTCCGTCCTGCACCCCGCCCGGCGTATTGATCACGAGTGAGGTGGTATCGGCGGCGGCGTTCGAGTCGGTCGAGCGGTGCTGCACCGGCTTCATGACCTGCACGGTGAGGTCGCACGTCATGGGCGCCGTGCTCCGTCGCAGCGCGATCGTCTTGGTCACGCCGTCTGCGGCATCCGCGTTCGTAGCGGTGAGCGGACCGGTCGCACCAGCCGCACCGAGTCGCATGCTGCTCGTTTCCATGTCGACGTTGGAGCCAGCGCTCTGAGAGCAAAAGGTCGTGTCGGAGTGTTCGGTCATCCCCGCCGGCGGCGTCCAGTTCGTGCAGGTCGCCGTCACGTGGTAGGTCACGAGCGCGTCACTGGAAACGGTCGTCGTGACGCTCGGCGCGTCGTGTGAGGTCCCGCTCGCGGTTGCCGATCCCGCATCAGCGTCAACAGGAGCCGCGCTGTCGATGCCCGAGAAGACGATGAGCGAAGGCGCGTATTTGACGGTGCCGCTGAGGTCCCAGGTGTAGCTCGCCGGTTCGCTCGACGCAGTGGTCACGACATGCGAATAGACGACGAGGCTGATTGTCGTCCCGTTGTCGACACGCGAGCCGACCAGTGACCATCCCGACGGCACCGACGTCACGGTCGTTCCGGTGCCGCCCCGGAACCTGCAGGCGGCGAGCATCACGTCACCGTCCGCGAGGTTCGCCGGTTTCGTCAGCGTGCAGACGTTGTTGCTCCCTCCGATGAGGTTCGAGGCGGATCTGAGGACGGGCACCGGGTTGTTCGAGAGGTAGAGATCGGCCTGGGCGGTACCGGCCTCGAGCGTCCGACCGGCGGCGAACGAGTCCGAGGCCCACGAGCAGACCCAGCTGTAACCGGCTGAGCCCGGGCACGTGGTCGCGGTCGATGATGTCGGGGAGTAGTGCTGCTCCATGTCGATGCGCGGCGGGTCGAAGTTCGACGAATTCGCAAAGGTGAAGATGCTCGAGTTATCCGTCAGCGCGGCAGCCGGCACTGCGTGCGTCAGGAAGAGGACGTTGACAGACAGGCCGACGCAGAAGGCGATGGCGATGCCCGCATGGCGCCGCTTCGACACTGCGTAGACCAGAGCGAACAGGGGCAGCCAGACGCCGACGACAAAGGCGAGGATCTCCGCGCTGGGTGACGCCAGGCCGTTCGAGTCCGCGACGCCGAAGGAGCGCAGCGCGAGTCCGATCAAGGCGAGCGCCGCCATGGAGGCAACGACCACAAGCTTGGCTCCGCGGACGGGCATCCTCACGGCCGCCTCCGCTTCCACCACCGCGCTCCAAAAGGGAGCGCGGGCGCAAGCAGGAGCAGACCGGCAATTCCTTCCGGCACGATCGTCGCGACGGTCAACTTGGAAGGCGTCCCGGCCTCGTCGTACGAGAGACGGACACCGCAGTTCGCCGTGTCGTTCGGAACGCTTACATCGAGGACGAGCCGATCGCCCGTGCCGAACGTAGCGGCCGAGGTCGAGATCGAGACCGACTGCAGCGTCGGGCTGGCGATGGAGCCGAGCGATGGCGTCGCCGATCCGAGCGTGACGGTATTGGAGGCGATCGGCTTGAAGGACCAGATGTTGAAGACGGACTGTCCGGAGACCGAGGACGTCGATGTCTTTCCGGCGATCGTTCCGGCGGCGCCAGCGATGGTGTCGAACACGGCGAGCGACTCGAACGCGCTCGTCCCAGCGATCGGATTCCCTTCCGCGGTCATTGCGGTCGGAGTCGTGAATGTGCCATTGGCCGCGAGCGCGTAGCCCACGACGATCAGATCGCCAAAGACCGTCGTGGTGATTCCCGGAGTGGTGTGGGTCGTGCCGTTCGCGTTAAATCCGGAGCTCACGTCGAACGGTGTCGTCGTGTCGACGCCGATGTATGACCCTTCCCAGGCGGCGATGGTGGCGGCCACGCTGAAGTTGATCGTGTAGGTCGCCGGTTCGGATGCGCCCGCGATGCGTCGGTAGCTGTAGAGGGACGTCGTACTGCCCGAACCATTCGACGAGGTCAGGGTCCATCCGGACGGAGTCGTCGGTGCGGCGCTGCCGGTCCATGCCAGGGTAAGGAACATGAGGTCGTTCTGCTGCGTGCCCGCCGGCGTGTCGACGACGATGCTGCTGCCGCTGTTCACGGTCTTGGTTGTCGATGCCCGCAGCTTGATGGGGGTCGTCTTCCTGAGCGTCGCCGTCACCGTGCAGCTCGGCGTCGGTGACGGCTTCAGCGTGAGCTGATGGGTGGCGGCGATGTCGTTGCCGCAGGTCGCGGTGAGTGTTCCCGTCGCTCCTAGGCCGGCAGGCGTCGTCGCGTAGAACATGCTCCCGTTGACCTGGGCGCTACCGCCGCCGCCGCCCGATGAGAAGCCCGACGTCAGGTTCCACCCGCTGATCGTGTTGCAGGTCCCGCTCGACGCGTCGGCGATCCCCACGACGCGGATCTCGTTGGCGTACGCGGCGTTCACGCTCGGCGCGACGTGCGTCGTGCTTGCGCTGCTCTCGGTCGCGCCGGCGTGGCCGTCCACCGGCGCGCTCGTGTCGACGCCCGAGAAGTTGCGCATGATGCCCACGGCTTTCACGGCGGTGGGCCACGACCACGTGTAGCTTGCGGGCTCGCTCGATCCGGCGACTAGGCTGTAGACGGCCAGCGTCACGGTGCTGCTGTCGATCCGATCCACGAGGCTCCAGCTCGCGGATGGCTTCGTGATCGTGCCCGCGCCTGAGCGCAGCGATATGTGCGCGATAATCACGTCCCCGCTCACGAGGTTCGCCATCTTCGTCAGCGCGATGGACGTGACCGACCCTGCGGATACGAAGGTATACCCGTTGGAGTAGTCGTTCGTGACCGACCCTTGGTTCTCGAGATAGAGGTCCGCCTGCGCTGTGCCCGCGTTCATCGTCTGACCCGTGGTGAACGTGTCCGAGGTGAAGCCGCAGGTCCAGTTGGCGCTCAGGGTGGCGGGGCAGGTCGCCGCGGTGCCAGACGCCGGCGTGTAGTTCTGGACCATGTCGCGGGTGCCGAAGCTCGAGGTGTTGCGGAAGGTGAACACGCTGGAGTTGTCCGTCACCGCGGCGGCGGGGACAGCGCTCGCGAGATAGATAACGTTCGTCCCGAGGCCGAGAGTGAACGCGAGCACGACCGCGGTGACGCGGCGGCGGAGACGCAGCCAGCCAAGGCCGAGGATCGCGAGCGGCACACCGGTGCCGACCAAGGCGGGGACTGCCAGGTCTGTCTCGCTCGTGATGCCGCTCGTCGCGGCGGCGCGGATCGAGAGCGCGCCAACGGTGATGATTCCTGCGGCCGCGACCACCACGACTGCGGCGGCAGCGAAGCGGCCCGTGCCGCTCGACTTGCCCTGCCCGCGCTTGCGCCGTGGGAGCTCCCAGGGCATCAGGCGCGCGAGGTGGAAGCGCTCGCTAAGAGACTCGGTGACGTGTCCGGACTTGGGCGTCCGGACCCAGCCGCCC
>DASYUC010000119.1:0-9544 GCA_036001645.1 Candidatus Limnocylindria bacterium
TTGCTCGACGAGGCACACGAGCGGGTGGCTCGATCCCGGCGCAAGAAGAAGTTCGCCGCGACTACCGAGTCTCGGTGACAAGGAGGCCCGCATGACCGACCAGATCAGCCCGAAGCAATTCCACGAGGCCGAGGGCGTCGAGGATTGGCGCGTGCTCGGCGGCGACGGTGCGACGGCGTACTTCCGAACTGGGTCGTTCGCGGCAGGCGCCCGGCTCGTGCAGGCGATCAGCGAGTTGCCGCGCGTCGACGACCAGCGCCCCGCAATTGACGTACGGCACGACGGCGTGACCGTGCGCATGATCACGTTCACGGCTGACTACGGCGGAATGACCCGTGGCCATGTGGAGTTGGCCCGCCAGATATCGGCAGCTGCCCGAAGGCTGGGCCTCTCTGCCGACCCGTCGGCTGTCCAGAGCGTGAGTGTCATCCCAGGCGCGACCGTTACCGCCGAGGTGATGCCGTTCTGGCGGGCCGCACTTGGGTATGAGCCTCGCCCCGACAGTCCCAACGAGGATCTCGTCGATCCGCATGATCGTGGGCCGGCGTTCTGGTTCGAGAAAATGAAGGAGCCCCGTCCGGGCGGCGGCGGCGCGATCCACCTAGTGATATGGGTGCCCTACGAGCAGGCGCAGTCGCGCATCGCGGCGGCGCTGGCCGCGGGCGGCCGGATGGTGCGCGACCAGTTCGCGCCCTCATGGTGGACGCTGGCCGACGCGGCGGGCAACGAGGCCGACATCGCGACCACGACGGGCCGGGACTGAGCGACGGCGTTCGGCTGCGCGGTTCCCGACTCTCATACCATTCACGCATGGACGAGCGCACGACGACAAAGCCCGCACGGTCGCCCGCGCGTGTTCGCCCAGGGCGTCGTCGAAGGCACGATCGACCCGAGCAACCACATGTCGCGCGCCGCAGTGCCGATGACGCCACCGCGCAGACTGTCATTCGCGCGACCGAACAACTCGAGGCGCAGACGGAAGGCGGCGGCGGATCTTCTGGCCGAGGACCGGTCGACGACGATGGCGGTGGCCGACGACCCGACCGCGATGGCGACGACGCACGTCACCTCATCATCGCCCTCGGCCTCCTCGCCGTCGGCGCAACGGTGATGAGTGCCCGTCTTCTCGCTAAGGCCGGACGCCCGCCTCACACTTCTTAGCTGATTCTCTGGACCCCAGTCCTTCCGGACTGGGCCATGCTCGTACCGCTCCAACACCCGCATCGCGCGAAGGGTGTTCCAGGATGTCAGCGCTCATCGCCGTGACCGTGGTCCGAGCGCGTGCGCGGCGCCCCAGCGTGCAACAGCAGGCGTGCCGCCGAGGCGCCCGCGAAGACCGCGAGTGCGATGCCTAGTCCTACGACGGTGATGAGGATGGGCGCTGAGTCCATGAGGGCATCCTCGTTTGGCCAGCTTCCCGTCGGTAGGGTCGAAGGTCACGACCGTTGGGCCGAAACGGCCCTGCTACCCAGCGTCATCCCGGCGGCGGGACCGAGTCCCGGCTGAAAGGGGCCGAACGGCCCTAGGTTCACCTTGCCGCGGCAGCGAATCTAAAGGCCGAAAAGGAGGTGCGTCGTGGCAAAGCTCATCACGCACTCGAAAGTCATCCAAGACCCGCCCATCGCGCGTTTTCTCTTCTCTGACACTCGCATGGCCCTGGTCTGGCTAGCGGTCCGACTCTATGTGGGGTACGCCTGGCTTGACGCCGGTTGGCACAAGGTGTCCGACGTTGGCGCCAAGACCAACTACATCATCGACGGCTCCGGGATCCTCGCCTTCTGGCAGCGCATCGCGGCCGTGCCGGCGGCACCGGCCAAGCCCGTGATCACGTACGACTGGTACCGCGGGTTCATCCAATTCCTGATCGACAACCACGCTGAGGTCGTCATGGGCAAGGTCATCGCGTTCGGCGAGACCGCGGTGGGCATCGCGCTCATCCTCGGTGCCTTCGTCGGCGTTGCGGCCGTCGGCGGCGCGTTCATGAACCTCAACTTCATGCTCGCTGGCAGCGCCAGCACCAATCCCGTGCTTCTGCTGCTGGGGATCCTCTTGATCCTCGCCTGGAAGACGGCCGGGTACATCGGTCTCGACAGCATCCTTCTTCCGTTGCTCGGCACCCCGTGGCGTGCCAGCGAAGAGCGGAATTCGCGTCGCAACGGCCCCCTGCCGCAGCCCGCGACCATCTGACGTGACGGCCACCTCCTCTAGCGAGAGGGGCGGCACGAGCCGCCCCTTTTTCGTTCAAGTGATCCCTGCATCGCAACGGACGAACGGATAATCCAGCGCGTGAGATTCACTCCCTGGGCCACTGGTCGGATCTATCCGGGTCGGCTGATCGTTGCGGCATTGGTGCTGCCGGTCTTCCTGCTCGGCGGCCTGATCGCCCTGGACTACTGGCTCCTCGAGCCCGCCATTCCGTCGGGCCAGCGCCACCTCGCGCTCCTCGCGATCGGTGCCGCCGGCGTCATCGCGTTCTCGGTCGCGATACTTGCTCGTCTTGGTGAGCTGCATGCGCGCGAGGTCGCGCAGAGCCGGCGCCTCCAGGCTCTCAACACCGCGGGCCTGGCCCTCAGCGCGGAACTGGACCTGGAGACGCTGCTGCACAAGCTCGCCGATCTCGCGCGGATCGTGGGTGACGCGAAGTACGCGGCACTCGGCACGTTCGACGCGCAGGGCGTGGTCACTCGCTTCTACACCTCGGGGATCGACGATGAGGAGCGCGCGCGCATCGGTCATCTTCCGGTGGGGCGCGGGATCTTGGGCCTTCTACCGCGGGCAGCGCACCCGATCCGCCTGCATGACATCAAGGACCACCCCGCTTCGGTGGGTTTCCCCAAGGACCATCCGCCGATGCGCACGTTCCTCGGCGTGCCGATCCGCTGGCGCGGCGAGTCGGTGGGGAACCTGTATCTGACCGAGAAGCAGGGAGGCGCCGATTTCACATCCGAGGACGAAGAGGCGCTGCTCGCGCTGGCGGCGCAGGCAGCGATCGCGGTCGAGAACGCACGGCTCTACGCGCAAACGAGTCGGATCTCGACCTTCGAAGAGCGGCACCGGATCGGGATGGACCTCCACGATGGCGTGATCCAGTCTCTCTACGGCCTGGGTCTGCTGATCGAAGACGCCGCTGCGCAGGTGGAGACCGCACCAAAGAGTGCTCGCAGCCAGCTCGGCCGCGCCGTCGATCGACTCAACGCTGCGATCGCGGACCTGCGCAACTACGTCCTGGGCCTACGGCCCGTCCGCGGCTCGGACCGACCGCTTCACGAGTCGCTTGCGACGCTAGCGCAACAGATCGGCACCAACGCGCTTCTGACGGTGGATGTGAAGGTAGAACCCGAGGGTGAGTCGGCGCTGGGTCGCCTCGAACGTGAAGCTGTGTTCTACGTTGCGGCGGACGCTCTGGGCAATGTTGCGCGCCACGCGCGCGCACGCCGCGTTCAGCTGCGGGTCGTGAAAGAAGGTGACGACGTGGTGCTCGAGGTCGCGGATGACGGTGTTGGCTTCGACACGACGGAGACGATCGGCGGTCTCGGTCTACGGAACATGCGGCAGCGCGCCTTCGACATCGGCGCTCGCCTGGACGTACGTTCGATGCCCGGAACGGGAACGCGCCTGCTCATGCGTCTCCCGGGCAGCGCGGAGGTGAAGGCGTGACGCGCGTGCTCATCTGTGACGATCACGAGGTGGTGCGGGAAGGTCTGCGCGGACTCATCGGTCGTCAGGAAGGCATGAGCGTCGTCGCCGAAGCGGGAACTGTTGCGGAGGCAGTCGAAGCCGCCGCTCGCGCCAAACCTGATGTCGTGATCATGGACGTGCGCCTTCCCGATGGATCGGGCGTCGAAGCCTGCCGTGCCATCCGTGAGGCAAGGCCGGAGACGCGGGTCATCATGCTGACCTCGTACGCCGATGACGATGCGCTGTTCGCGTCGATCATCGCCGGCGCCGCGGGTTACTTACTCAAGCAGACGCGCGGTCAGGCCGTGGTCGATGCGATCACGACCGTTGCAGGCGGCCGCTCGCTTCTGGATCCAGACGTCACCGGCAAGGTCCTCGAACGTGTGCGGGCAAGCCGCGGTGAAGACCCCGCCCTTGCCTCACTGACGGAGCAGGAGCGCAAGGTCCTCGTCGGACTCGCCGAAGGCCACACCAACCGTGAGATCGGCGAGAAGCTATTCCTCTCTGAGAAGACGGTGAAGAACTACGTCAGTCGGATCCTCGACAAGCTGGGTCTCTCGCGACGCGCCGAGGCCGCGGCGTACATGGCGAAGCACCGCCCGCGCCTTTAGGGCCGTTCGACCCAGCGGCACGGGACCTCCGGCCGTTGGCGTCCTTTGCCGGCGACCGTAGCGTCCCCTCCATGAGCGAAGGAACGAAGGCGAAGGACGCGGAGTCTGCGGATCCGGTGGGAACGATCGCGCGACGAGCGCTGCTGGGAACCGTTGGCACCGCGGGCCTGACCGCGCTGGCGGTCGGCGTACTCGGCGCGTCGGGAAGGATGTCGGCCGTCGCGGTCGCCGCCGCTGCCGCAACGCCGTCCCTTCGTCCGACGGCGAGTGCGGAGCACTCCCTGCATGCGGTCGCAAGTCCATCGCCTTCCGCGCTGCCGATCGATCACGACGCTATGCATCAGGCCACCACCGCGGCCTTTCCTGCGAAGACGCAAGGCATCGGACTGCAAGAGCTGGCGTCGAGAGTGGTCGACGGTGTCCGAGAGTTCGAGCTCACATGCGGTGTGACGAAGTGGGAAGTCGTTCCGGGCCGATTCGTCAATGCCATCGCCTACAACGATCAGGTCCCGGGACCGGTCATCCGCGTGACCGAAGGTGAGCGGGTACGGGTAAGGGTGTTGAACAAGCTGCAGGAGAGCACCGCGGTCCACTGGCACGGACAGCGCGTGGCCAACGCGATGGATGGTGTCCCATACATCACCCAGCCGCCGATCAAGCCTGGCGCGACCTACGTGTATGAGTTCACTGCCGGCCCGTTCGGTTCTCACATGTACCACTCGCATCACAACGCAACGATGCAGGTCGGCCAGGGAATGCTCGGGCCGCTGCTCGTCATGCCGCGGGACAACGGCGTCGATCCTCGGTACGACAAGGACGAGCTCTTCATCCTCAACGACGCCCTCGGTGGATTCACGGTCAACGGCAAGGGCTTCCCAGCCACCGCTCCGTACACCGCCAAGCTCGGCCAACGGATTCGCTTCCGCTTCATGAACGAAGGACAGATGATCCACCCAGTCCATCTGCACGGCCTGACCTTGGAGATCTTTGCCCGAGACGGTTATCCGCTGCCGGCGCCTTTCAGATGCGACACGCTCAATGTCGCGCCCGGCGAGCGCTGGGACGCGATCGTCGTCGCCGACGCGCTCGGGCCGTGGGCATTCCATTGCCACATCCTCGGCCACGCCGAGGGCCAGACAGGCATGTTCGGCATGGTCACCGCTCTCGTCGTCAGCGCGTAACGATGCGACGACGCGAATTCATCTTCGCAGTTGTCGGCGTCACGCTCGCTGGCTGCTCACAGGAGCTGAGTCCCGCGGCTCCCGCACCGACTGCCGAGCTGCCGCTTATCGCAACGCCTGCGCGGAACGTCTGGCCGCCGCAGTACCGTCAAGCGCCCGCCGCGGTGCAGGAGGCGTACGCGTTCGCACTCAGTCACGGCGCATTGCTCACGTACATCCCGTGCTTCTGCGGCTGCGGAGGCATGGGGCACCGGAGCAACTACGACTGCTTCGCCCGGTCGCAAAAGACGCCCGGCACGTTCGTGCTTGACACCCATGGTTTTGGCTGCGGCACGTGCGTCAACGTTGCGCTCGAGAGCAAGGCGCTACTGGCCGAGGGCTTCTCCGTGAAAGCGATCCGGCAGACGATCGATGCAAAGTGGTCAAGCGTCGGGCCGGCGACGCGTACACCGCTGCCCCAGTAATAGCGCGGCGTCGGCGGAATCGCGGGACCAGACGGCACCACCGGAGCGGCGCCGCACAGGGGCCGTTACTGTCCCTTTTCGCGGACCGCGCCTCTCCCCGTCATCAGGAGAGCGATCAGCAGCGCGAGCCAGACGACGCCTAGCGCGAGATCGAGTGGCGTGCCACGCACGATCGAGGGAAACGCAGCAGCGGGATTCGGCCGGACCAAGCGCCCGATGAACTCGAAGAGCTGGCCGTCTCGCTCGCCGAGGCGGATATCCACGGCCAGGTCGTACCAGATGTTCGGCAGCACCGCGAAGACGTATGCGATGAACAATGAGACGGCAGCGAGGACCGCGACGAACGTGTGCCACGAGACCGAGCCCAGGCTCCCGGTCCGTTCGAGACCCGCGGCGAGCAGAACGGCGAAGAACGGCAGCCCGGCGAGGATGTAGCGCGAGGCCGGTGCGCCGTCGGCCCACCAATACGCGATGCTCGAGATGAACAGGAACGCGATGAGCCAGCCGAGGAACAGCGCGACGAGCGACGTCGTTGGGCCGCGCCGCCACAGTGGCACGACGCCGAGCGCCGCGATGAGATAGACCGGCGCCCGCGGGACCAGCCCGAAGGTGCGATCGAAGAGCAGGCCGAGCGTGCCGACCTGCGGCGCGAACGTGAGGACCTGCTGCTGGTCGCTAACGAGGTAATACGCGGCGCCCGGCATGAACTTCCCGAAGAGCTGCCAGTTCAAGAACGAGAGCCCCGCGAGCAGCGCGAAGAATGGCAGCGCGGCGGCGGCGACTCGGACCGTCCGCTGGGCCAGGGACGCCGGCGCACGTGGTCGCAGCGCGCAGAACGCGACGACCAGGCCGACGCCGAGCGCGATGAGCGCCGCGCGTGTGCTGAGCCATGGCAGAACGCCGATACAAGCGGCCGCGCCTGCGAGGGCCAGGGGCGTCGCACCGCGTCCCGCGCGCACGAGGCGCGCGGCGGATACGAACGCGAGCGCCGCGAGAAGCTCGGGATAGATCTGCGTCGTGTACGAGAAGATCGGATGCGTGAGGCACGCGAGGGCGGTGCCGATGAACGCGGGCCGATGCGCGATGCGAAGGTCGCGGCACGCGAGATACAGCTGGGCGGCGAGCGCGGCGGCGACGAGGCCCATCAGCGCGACGACGCCGGCGCGCCCCCCGGCGGCGAACGGCAACGCGCCGATGAGCGGCAGGCCGAGGTCACGGATCGGGTACTGCCACGGTCCGACCTGGATGACGTGGCGGAACTCGAGTCGATCGGGGTAGAACTCACGGTACGACTCGCTGTCGTAGTTGTTCGTGAGGTCCAGGTCGCGATCGTCGACGAGGCTCTGCATGATGATCAGGTAGTGCGGCTCGTCGGACGCCGTCGGCATCCACGAGTTGTGGTACGGCAGCAGTGCGAAGTAGGGGACGAGCAGCACCGCGGCGAGCGTGAGCGCGGCGCGGCGGTCGGGCAGATTCGCGACGACGTGCCAGAGGCCCAAGGTCGCATGCGCGGTCCACGCCGCGACCGCGAGCAGATAGACGGCGCCGAGATGCTGCGTCGTCACTCCACCGGCGCGCGAGAGCAGGAAGAGCAGGACCGGAGTTACGGTGTAGATCGCGAAGTGACGACGGAGGAAACTCGGGCGGCGGGTCTCGGGTAGAAGCGCCGCGACGAGCGCGGTGACGACAGCGGCCGCCACGAGTGCGAAGAGCAAGGTGCGTTGCACGAGCTCTCGCTGAGGATCCTCGGCGATCGTGCCGACCCACGTCCGGGTGACCGCGAAGAGCGTCCACGCGAGCGCGACGACATTCGCCGAGGCGTAGAGGACCGTGTCGCGTGACCTTCCACGGAAAAGCGGCAAGTTGGACGGCAGACTAGGGCAGTCGATACTCCGTGCGCATGAACGAAGTGGCAATGACCGCGGAGCGAGACTAGCGATGCGGATCGGTAGCCTCCTGAGATACGCCCTGAGACCCCTACTCCGGCGACCAGCCTTCCTTCTCGACGAACCATGGAAGATCCCACAGGGCCCGGCGACAGGGGAAGACATCTTCTTCTGCTTCCGCCTGCTTCTCGGGCGTCCACCGAATCGCGAAGAGTGGGGAGGGCATTTCGCGCAGGTCGGCGGTGATCTCGACGCGGTCGTTCGCTCCTACCTGACCTCTTTCGAATTCTCGAGACGCGCCGACACATTACTGAGTCATCGATCGACGGACCGCGTATCTCTGGCGACGTCGAGAGACTTTTCCATCTACGTGCAGGAGGCGGACACTGCGGTCAGCGAGCACGTGAAGCGCGACGCCTACGAGCCCAACGTCACCGCCGTCTTCCGAGGCCGTTTGCGACCAGGCATGCATGTTCTCGATATCGGGGCGAACATCGGCTGGTACACGATGCTCGCTGCATCGCTCGTCCGATCGTCGGGCAGCGTGACCGCGATCGAACCGAACCCGGAGAGTGCGAAGCTGCTGGAGGCAAGCCGGCGCGTCAACTCCTTCGACAACGTGATGGTGCTCCAGGTGGCGGCCGGCCGTGAGCTCGGGCTCCTCGTCTTGCACGGCTCGTACAGCGAAGCGATGACGTCAGCGGCTCCTGACGATGCTGCGGCGCTGACGAACTCGACGACGGTGCCGAGCTTCAAGGTGGACGACCTCGTCCCGCGGACCAAGAACATCGACCTCGTGAAGATCGACGTGCAGGGCGCCGAATACAACGCACTTCTGGGGGCGTCGGAGCTCATCAGGCGGTGCCACCCGACGATCGTCAGCGAATTCAGCCCCACCATGATGCCCGGGATGTCGGGCGTCGATGGTCGCCAGTACCTGCGCTTCCTGCTGGACTTTGGTTACAAGATCGCCGTCATCGAAAGCGAGGGCGCGCTCAGAGACTGTGGTACCGACTCCGAGAAAGTGATGGAGGCCTATAGGAGCAGCGGCGTCGATCACATCGACATCCTTCTCGACTGATGTCGCCGTGTCAGCGAGGCCGCGCCGGGTAGGTCTCTTGCTGGTAGTACCAGTCCGTGACATCGATCCGGCTGACCGTCTCTCCGGCCCGCACCGTGACCGGGACGAGTGAGTGGTCGCCCGGAGGACTGCAGCCTGGCGCAGGTGTTGATCCCGCCTCGGTCGGCTGGAGACACTGCAGGACGTACCGCGAGTACACGCCAGGACGGTTCTTAGCTTCCACGTTGACGTCATCGTTGCGATACGCGAGGACGTAGTAGGTTCCCGGCGCGACGCCGGTGATCGTGTACATCGGACGCGTTCCGGGCGCGATCGTCGCCGCGGGAGGCGAGGCGTTCGGTCCGCCGCCATATCGCGGCGTGTCCACCGAGAAGAAGACGCGCTGGTCCGCGACGCTGATCGCGAAGACGGTGAGCGGCGGGATGAATTCGGAGGGATATCCGAGCCCGCCGGTCATCGTACCGGCCGCCGCAGCGGTGGCCGACGGCGAACTGCTCGCGATGGGCGATGCGCTCGCAGCACTTGGCGTCGTCGGCGCGGTCGGACTCGCACTCGCGGCGACCTGATTGCGGTCGCGCAGCCCGAAGCTCGCGAGAAGCGCGATGACGAGCACCGCCGCCACCGCGCTCGCATAGAGGACGAA